>JBCBDZ010000021.1:0-30997 GCA_038529225.1 Pseudomonadota bacterium | reverse complement strand
GGAGATGGGTCTGGCGACATTGCGCAAGCCGAAATGGCCATGCGTGCGCTCAATCAAACCCCGCTCTTCATGATCCGGGAAGAAGATGGGGCTCTGGATGCAGCACTGGACGCGCGGGGTTACCAGATCATTGACCCCACAAATGGCTACGCAACACCTGTCCAGACGCTCACTGACATCCCGATTCCCCGGGTCACAGCCTTTGCCATTTGGGAACCGTTGGCGATCATGGAGGAAATTTGGGCCAAAGGCGGCATCGGGCCGGCCCGGCTGAACATCATGGCGCGGGCACGGGCCAAGACCGGAATCCTAGCGCGCTGGAACGAAAAACCGGCTGGGGTCGGTTTTGTCGCCATTCACGACGGGATCGCGATGGTTCATGCGGTCGAGGTGCTGGAACACCAAAGGCGCCAAGGTGTGGCGCAATGGATCATGCGGCAGGCGGCGTTCTGGGCGCGGGACAACGGCGCCCAAACCCTTGCCGTTCTGACCACCGCCAGAAACGGACCCGCAAACGCGCTTTATCAACGGTTGGGTTTTGACCCCGCGCCCGGCTATCATTACCGCATCCTACCGACGAAGGACGACACATCGCCATGACCGATACACCCATTGCCCTCGACTTGCCCATGGTTGATCCGTTGCCTGCGCAAACCCAAAAGTACTTTGACATCTGTCAGGACAAGCTGGGGATGATCCCCAACGTGCTGACGGCGCATGCCTTTGACATCGACAAGCTCAACACCTTCACCGCGCTCTACAATGACCTGATGCTGGGTGAGAGTGCCCTGAGCAAGCTTGAGCGGGAAATGATTGCCGTTGTGGTTAGTGCAACCAACCGCTGCCACTACTGCCTGACGGCCCACGGGGCGGCGGTGCGGCAACTGTCGGGCGATCCGGCCCTGGGTGAGGCGCTTGTGATGAACTGGCGTGTGGCCGAGGTGACACCGCGCCAACGCGCAATGCTGCTTTTTGCTGAAAAGGTCACGCTGGCCTCTGCCCAAATCGAAGAGAGCGACCGCGAGACCCTGCGCAGCCACGGGCTGAGTGACCGCGATATCTGGGACGTGATCAACGTGGCCGCCTTTTTCAACATGTCCAACCGTGTGGCGAGTGCCACAGCGATGAAGCCGAACCCCGAATACCACGCGCAGGCGCGTTAGGGATGAGGCGGGCGCGCCATTGGTTTGCGGTACTTTTGTGCTGTCAAGCATGGCCTTTGGCCGCGCTCGACCTGACTTTGCCGACCGGGGCCAGCCAAACCGCGGCCCGCGACCGGACACTGGCGCAACAGGCCGTGCCAGTGGGGCCATTTGCCGATAGCAGGGTTCCAACCCGCATGTTCGAAGGACCCGTCAGCAACCGCGCCTATCGCATCACGACTTCGGGGCTGACTCCGTTGCAAATTATGGCGCCTTTGCGGGCGCAGCTTGAGGCGGCCAACTACACCGTGTTGCTGGACTGCGATCAGGCCATGTGCGGTGGTTTCGATTTCCGGTTTGCGCTGGATGTGCTGCCTGCGCCCAACATGTATGTCAACATTCGCGACTACCATTTCCTCAGTGCGGTATCGCCAGAGGGCGATACGGCAGTGACGCTGCTGGCCAGCGCGGTCGCGGGGGCTGGATACATCCAAATCGTGCAGGTCGGCACGCCGGCAAGCATTGACACCCCAAGCCGGATCGATCCGCCGACGACAACGCCCCAGGACAACGGCCCACTGGTGTCGCGTCTGCTGGAAGATGGGCACGCCGTTTTGCGCAGCCTTGAATTCGAAGTGGGCAAGACCACGCTGAACGGAGCGGATGTTCCGGAACTGGCCCAAATCGCCGCCCTGATGGAAGAGCGCAGCGGCCTGCGGATTGCGGTCGTGGGGCACACGGACACTGTCGGGGGGCTCGAGGCCAACATCACTGTGTCGCGCGCGCGGGCACAGTCGGTGCGGCAGGCACTGATCGACCGCTACGGCGTCCCGCCCGCTCGGATAGAAGCAAACGGGATGGGCTACCTTGCGCCCATCGCGTCGAACCTGACGGCTGCGGGACGCGAAGCCAACCGTCGGGTCGAAGTTGTCGTCGTGGGCGAAGACAGCCCATAGGAAAGGCGGTGCCCGAACCAACCCTGCCTGACGTGCCCTTCGCAGTCGGATTTTTCTCGTCGTCGCCCCACAGCTTGCCGCCCAAGCCACCCTCGCTTTTGCATCTACACTTTATACGAGCGGCGAAATTTGCTAACGTTCAACCATTGCTAAATTTATTTTTTGAGGCTGCTGATGTCCATTTTGGGGCTGCTTGCCCGTAAAACCGAAGACCGTCGTGTCTGGTTTCGTTGGAACTTTGTGCCCGCCCTTGCCATCATTCTGGGGCACCGCGAGAACATGCGGCGTGACAATCTGATCGACACTGAGGTTGCACCGCCCACCCCGCCTGCAGCACACGATCCGGTCAATTTCCGCACAGCAGATGGCAGTTACAACGACATGGGCAAGCCGTGGATGGGCATGGCCGGGGCGCGCTTTGGCCGTAACCTTGCGATGGACGCCACATTTGGTGAAACCGGCGACGAATTGATGACGCCGTCGCCGCGACTGGTCTCGAACAAGTTGATGAAGCGCCGCGAATTCGTACCTGTGCCGCATCTGAATGTGCTGGCCGCGGCGTGGATCCAGTTCATGGTCCACGACTGGTTGTCCCACGGCAAGAACGACAAGACCCGGCCCATTGAGATTCCGTTGCCCGAAGGCGATGACTGGGGTAACAAGATGGAGGTGCTTGCCACCACCCGGCCTGAGCCCGAAGAGGGCCGACCGCAGGCTTTCGTCAATGTCGAGACCCATTGGTGGGACGCCAGCCAGATCTACGGGTCCAACCAGACTCGGTTGGAACAGGTGCGGACAGGTTCGGGCACCTCTGTTCTGCCCGATGGCACACTGGCGCTTGATGACAAGGGGCTGTTGCCCGTGGACAGCAAGGCCGCGATCAAGAACCTCGAATTGTCCGGAGTGAACGGAAACTGGTGGATCGGCCTGTCGGTGCTGCACACTTTGTTTGCACGTGAACACAATGCCGTCGTTGCCCGGCTGAAGGTCGACTATCCCAATGCCTCCGGTGAATGGCTGTTCGGCAAAGCGCGGCTGGTTGTCTCGGCCTTGCTGGCGAAAATCCACACGGTCGAATGGACGCCGGCACTGATGGACAGCCCTGTGGGTCGCATGGCGATGCGCGGCAACTACTGGGGCCTCATGGGCGAGCGGATCACCAATGCCTTTGGTCGGGCGTCAGACAGCGAAGTGATCAACGGCATTCCGGGATCACCCGTGGACCATCATGGTGCGCCCTATGCGATGACAGAGGAGTTTGCATCCGTTTACCGTCTGCACTCGCTCATGCCTGATGCCTACACTTTCCGGCGCAGCGGGAATGACGCACATGTTCTGGATGCTGACCTCAAGCAGGTGAGCTTTGGCGCCTCCCGAGACTTGTATGAAAAGCTGAGCTTTGAAGATGTCTGCTACAGCTTGTGTACGGAAAACCCGGGCGCCCTGGTGCTGCACAATTATCCGGATGGCTTGCGTGACATGACGCGCGAAAACGGGCGGCGCATCGATCTGGCGGCGGTCGATATCCTGCGCGACCGCGAGCGCGGTGTTCCCCGCTTTGCTGAATTCCGAAGGCAGTTGGGCATGAAGGTGCCCGAGACCTTTGCCGAGATTACCTCTAACAAGACGTGGCAGGCCGAGTTGCAAGAGGTCTATGGCACCGTCGACAAGGTCGATCTGTTGATCGGCACGCTGGCTGAAAGTCAGTCCGAGCGTGGGCAGCCTCCGCGCTTTGGGTTTTCTGATACGGCGTTTCGCATCTTTATCCTGATGGCGTCCCGGCGTCTGAAGTCGGACCGCTTCTTTACGGATGATTTCCGGCCAGAAATCTACACCGAAGCAGGCTTTCGCTGGATACAGGAAAACACGATGGAAACCGTCGTGAAGCGACATTGCCCGGATCTGGCCCCGGCCTTTGGCAATGCGCGCAACATGTTCTTTCCGTGGACACGGGCGTCATGAAGGTTCCCGGTCTGATCGACGTGCAGCGTGTGCGTGATCCGGGCGTTTTGCGATCCGTTTCAGAGGACACGCGGCTGGGACGAGTTACCCCCGGTCGCGGCCCGTTGCTCAACCGGTTCATTGCGCGCATGGCTTCGGATCTGTTTCGCGCCGAAAGACGTGTTTTGCCCAGCGGGCGCGCGCCGGACGACCAAGGCCGGCTGGATATGCGCGCAGAGTTGGTCCAACGGATAGAGGCGCCCGATCTCGCCGATCGGTGCGCTGCGGCGGTCACCGAAGCTGCGGCGTTTGTGCGCAACGGGTCGGGCGATGCGATGCGCGCGACCCAAGCGGTACTCGGCTGTGTGGTTCTCGACTCGTTCGAACCCAGTTTTAGAACCGTCAAAGCAGCAGAGGACATCGGCCGGGTTCTGAACGGCGGGCTTTTGCGTCAATTTCTGGACTGGCTTGTTGGCGGCTCGCGCAATGCGCGCTCTGTCCTTTTCAAGGCATGTGATGGTGATCTGAATGCGGTCCACACATTGGGGATCGCTTCGCAAAACTTTGCGGCTTCTCTGAAAATTCTGCGCGCCTTGCCGCGCGAGACTGCAGCCAAAGTCGCCCTTGCCCGCGCGATGACGGCTCCAACCCAGGTCGTCCGGCAGGGTACCGCTCCGGTCGAGACGCGCGCAGGGGGGCTTGAAAACGGCACCTTGGTCATCTTGCAGACGGCGGACGTCACTCGACGCACGCTTGATCCTCGGGATGCGTTCCTGCGTGATGCGTGGAGCGGATGCCCCGCCCATGCGCTGGTGCCAGACCTTTTGCACCGCATCTGGATCGAGGCGGGGGGCGCGCCATGAGCGATCCGATCTTCGAGCCGCTGGAATTCCGGAACCTCACGGTCAAGAACCGCATTTTCCGGTCCAACATTTCGGGGCGTTTTGACAACGAAGACGGCTCGCTGACCCAAACCCGGATCAACTGGGAGTGCCGGTTTGCCGCCGGCGGTGCAGGGGCTGTGATCTCGTCCTACGTCCCGGTGCGTATGGATGGTCGGATCATTGCGGGCTACGCCACGATCCACCGTGATGACTTTATTCCGCTCTGGCAAAAACTGGGGGAGGCCGTGCGGGCGCATGGCGCCAAATACATCCTTCAACTCAGCCATTCGGGTCGTCAGATGGACATTCCGGGTGTGCATAACATGCACCGTCCCAGCCCTGCACCAACGTCAAAGATGGAGTCGCTGCACGGCTTTCTTTGTCAGGCAATGTCGACCGGCGAAGTGCGCCAGATGGTGCGCGACTTCGCCCAAGGGGCGTGGCGCGCGCGTGAAGCGGGGCTTGATGGTGTCGAGTTGCACGCCGCGAACGGATACCTGTTCACCCAGTTTCTGAGTTCCGCCATAAACGACCGTACGGATTGCTATGGGGGTGCGCTGCGCAACCGGGCGCGGTTCTTGCTGGAGGTGATCGAGGCGATCCGCGCCAAGGTGGGTCGTGACTTTCACGTGCAGGTCAAGCTGTCGGCCACGGATCACAACAACGTCCTGCCGTGGGAGGGCAAAGGGAATACCGTTGTCGATACCATTCAGGTGGCTCAATGGTGCGAGGCCTTGGGGGCAGACGCGCTACACGTCTCGACAGGGTCGCTGTTTCCGCATCCCTTGAACCCGCCGGGTGATTTGCCGCTCGATGTGTTGGCCGTGACCTATGATGCGATGATCTCGTCCGGAGTGAGCGGATTTCGAAACTTCCTGCTGTTTCGTTATCCGATGTTGCGCCCGATCTTTCGCTGGCTCTGGTTCCGCATGAAAAAGGGTCGACCGGTTGAAGGGGTCGGATATGAAGAAGCGCGGTTGATCAAGGACGCGGTGCGCATCCCGGTGATCTCCACCGGCGGTTGGCAGACCGCGTCGTCGGTGCGCAATGCGTTGGGGCATATCGACGGGGTCTCGATGGCCCGCGCGCTGGTCGCCAATCCGGACCTGCCGCACATCTGGGCCGCCGGGCATGATCTGCCGCCCGCACCCTGCACCCATTGCAACAAGTGCCTTGTGGGCGCGCCCAAGTTGCCAATGGGCTGTCACGAACTGGCGCGTTTCCCGTCGCGGGATGCGATGATTGATCAGCTGATGGAGGTGTATCAAACCAAGGCCTCGCTTCAGATACCGGAGGCTTCGTGACGTGACCGCAGTAAGTGCCGTTGAAGCTGCCCTCGCAAAACGTCGCCGTCGTTGGCGACCGGTCTTGTGGCTGGTCCTTGTTGCGGCGGCGCTTGCATTGTCCGTCGGGATCGGCCTGATCCTTCGTGTGCTGCAATCTGGCACGCCTTACTACAGTGACGATGATGAGCACTTTCGCTACGGCTCAATTGGGGCAGAGGTGGCGTCAGGCATTCCATACAAGGTCTGGCAGGCCCTGCCTGTACTTTTCCCCGAAGAGTTCCCGGCAGGCGACTACAGCAGCTTTGGGTTTCTTTATGACGGGACGCAGGACTTGCCGATCGGCATTTCAAAACGGCGGGTGAGTGGGGTTGATCTGGTTTGGTTCAATTGCGCGGTGTGCCATGCGGGCACGTATCGCGCGAGTGAAGAAAACGAACCACAGATCGTCACGGGAATGCCTGCGCATCAGCTGGATCTGCACGGGTTCACCAATGTTATTTTGGGGGCGGCGTCTGATCCACGGATGGCGCCTGACTCGCTGCGCAGTGCGATGGCCGATGCGGGCGTTGGGCTGGGTCCGATCGAACGCATCTTGTGGAACATGGCCGTCTTTCCGCGCCTGCGCGAGGGCATGATCGCGCGGGCCAGCCGCCTGCAGCCGCTGCTTGATCGGCAACCGGACTGGGGTCATGGGCGGGTTGATACGTTCAACCCTTACAAAGTGCTTGAGTTTGACTGGCCCGCCGACACTCTGAGCGAGGAAGAAGTTGTGGGCGCATCCGATTTTCCGTCCATCTTTCTGCAAGATCCGCGAGAGGGGATGCAGCTGCACTGGGATGGCAACAATCCGTCTTTGGCCGAACGCAACCTTTCCGCCGCGCTCGGGGCAGGGGTAACGCCGGAAACGGTCGATCACGGTTCAATCGAGCGGGTTGCGGAGTGGCTGCTGGACCTTGAGCCGCCAGCCAGCCCGCACCAGCCAGACCCGGAGGCCGTGGCGCGCGGACTGGATTTATACATGCGTGACTGTGCAAGTTGCCACGGCTGGCAAGGTCCCGATGGGTATGTGTTTGAAGGCGACCTGCTGGGCGAAGTCACCGTGCTTGACGAGGTCGGCACAGACCCCAACAGGCTGAAAAGCTACACGCAGGCCTTTCGCGACGAACAGGTGGCTGAGTTGTTCAAGGACACGCCTTATGCGTTCCGTCAGTTCCAGAAAACGGACGGTTATGCCAACGCTCCGCTTGATGGTTTGTGGCTGCGCGGCCCGTACCTGCACAACGGCTCTATGCCAACTCTGGCTGATCTGCTGACGTCACCGTCCGAAAGGCCAAAAAAGTTCTTGCGCGGGGGTGATGTGATTGATCCTCATGGCGGATTTACATCGCCGCCCTGCACAAGCGGACCGGGCTGTTTTGACACGACACTACGTGGAAATGCGAACACGGGTCATGTGTGGGGCACCGAACTGAGTGCCTCGGACAAGGCTGATTTGATTGCTTATTTGCTGACGTTCTAAAGGAGTATTTTAATGTCTTCGCTGGAAATTGGATGGACCGAGGCGCAGGCGCGCAGCGCGCTGACGCAGTTTCGGCGTGTGTACGCAATCAATCTGGCCCTGCAAAGCCTGATCGCGCTGGTCTGCATCCTTGCCCCCCGTTTAGGGGCCCGGATTGTCGGACTGGATCCTTTCGATGCCTTGCCATTCCTGCCGATCTGGGGCGGCATGGTGATCGTCGCATCAGCGTTGCAGATGTTGGCCTATCTGGAGCCGGTCACCCAACGTTTCCAGGTGGCCATCGCGATCTTCGGGCGGTTCCTGATGGTCGTCATCTATCTGTGCCTTGGGGCTGCGTTCTGGCGGTTTGCACTCTTTGATGCAGCTTTCGGGGTGATCCTGTCGGTTCTGTTTTACCGCGCGCTTATAGCGGAGTTGCAAACCCGACCCTAAAGCTGCTTGCCCATGCCGTCATAGGACGCACGGCGCGCCCGTTCCGTACCCATCGGATCGGCCCAAAGGGCCAGCAGATCATCCCGCACCTTGGCATATTGTGGATTGTCAAAGACTTTGGCTTCCAATGCATCCACGATCCGTGACACACGGATTCCTTCGTTGGCCAGCCAGCGCACCTGAGCGTTGTTCTCGGCAAACCTTTCCTCGGAAATCTTCTTGCCGTTGATGTCGAGGACATGACCGTTCACGTCGGTATCGGGGATCGCCTTGTGGTGTACGGCAAGAACCTCCCAGCGGTTGTTGAGGACGGGTGAGCCGGAACTGCCCGGATTGGTGTCGCCTGAATACCAGCAAAACGCATCGGCATCGGTGTCGTTGTCCACGAGGGTAAAAACGCTGTCATGCACGACGATGCGTTTCTTCTCTCCGTCGGGATGCTGGATGATGTTGGTCGCATCGCCGATCAGTGCCTTGCCTTCTTCTCGCAAGAGCGGCAGCCAGCCAAAGATGTTGATGTCGGTCACGCCTTGAAGACGGAGGAAACAGATATCAAGTTCTTCATCCGCCCAAAAGAAGTGGTCCGTGTCAGCCACATACACCTCTGTACTGCGCGGAGTGCCGATCCGGTTGTCGTCAAACAGAAACTCGAACATGGCGGTCTTTGCCTCTGCCTTGTCCTTGATGACGTGGTGGTTGGTGACAACGATCCCATTTCCGACCAGAAACCCCGTCCCCGTTTCGAGGCCTCTGGATATGTGACAAACGGCGCGTGCCGTCAGAATGCCGATCTCCAGAAACTCGCCCGAGAGGATGTTGTTGCGCTCGCCGATCCCGGCTTCTTGTCCCAACCCTGGCGTGAGCATCAGAAAACGGGATGATTCGTCGACTTCCACTTCAGCCAGCGCAGTTTGGCGTAACTCGGCTTTGAGCTTGCGTTGATCACTTTCCAATGCACGGCCATTTCCGCGCGCGATGTTTTGTATTGATTTCTGCCACTTATCTTTGCGTGCACGCAGGCGTTCAATGCTCTTGCCAAGTATGTGGGGGTCCAGGTCCTGTGGTGTAATGGACATGTCATCTCGCAATCAAAATTGGTGTAGAATACCCGCAAGCCTAGAAAACGGGCTTTGTTATGCAAGGTTTTTCCATGGATAAGATTTCATACGACACTTATGTCTCCCTTTCTGCAGACCGCAATCGCCGCAAGGAGTTTCGTACCTATTCCAAAACAATTCCCGGCAAGAGCGGATTTGATTTTACCGTGGTGCCCAATCCCGATCTGGTTGTGGACATCCCGGATGACATTGAACTTGAAAATGCGATGCAGGCTGGCAACGGCATTGAACGTACCGCCCGGCGATTGTCCTTCAATCTCGATCGTATCTTCAACAGACAAAAGCCGGTGCTGGTCGCCGAAGGGGACAGCTGGTTCCAGTTCCCGATACTGATCGACGAAATTCTTGATCACCTGTCGGATCAATTCGCCATCCTGTCCCTGGCCGCCGCAGGCGACACGGCGGAAAACATGGTCGACGGCCCTGAGCAATCTGGCGGGCGCGAATACATGATCAACCTGCGACGGCAAAAGGACAATGTGCAGGCCTTTTTGTTCTCGGCTGCGGGCAACGACATCATCGGTGAAGACCCGCAAACGGGGAAATCCGCACTCTTTGATATTATCAAGGACTTTGACCCGACCAGATCCAGCATTGATGACCACATCAACGCCGACGTTCTTCAGGAACGGTTGACCAAACTGCGGGATGCCTACACGCGGGTCATCACCGATGTGCGCGCTGAGCCTGGCCTCGAAACGCTACCGATCGTTGTGCATGGCTATGACTACACGTTTCCGTTCCCTCATTTCGAAAACGATCCGCGCAATCCGATTCATGCAGCCAACAACGAGTGGTTGGGACAACCGCTGGACCAGCGCAATTTTCCGTTTGCCACTCAGGCGCAACGGGACTTGCGACGCAACATTGTTATCCGACTGATCGACCAACTGTATGACATGCTGGAAGATTTGGCTCGAACGCATAGCAACGTCGTGGTTGTGGACTGCCGGGGCGCGATGTCTGAAGTAACCGACTGGATCGACGAAATTCACGGCACCGATGAAGGCTTTGCCAAGGTTACCCAACGGTTCCGTACGGCTCTGGGCGGCGTGCTGACTGGCACGTAAGTGCTGTGTCATTCCAGATAGGTCTTGCCATCGTGGATTTGTTTCCTATACGAAACACGTAGCGTTTGACGTTGGGAGAACCAGTTCTCTGGTGCCGAAGGAGCAACTGCCTCGGAAACTCTCAGGCCACAGGACCAGCGCCGGACAACGAATACTCTGGAGAGTGGTGCGAATGCACCCGCCGAAGGGATAATGATCTCAGGCAAAGAGGACAGAGGAGGCACCGATGCGCAGATGTTTTCTGCGCTTAAATGGGTGCCGCGTGATATGATGTAATCTCGTCGGCTTGCAGACAGGCGGTGACGGCATGACATCTCTCAAACAGACACCGCTGCACGCGCTGCACCTGTCGCTTGGTGCCAAAATGGTGCCCTTCGCGGGGTATGACATGCCGGTGCAGTATCCTCTTGGTGTGATGAAGGAACACCTGCATACGCGGGCCAGGGCCGGGCTGTTTGATGTCAGCCACATGGGGCAGATCATCGTGCGCGGAACCAGTTACGAGGCGGCAGCGACGGGTCTCGAGGCGCTGATCCCGGTCGATGTGCTGGGTCTTGGCGAGAACCGGCAGCGCTATGGGTTTTTCACGAATGCGAATGGCGGCATTGAAGACGATCTGATGCTGGCAAATCGTGGGGATCACGTTTTTGTCGTGGTCAATGCCGCCTGCAAGGAGGCGGATATTGCGCATATGAAAGCTGCCCTTGAACCTGATCTTTTGGTAGCCGAAATCACGGATCGTGCGCTGGTTGCGCTGCAGGGGCCTGCTGCGGAAGGCGTGCTTGGGGCACTGGATCCGCGGGCTGCGAAGATGCGGTTTTTGGATGTTGCGACGCTGGACCTGAACGGGGTCGAAGCGTGGGTGTCCCGGTCAGGCTACACGGGCGAAGACGGGTATGAGATCTCGGTGCCCGCCGATGCCGCTGAAAGCATTGCGAAGGCGCTGCTGGATCATCCGGATGTTGAACCCATCGGTCTGGGTGCGCGGGACTCACTGCGGCTTGAGGCTGGGCTTTGCCTTTACGGCCATGACATCGACGCTACGACGACGCCGGTTGAGGGAGGGCTGCAGTGGGCCATCCAAAAGGTACGCCGCACAGGTGGTGACCGGGCAGGGGGGTTCCCCGGGGCGGAGCATGTGTTGGGCCAGATCGGAGGCCCGGTCGCGCGCAAACGTGTTGGCCTGCTGCCGACTGGTCGTGCACCCATGCGCGAAGGCGTTGCATTGTTTGACAAGGAAGATGCAATCGACCCCGTCGGGACAATAACTTCCGGCGGATTTGGACCCACTGTCGGTGGCCCCGTGGCCATGGGGTATGTCGGGATTGAGCACGCCGCACAGGGAACCACGCTTTACGGTGAATTGCGCGGCAAACGCCACCCCGTGACGGTGACGAACATGCCGTTCACGCCAGCCAATTTCAAAAGGTAAACAGAGAGGGAAACCCATGAAATACACTGAAGAACACGAATGGCTGCGCGCCGACGGGGATGCATACGTTGTGGGCATCACGGAACATGCGACCACCCAACTTGGCGATCTGGTTTTTGTCGAACTGCCCGAGGTCGGCACAATTGTCAGCAAGGATGATGAAATCGTGGTGATCGAAAGCGTCAAGGCGGCCTCGGACATCATGGCTCCGGTTGACGGTGAAATCGTCGATGTAAACACCGACCTTGCCGACGATCCAAGCCTCGCCAACAGCGACCCATTGGGCAATGGCTGGTTCTTCAAGATCAAACCATCCGATGCGTCCCAACTCGAAGAGATGCTGGACGAAGATGCCTACAACGCTCTGATCGGCTGAAGGAACGCTGAACATGACTTTCAAACCCACCGACTACCTGCCCTATGATTTTGCAAACCGACGCCATATCGGGCCATCGCCTGCAGAAATGGAAGAGATGCTGGACGTCGTGGGGGCGAAAGACCTTGATGCGCTGATCGATGACACGATCCCGGCCAATATCCGGCAAAAGGAGCCGCTGGATTTCGGCAAGGCCAAGTCCGAGCGTGAGTTGTTGCACCACATGCGGGTGACGGCATCCAAAAACAAAGTGCTCACGTCGCTGATCGGGCAGGGGTATCACGGGACGGTCACGCCCCCTGCGATTCAGCGCAATATCCTTGAGAACCCGGCGTGGTACACAGCCTACACACCCTACCAGCCCGAGATCAGTCAGGGCCGTCTTGAGGCGTTGTTGAACTTCCAGACCATGGTGTCGGACCTCACAGGGCTTGAGATTGCCAACGCGTCGCTGCTGGACGAGGCCACAGCCTGCGCCGAGGCCATGACCATGGCGCAACGGGTCAGCAAGTCGAAAGTGACGGGCTTCTTCGTCGACGAAAACTGCCACCCCCAGAACATTGCCGTGATGCAGACGCGGGCCGCACCGTTGGGCATCAATATCATCGTGGGCAACCCGGATGACCTGGACGCCAGCGCCGTGTTTGGCGCGATTTTTCAGTATCCCGGAACATACGGACACGTTCGGGACTTCACGGATGCCATGGCGCGCTTGCATGAGGCCAAAGCAATCGGCATCGTTTCTGCCGACCCGTTGGCGCTGACGCTATTGAAGGAACCGGGCGCGATGGGGGCAGACATTGCCGTTGGGTCCACCCAGCGCTTTGGCGTTCCCATGGGTTATGGTGGTCCGCACGCCGCCTACATGGCGACCAAGGCGGGCTATGCGCGCAACATGCCGGGGCGCATCGTCGGGGTGTCGGTCGACAGTCACGGCAACCGGGCCTATCGCCTGTCATTGCAAACGCGCGAACAGCATATCCGCCGGGAGAAGGCCACGTCGAACGTTTGTACCGCTCAGGCACTTCTGGCCGTGATGGCCGGTTTCTACGGTGTCTTTCATGGTCCCGAAGGCCTCAAGGCCATTGCGCAGCGCGTTCACCGCAAGACGGCGCGCCTGGCCGAAGGCCTGAAGCAAGCAGGATTCGATGTGCGCCCTGCAACCTTCTTTGACACGATCACGGTGGATGTGGGGCCGCTGCAGTCTGCGGTGATCAAATCCGCCGTGGACGAAGACGTCAACCTGCGCCGCGTCGGCACGACTGCCGTTGGCATCACTCTGGACGAGGCCACCCGGCCTGCAATCATTGAAAAGGTCTGGCGTGCCTTTGGCATTGAACGACGGGACAAGGACTACACACCGCACTACAACATGCCGGAAAAGCTGATCCGCACGTCTGATTTCATGACCCACCCGATTTTTCACATGAACCGGGCGGAAACCGAAATGATGCGGTACATGCGCCGACTTGCAGATCGTGACCTGGCGCTGGACAGGGCCATGATCCCGCTGGGCTCTTGCACGATGAAGTTGAATTCGGCCGCTGAAATGATGCCGGTCAGCTGGCGCGAATTCTCGCTATTGCATCCCTTCTGCCCCACGGATCAGGCGGCAGGATATACCGAGATCATTCACGATCTGTCGGCGAAACTTTGCGACATCACCGGCTACGACGCCGTGTCGATGCAACCCAATTCGGGTGCGCAGGGCGAGTATGCGGGCCTTCTGAGCATCGCAAGCTGGCACCGCGCCAACGGTGAAGGGCATCGCAACATCTGCCTGATCCCTATGAGTGCGCATGGCACCAACCCCGCCTCTGCCCAGATGGTTGGCTGGAAGGTTGTGCCTGTGAAATCTGCCGCCAACGGCGATATCGACGTGGATGACTTCCGGGCCAAGGTGGCCGAACACCGCGACAACCTCGCCGGGTGCATGATCACCTATCCCTCGACCCACGGTGTGTTCGAAGAGACGGTCATTGAGGTCTGCAAGATCACGCATGAGGCCGGCGGGCAGGTCTATATTGACGGCGCAAACATGAACGCGATGGTCGGCCTGAGCCGTCCGGGCGATCTGGGCGGGGATGTCAGTCACCTGAACTTGCACAAAACCTTCTGCATCCCCCACGGTGGAGGCGGTCCCGGCATGGGACCAATCGGGGTCAAAGCGCACCTCACACCCCACCTGCCCGGCGACCCCAACGGCGGATCGGGTGCGGTGAGTGCTGCCGCCTTTGGCTCGCCCTCATTGTTGCCGATTTCATGGGCCTATTGCCTGATGATGGGTGGCGAGGGTCTGACGCAGGCGACCCGGGTTGCGATCCTGAACGCCAATTACATTGCAAAGCGTCTCGAGGGGTCCTTTGAGGTGCTTTACAAAGGACCGACGGGGCGTATCGCGCATGAATGCATCATCGACACGCGGCCGTTTGCGGACAGCGCTCACGTCACTGTTGACGATATCGCCAAGCGTCTGGCGGATTGCGGATTCCATGCGCCGACAATGTCGTGGCCTGTTGCCGGGACACTGATGATTGAACCCACCGAGTCGGAGACCAAGGCCGAACTCGACCGGTTCTGTGACGCGATGCTTGGTATCCGCGCCGAAATTCAGGCCATCGAGGACGGCACGATGGATGCCGAAAACAACCCGCTCAAGAACGCGCCGCATACGATGGAGGATCTGGTGCGTGACTGGGACCGCCCCTACAGCCGTGAAAGTGCGTGTTTTCCTGCGGGTTCATTCCGGGTCGACAAATACTGGCCGCCGGTCAATCGGGTCGACAACGTCTGGGGGGACAGGAACCTGTCATGTACCTGCCCACCGATGGAGGACTACGCGAACCTGTAAGCCGCACACACACCGCGACAGGTCATGGATCGCCCGCAAGCGTTTGAGCGGTGCGCAGGATACAAGGCAGAATGCGTTCCGCACCGGGTTGAACGCATTCGGTCCAGTTCCCAAAGCCCGGGTGCAATCGCATTCGCAAGCCAGACCTTGCGCCGTTCAAAAAAGATGATTTTCCTTGGCGAGCAAAGCAGCTTGGGTTCTGTTTGAGACCCCCAGTTTCGCAAACACGTTTTTGACGTGCAGCTTAACCGTGACCTCTTGAACGCCAAGGTTGCGCGCAATTTCCTTGTTTGACAGACCAATGCTAAGCTGTTCGAGGGTCTGCATTTCGCGTTCGGACAGATTTGAGAACGCGCCGTTGACCTTTGGATTGGCCTCACGCGTACCGAAATCAAACGGGAAGTACCGCTCGCCAGACAGCACGAACTGGATGGCATTGACCAAAGAGGTGGCGGTCAGTGATTTTGGTATAAACCCATGTGCCCCGTTTGCCATGGCCGAAGTGGCCACGTCGCGGGTTGCCACGCCCGACATGAGAGCAACCTTGACGGATGGAAATGCCTTGCGTGCCTGTTCAAGTCCATTCAGCCCGTTCATGCCCGGCATGTGGTAGTCGAGGATCAGGAGATCGATTGCGTCGATGCCACGCATTTTTTCCAGCGCTTCCGTGAGGTTGGCAGCAGTGAACACGCCAAAGCCATCCACTGTTTCCAAGTAGGCGGCAATCGTGTCCCGAACGAGATCGTGGTCATCGGCAATCAAAATGTTTGGCATGTCTTCGATCCTGGCAACGCGGCCATAGTGTAGCCGAAAAAATGGGCCAGACCATGGCCTGACTATGCTTTGGGATAGGTGTCTATGCCAATGCCCTGAACACCTGAGCCGACAGGTCAGTTATGGCAGGCGTGACACCAAACAAAGGAGCGATCATGGCAAGGACAATCTTCAGACATGTATTTGTTTTGACCCTCGCACTTCTGTCCGGGTGGTATGGCAAGGCCGAAGCGCAATCTGCGACTGCGCTTGAAATCACTGCTCCGGCTTTTGAAAGTGGGCCCATCGTTCTGGAGTTGGCGGACCTTGACGCCATGCCGCAAGTCACATTCGAAACCTCGACCATTTGGACCGACGGAACCGTGACTTTTTCCGGAGTGCCCCTCAAGGCATTGCTTGGCGATGCGTTTGCCCAAGGCAGCGTCATCGAAATGGTTGCATTGAACGATTACAAGGTCGAGATGCCGGTGGACCGTCTGGAAGAGGGCGTCCCGATTGTGGCCACGCGGATGAACGGAGAAACAATGTCAGTGCGTGACAAGGGCCCTTATTGGGTGGTGTTCCCCTACGACTCGGATACCAAATATCAAACCGAGACGACGTATGCTTGGAGCATCTGGCAACTCAATCGCTTGAAGGTCGTGGATTGACGGACGTCACGCGGTTACGTTGACCAAAGACAATGAGGTCCGCGTGAAATCTGGGTTGAACCGCTATCGGCTGGCAATTTTGGCGGGAGTCGTCCTGCTTGCCGTACTGCTCGCGTCGATGGCTGCGAACCTGCTGTCCCAATTGCAGGACCTGTCTCGGGCGGCCGAGGATAATCTGCAGTGGAGCATCACGCAGATCGACACTGAGTTTGCCAATCTTGACGCCGCGATCAGCACGCAAATCGCGACGCAATCCCTGCCGGACGAAGCGATTCAGCTGCGCGTGGATATCGCGCTGAGCCGCTTGAACATCATCAATACCGGTCGATCTGCGGAAATTTTTGGCGACAGTGAAGAAGCGCGTGCGCTGATCGCACCCATCAACGCCTTTGCCGAGGCTGCGATCGCCCTGTCTGACGCTCCGGGGCCGCTTGCGGGTGCTGCCTTGGTACAGATGCAGCAGCTTGTGAGAGATGTACGCCCGCTCGTGCGCGATGTTGCGTTGTTGGGCGTGCGCCTTGGGGCAGAGCAGGCCGAACTGCGCCGGTCTCAGTTTGCCGGCCAACTTGCGCTTACTGGTGGCATCGCGATGGCCCTTCTTGTTGTGATGGCTGGTCTGCTGACCGTGCTGGATCGCCTTTTGCGCCGCGCGGATCATCGTGATGCCGAACTGGTTGCCTCGACCAAACAACTGGCATCGACGGTCACGGCGTCATTGGACGCCATAGTGACGGCCAACCAAAGCGGAGAGATCATTGATTTCAACACCTCGGCTGAGCGCGTGTTCGGTTGGACCCGCGACGAGATTGTCGGCAAAACAATGGAAGACACTTTTATTCCCCACCGCATGCGGGATGCGCATCACAACGGGATGATCCGCTATCTTGAGACGGGCAAGCCGCGCGTCGTCGATGCAGGGCGCGTTGAACTTGCCGCGTTGCGAAAAGGCGGCGAAGAATTCCCAGTCGAACTGAATATCACAACCACCCATAACGGCAACGAGACGATCTTTATCGCCTATATCCGCGACATCAGTCATCGCAAGATCAATGAACAAAAACTGATCGATGCACGTGACCGTGCCGAACGGGCCGACACTGCAAAGTCACAGTTTCTGACAGTGATGAGCCATGAGATGCGCACGCCGCTGAATGGCATACTGGGCGTGCTCGACTTGCTAAAGACGACGCCCCTGTCCGAGGAACAGGGGCGATATGCGCAGATTGCCACGTCTTCCAGCGAAGTGCTTTTGGAACATGTGAACGAGGCGCTGGACATCACGCGGATTGAGAACGGCAATCTCCAACTGTCTTTTCAGGATTTTGACTTGGCCGACTTGATGCATGGATTAATGGACGTTTTTGAGCCGCTGGCGCAGGAAAAGAACCTGACCTGCACGCTCGAGATCGACGCGGCAATGCGGCAACGCTTTCATGGGGACTCTGGTCGTATCCGGCAGATCCTCACGAATTTGCTCGGAAATGCGATCAAGTTCACGGACGAAGGTGGTGTGCGTCTTCATGTCAGCGGAATACATGGTCCCCAATCCTCTTCGCTGCGGTTCGAGGTCAGCGACACCGGGGTTGGTATCCCCGAGGAAAAGCAGGATCAGGTCTTTGATGATTTTGTGGTTCTGGCCAACAGCACAGGACGACAGGACCGCGGAGACGGGCTTGGCCTCGCTATTTCTCGACGGATTGCGCGGGCCATGGATGGTGATGTGACGCTGACCAAGAGCGAAGCAACCGGATCGACCTTCACGCTTGCCTTGTCGGCGCTGAGCGCGGTGGACGAAGACAACACCGACAAGAAGCCCAGTGTCGACGCACCAGCGCCCGTCCTTGCGCGCAAGGTGCTGATTGTCGAGGACAATTCGATCAATCGCAGTGTTCTGAGCGACATGCTTTGCGCAATGGGTCATCATGTTGTCGAGGCCGTCAACGGGGCCGATTGCCTGCAAAAGGCGAGCGAATCCCTGTTCGACGTCATCTTTATGGACATCGCAATGCCGGTCATGGACGGGATTGAGGCCACTCGGCGTTTGCGTGCTGATCAGGGTCCGAACGCGCAGACCCAGATCATCGGTCTGACGGCACACGGGCGCGAGGAGTTTCGCGAACTGGCTGTCGCTGCTGGCATGAACCGGTTTCACACCAAACCAATCCGCTTTGACGCACTGCAAAGCATTTTCGTCGACCTGACATCCGGAACACCCAGCCGACTGGATGCCGCAAAGTTTCCCAAGGCTCTGACCGAAATGGTCGATATGCTGGGACCTGCCAAAGTGCGGACGGTTGCCGACCAGTTTTTTGCTGAACTTGAGGTGCTTGCATCAGACTTGCGGGGCAATGCGCAGAATTTGGATGCGACAGCCTTGGCCGAGGCCGCCCACAAGGTCAAAGGCGCGGCGTTGCTGCTGGGCCTGAACGACCTGCAGGGCAAACTGAGTGATCTTGAGCATGGCGCGCGTTCGGAGTCTCTAGGCGATCCGGGTGCTTGGGCGGATACGCTTGAGGCAAGCGTGCAAAATGCCGAACACACCATTGCTGTAGCCGTTTCGCAGGACACCGATCCAACTTAAGCAGTGATGACCTATCCCATGGGATAGTGAACTCATCCTTCCGCGCGCCGTTCTATACCCTCGCGCGCAAGTGTCGGGCGTGCCTGCGCCTTAACCCATTGTTCATCAGAAAACAGGGCCGCCTGGAGGGGCCCGCAAAAGAGGGAACGAAGACATGACACAAGTAAAGAGTATTATCGTGGTCGGTGGCGACGGTTTTTGTGGCTGGCCAACAGCCCTGCACCTTTCTGGACTGGGACACAACGTCATCATCGTCGACAATATGTCACGTCGCGAGATTGATGCGAAAATGGGTGCAGACAGCCTGACCCCAATCGCGTCGATGGAAGATCGCCTTGCAGCGTGGAAAGAACACACAGGCCGTACGATCGCCTTCGAAAACATCGACGTCGCCCGTGACTTTGATGCGGTCACCAAGCTGCTGGCAAAAGTTCAGCCTGACACGATCATCCACTTCGGCGAACAGCGCGCTGCGCCTTACTCGATGAAGGGTGTGGGCGAGAAACGCTATACCGTCGACAACAACATCTCCGGCACGCACAACCTGCTGGCAGCATCTGTCGAACTGGGACTGGACCCGCACTTTGTCCATCTCGGCACGATGGGTGTTTACGGTTACGACGATGACGGTCTGGAAATCCCCGAAGGATACCTGCCGGTCTACGTGCCGGGTGACGACAAGCAGATCATGAAGCGTGACATTCTGTATCCCACGAACCCGGGCAGCGTCTATCACATGACAAAGTCCATGGATCAGCTGTTGTTCCAGTTTTATGCAAAGAACGACCACCTGCGGATCACGGACCTGCACCAAGGGATCGTGTGGGGGACGCAGACGGATGAAACGCGCCTTGATGAGCGTCTGATCAACCGCTTCGACTATGACGGAGACTACGGCACAGTTCTAAACCGCTTCCTGATGCAGGCAGTTGTCGGGCACCCGCTCACGGTGCATGGCACTGGCGGTCAGACCCGTGCCTTTATTCACATCCAGGACACCGTAAAGTGTCTGGCACTGGCTGTCGAAAACCCACCTGCCAAAGGTGACAAGGTTGCGATCCTCAACCAGATGACCGAGACGCACACCGTGCGCACACTTGCTAAGCTGGTGGCCGACGTGTCGGGTGCAACCATCGCCAACGTGGATAATCCACGTAACGAAGCGGCAGAAAACGATTTGCGTGTTTCCAACAGGACCTTTCTCTCTCTGGGTCTGAACCCGGTCACACTTGCCGAAGGGTTGATCGATGAAACACAACAGATCGCAGCAAAATACGCCGAACGCTGTATCCGCAAGATGATCCCTTGCGTGTCCACATGGACGGATAATCAGCGCCCCGGCGTGGTCACTCCAAAGGCACGCAACGCGGCCTGACCCTTCGAAACCCGCATGTGTGAGGCCTGCTTGGAGGTGGGCCTCGCACATGTGCGTTTACACGCGACATAACAGTATCGGTGAATGGCATGCGCATGATTGGCATTGGGCTCATGGGATTTCTTTTGGCAGGCATTGCCCTCCTGCTTTCCACGATGAACATCCTTGAGAAAGGACGACGCTATATCCTAGAGGCCACGTCCGGCCCGCAATTGGTCTTCGAGCACCGCACCGCGCCGGTCTCTGACAGCACCAATCATGCGGTGCTTGCGCGCGCCAACTCTGACCAACCTATCATTCTATCCGGTTTCCCTGCCTACCAGAGCGCTGTGTTCATCATGCCAGTGGATGCACGCCCGACGTCTGGATACCTCCAAATCAATGCAACGTCCCAAGTGCTTGACGGTGTGGAGGGGGTGCTTCGCATCTCGATCCGCAATGTCCGGCGCGGCGAAGTGTTGCTGCGTTCAGGCGAGGTGGGGCGTTCTCTGCAAATTCCACTTTCACCGACGGATTTTGCAGGGAGCCAGCTGGTTGTCTCTTTTTCGCTCCAAGGCACTGGTCCCCAACAACAGTGCTCCCAGGAAGGCAGCACCCCCGCTGTGGTCGAAATCGAGACGACCAGCGCAGTTTTTCTGACGCTGGACCGCCCTCTGGAAAGTGCCCGAGATCAAGTGCACGCATGGGGCAACCTTGTGCGCGTCGGATGGCCCACATGGTTGAAGCGCGAAGAACAGGTACGACGGCTGGTGCTGGCGACGCAGTTCCAGCAGCGTGGTGTGCAAACGGTGTTTGATGGCGCAAGCAACGGCGACGCCTTGACCACGGATGGGCTGCGTTCCGCGTTGACTGAATTGCCGGTCGCGGTCGGACCGCTGCCATCGCCGCCGCTCACCCTCTTGCGGGCGGGTTCCGGCACTGGCGTGCGCCAGTTTTATCGTCAGGCCGTTTGGCGGGAACGCTACGCGCTGGATGGGCACGCACCCCAACGGATACCAGCCCATCTGGACCTGCACATGACCTTTGGCCGGTTGATTGGCGGACACAGCTGGACGTTTACAGTGACGCTGAACAACAGACTGGTGTTTCAGGATCACATCGCAGGCACACAGTCGGATTACAGTGCTCTTATCGCGCTACCCATCAACGTGCAGTCGTCCAGCAACGAGATCGAAATAGTTGCCACAAGCAGCGCACCACGCGGCGGCCTGTGCGACCGGGGTCCGGAACTGGTGGCAGAGATGTTGTCGAAAACGCAACTGGTCCTTGGCGATGTGCCCTACAGCGACCCGGTGACTGATCTGCGGGCGATGCTGTCCGGGATCGGCCCGATCAAAGTTGCAAGTGCCACCTCGCTCACGCCTCTCGACGCTGCACTGGTCAGCGATTGGCTGTCAGTGGTTGTACCACAAAATGCGAAACTGAAACCCGCTGACACACATGCGCACATCGTCGTTGTCACGCCTGACAGCCCGGAACTGAACCTTGCGGGCACCGGTTGGCTGGCCTTTCATGCCGCAGACGGGTTGAAGGTACATCGTCTGGATGCTGGCAGTGAGGTGCCGGGCAACCGGTTGGCCCTTTTGATTGCTCCAGACACCATCAAAATCCCGGTCGAGTCGTCATGAGTGACAGCGAGGACAAGCGCGAACAGATCAACTTTATTTCTGTCGACAGCGCCCCCAAACGCTTTGCCGGACCTGTTTCCGAGTGGCAAGCACCGATGATGCTGGGATTGTTTGCCGTTATGGCTGCGGCTCAATTGTGGTTCGTGAATACAGACCTCGTGTCCCAGATTTTTCCCAACCGCGACTATGTGTTCTCGGCGCATTCCGGGCGGCATGCAATTGCGATCCGTATTTTTCTGGTCTCGTTCTTTATCGCGTTTGCGGCCTTCAGTTCCGGTGGCAGGCGGGGGAGGATCCTGTTCGGTCTGGACCTCGTGTTGTCTTTTCTTGCAGGCTGCGCCGTCTTTGACCTTGCGAACGCACTGGCGCACTACTGTCTGGGCCAGTCTTTCTCACTGCACTTTAGCGCCATCGCCTCTGGCCTCTTCGGTTTTGCCGTCTACTCGTTCAAACTGCTTGAACGTGGGTTCATGCCCGCCCGTATCCGGATCGAGCATGTTCCGGTCAGCCAGTTGCGCGCCTTTTTGCGTCTTGGGCTCACGATCGCGATCGCGGCTGGAATAGCGATCTGGGTGGGTCGTCTCGATCTCAAGATTGTTCAGGTCCTGCGCAGCTGGACCTTGCTTGGCGGAATTGGTCCGGGGGTGTTTCTGTTTCTGCCGGTGTTCTTTGCCCAGCTTTACCTGTTGGCGATCTATGATGTGATCACAGCCAAGAAACGGAAGTTCACGCCGCCCGTTTCGGTAATCGTGCCCGCCCACAACGAATCCTACATCATCAAGGATACGATCAATGCAATGGACCGCGCCGCCGCGCACTACGGTGGTGACGTTCACATCCTGATCATGAACAACAACTCCACCGACGATACCGAAGACCTTGCGCGCGAAACTCTGGCCGCATGCAAGGCCGCAAAGGGCCGTGTGATCAACGTGCCAAAACCGGGCAAATCCAATGCCCTGAACGCGGGGCTGGATGCCTGCGAAACAGAATTTCTGGTCAGGGTGGATGCCGATACTCTGGTGGGAGAAGACAACTTTTCCCGGGCGATGCCCTACTTCACCGACCCCAGTGTCGGCGTGGTCGGGGGGGTTCCTGTCCCGCCCGGCGGTGCACTTTTTGACCGTGCGCGCCTGCTGGAAGTTTTGGTCAAACATGGCTTTTATTCCGTTGCCATGGGTGCGGTGAACGGAGTCGTGGGTATTCCAGGCATGTTTGTTGTCTACCGTACCCACCATCCGCGTTACTTGGGCGGCTTCGTCGAAGGGATGAATGGCGAGGACACCGACATTTCATTGCGCATCGGCGAGTTGGGCTTCCACTCGGTTGTTGATCCCAAGTTGCGCTACGTTTCCGAAGTCCCGTCGTCCTACAGTCATATGCGCGAGCAGCGTATGCGCTGGTTCCGTTCAATATACCATATCTCCTCGCGCTGTCGGGATCTGATCTACGGCCAAGGCAAAACCCTGCGTGGAAAGGTGATCCTGCCCTACATGCTGATCAACTCCGCGCGCCGAGCGATGCTGGTGCCGTTGATCATGTTTGGCAGTCTGGAATGGGGTTTCGGGTTCAATGCAGACAGCCCAATCGTGTGGCAGTCCATCGTTGCCGTTACAACCGGTGCACCGGCAATCATGGCCGTTCTTGCATCGCTTCTGAACGGTGTGCCGCGTGGCGTTTTGGCCTTGCCCGAATACCTCATCTTTCGGGTTTTGCGGGCCTATTTCACTCTCGAATCGATGCTCAGTATTCTGGTCGATGTGCGGGCCGAAAATCTCGAGCGTGTGATCCGCCTCGATCTTGTCCCGGACAAGCCAATTCGCGTGGCCTAGCCATACAGCGGCCACCTGTGCCCTTTGATCCTTTGGCGCATTTGCTCATCGCTCGAACGACCGAACATCGACTGATTTTCGGCATGCCTCAGGTCGGCAGACAGATCAACAGGGGCCTGTTGCGCATACGTGGCAGGCGGCAGCATCAGGATGAATAGCGTGAGGCCGAACACCTCCTGCGGCATGGTGCCGATGCGATCTGTTGGGTGAAAGATCACTCTGTCCTCCTGGCCGCTTTGTTGCGCAATCAAGGCACACAAATCGTCTGGTGCCGCAGTTGTAAGCTGCTGATTGAGAGTAAATTCGTGAGGGAGATTGCGTCTCAAGTTGCCTTTGATCCCGGCGCGTTTGTGCCATGTGGTGTAGGGTCACAGCGTTCCTGCGGGCGATGTGAGGGCGAACGTGCCGATACGGCCCCAAAACCCCCTGTTTGCATCGCGCCGCCATGGAATGCCTGACGATCAGAACTTTCCGTTCTCGTGGACCATCTCCTTTGGAATTGGTTCGATGGTGTCCCAATGCTCGACGATCATCCCATCCTCGAGCCGCCAAAGGTCAAAAAAGGCCGTTGGCACATCCCCCATCGCCCCTTCGGTCATGGTAAAGACAAAGTTGCCCTCGGCCACGATCATGTGCAGCTCAGAAAAGGAAAAACCCTGCCCTGCCTCTTCCAGTTGTGAAAAGGCAGCACCAACAGCAGCTAGCCCATCCGGCACAAGCGGGTTGTGCTGATGATATGCGCCGGGATCTGAGATGATGTAGTCGGGCGCCTTGTGGAGTTTTCCGTTCAGGAAGACGTCGGTGACAAACCCGGTGACATGGGCCTTGTTCTCTTCTGTTTTGTCCAGATCGGTAATCTCGGTCGGGCCATCCGTCATGGACCGCCCAGACGCCGTTTCAGCGGGTGGGGCCTGAAGGTTGTCCCAGTGTTCGACCAGTATGCCGTCCTCGATGCGAAACACATCAAAGGACACAAGCGTCGGTGCGCCAAAGGCGTCTGCATTTTCAAAGGTGTTGTGGGCAACGACAATGTCGCCCTCGGTGATGATCCGATGAGTGGTGACTGTCAGACCCGTCTGCTTGGCGATTGGGATCAGGTTCAACAGACCGTCTGCGCCGGTCGGGATCGATGGGTTGTGCTGAATGTAGTCGGGCGCCAGAAGTTGTCGCGCCGCTTCGATGTCATAGTCAACGAAAACAGCGGTCACGAGTGCGATAACAAGCTCTTGGGGTGTCATGGTAAATCCTTTCGACTCAGTTGCCTGAATAAGGTATCCATTCTGCACCAAGGCACAATTACGCACTTTGTTAATACATAGTATGGTTTGGGATACCCGACGCCTGACACGTGGCTTGATTCCGGGTTCAGAAGTATGCGAAGCGACGCTGGTGCAAATCAGGAACCTACAACAGGACCGCAGAACGATGCTCCCCATTGGTGTTCACAACGAAGCAGAGGCTTTGCTCTGTCCGATCCGCAGCGTTCTTTCGAAAGTGACGGGCAAGTGGCAGATTATCATCGTGCTTGCTCTGGAAGATGGTCCTTTGCGCTTTGGCCAACTGAAGCGCACGATCGGGGACGTGACACAACGTGTGCTGACAGAGAACCTGCGCAGCCTTCAGCGTGACGGGTATCTGACACGCACGGTGTCCCCCGGACCGCCCGTGGCCGTGTCCTATGAACTGACAGACATGGGACAAGAGCTGGTTGGCTTACTGACTCCGATCGTCTTGTGGGCGGGCAGCAACATGAAGGCCGTCAAGGCGGCGCGACTGGCCTATGAAAAGCACCTGACTGAGTGACAGTTCTCGAGCTTTTGACACAGCCCCATACCCCAAAACCGAGGTGATCGGCGGTACGGGACAGACCGCCGTTTTTTGACCATGGATCTCTTTGGCGCCATCACATGATCGCCCATGTGCCGACCCACGCAGGTCATGGGCCCGGCGTTTGGTTCCTTTCAAAACCTGCCTTATGCGCTGGCCTGCCGTTCCGGACGAAACACCGGATTTCAGGTTTGCAAGACAAACCTGAAATCTCGGCATCTTCTTCAATCTCGGCCTAACGACAACCTCGGTGTCTTGGGCACGAAACTGCAGATCACGCGAAGAAATCGACCTGGTTGAACCCAAGCAGCGTGACGGTGCCATCGATATCTTCGTTCATGGCCGTGACGACCAGACCATCGGCATTTGCTTCTATGGCGAGTTCTGCAGTGCTGATGCCGCTAAAGATCAGTTCGTCGATAGCTTCAAAATCAGTGATGATGTCATCACCGAAAACACCGGAGAACACGAAGGTGTCGACCTCACCGCCGCCGGTCAGGATGTCGTTGTCAGCCCCACCTTCGATCAGGTCACGACCGCGGCCACCGTCAATGTTGTCTTCGCCTTCTTCGCCCAACAGGACGTCGCGCCCGTTGCCGCCAAGGATGGTATCATCCCCGTCACCGCCAAAGACGACATCCCGACCTCTGCCAGCATCGACAAAGTCAAACCCGTCAAATCCAAAGATCTGGTCACCCCCGCGCTCGCCAAAGATCTGGTCATCACCACCGGTTCCGGTGAGAATATCGCCCTGATCCGTACCGGCCACGATGTCGCCCGGCACCGCAAAGAAGAAGCTGGCGACGATTGGTTCGTGGTCTGAGGTGGCATTGGTGAAGTCGACGTTGGTGTGGACCACATCGACAGCCGCACCCTCGAGCAGACCTTCTGTGACGAAGATATGGTCGAGCGCCTGGCTGTTGCCCTGGAAGTTGAAAGTGTAGCTGTCGTCCGCCGTCGCTGAAAGGTTCGTCAGAACCTGTTCGTCGCCCACACCCGGCAAATCTTCGGTCAGCTCGTCGGTGAACTCAAAAGTGTTCAAGTCGCCGAGGACAACCACGTTCGCTTCACTGTTGTCGGCCAACAGAGCATCGACCACTTCGTTGATCGTGCTCGCTTCGCGCTCGCGCGCATCTTCGCCTGCCTGTACGAACGGCTGCGGACCGCCAAAGATGGGCGTGGAGCCGAACCGCGAAGAAAAGTGATTGTTGATAAGCGTGATCTCTTCTCCGTTGAATTCGAAGGTCCCGAGCAACGGATCACGCGTGCCGTCAAAGGCGTTCGGATCGGTCACACCGAACGCGTTCAGTTCGTCAACCTCAAGGGTCTGAATGTTGACGGCAGTGACGCGATCTTCGTTGTAAAGGAATGCGTTGCGGATGTTGCCACCTGGCACACCTCCCGTTTCCCCCTCTACGTCCACGACCGCGCTGACAGCTGTGTATTGTGGGCCGCCCGCCGCCGCGATGGCGTCCACGATGGCCTGCAAGGTTTCGTCCGCCTCCAGCACGCCGTCTTCGGCGTTGAAGTTGACGCCGGAATTGTCCTGGATTTCCTGCAAGGCAAGGATGTCCGGCGATCCGAGGTTGTCAACGATCTGTGCCGCAAGCGCTGCGATCTGGTCTGCGTCCGCGTCATCATCATCGCCGCTGTCAAAGTTTGAGGTGACGTTCAGCACATTGTAGGTGGCCACGGTCAGATCACGGTCACCTGCCGCGATTTCCGTCACTTCGGCGACGTTGCTGCTGGCCGCCTCGACATCGAACGCGTCGGTCACCAGCACTTCGAAATTGCCAAAGGAGTAGGAAACAACCCCGGTGACATCGCTGAGGTCATCACCCACAGTCAGGGCAGGGGGCGTGAAACCTTCTGGAAGCAGATCGAAGAAGGCATCGTATTGCAGTTGGATGCGTTCGGGGTTCACATCCCCAAAACCGTCCGCATCTGCGTTGATATCCAGCCCGCCGCGACCGTTCAGGCCCGGCGTGGTGCCTGCGCCGTCATCGGCGACTACCCATGTTTCATCAAACCGGTTGGTAGCGGATATGGCCACCGGGTTGTCCACAACGACGCGCATAGCTTCAAGGCTTTCGTAGAAGTCGATGCCATCCGTCTCGGGATTGAAGACGCCGGGATCATCCTGCAGGTTCACAGGCAATTCATCGTCCGAAATCACGATCTCTGTCGGCGGTGTCCGCCCTGCAGCGCCAATCACGACAGCATCGGGCAAGGCATTGCCGCTCGACAGCACGGTCGAATTGGATGCACCAAAGTCCGAAATTTGCGTTGTCGAAAGGTTGCCGGTGCCCGCGCCGCCGGGGATGAACTCGGACACGGTGCCGCGCACTTGTACCTCGTCACCTACTGCGATGCCGCCTGCATTGCCGTTGCCGACAAAGACAAAGATGGCATCGGATGTCGCATCGTCGCCGTCTCCGTCAGGGTCTTGCAGGTAGTAACCGTTGAAGTCGACGGCCGTCACGACGCCCGTGGTGCGCACTGTCTGACCCTCGAACGCGGACACGTGGCCGGCGCCCTGAATGTTCATGATACTCTGGTCAAGCGCTCTGACGTCGTAGACAAAGGTTGTACCAGAAATTTCATAGGCCACCGCGATCTGCGCGTTGCCCGTGCTGCTGTCCTCTGCCGGGATAAATGCGATCGTTTCGGGCCCGTGACGCGCCACGTCGCCGTCACCCGCGTTGTCGACATGCAACGGTGGAATATAGTCCACAAAGAACGCGTTCGCCGGGTCATCGATGTTGTAGATCATGATGCCGCTGTCGCGCTCGAGCCCGATAAAGGCATAGATGCTGCCGTCCACCTCACCAGTGATGATCGCTTCGGGTTCAGGTCCTTTGGCATCCGAACGATTTTCACCGTCGGCGCCGTCGTTATCATTGAAACGCTCAGGGGCGAGGTCGGCAATGATCTCTTCGAACTGCGATCCGCTGTCGAACACCAGGTTGCCGTCGGCGTCAAAGATCGAGAATGAGCGCGAAGAGAAGGTGTGCAGGACGTCTATGTCCCCGTCCCCGTCCGTGTTACCATCGATTGAGGATACTTCGAGCCTGCCAAGACCAAAGTCCTCGTCGGAGAGGTCCAGTTGACCGTTGTCGATCAGGTTCTGTTGTACGGTGGGATCAATCAGCCCGTCCTGCGCCAGGTCGAACACACGATCTTCGTCAAAGTCACGGCTGTCGCCTTCGTTTGCAGTCAAGACAAACGTCTGCCCGCCAATATCAGCGGTCGCGATGGCGTCAGGCATACGGAAACCGACGAGGCTGTCGAAGGTCCGGATGTCGATATTGCCGTCATCCAGTGGATCGAGACTGACTTCGCTGTAATCTGTCACACCAAGGCCAAAGACGTCCAGGACCGTATTGGTTGCCAGGTCAATCTTGGCAATGGCGTTGTTTTCCTGCAGGGCGACAAAAGCGGTGGTGCCGTCCGGGCTGATGGCAATGTACTCCGGTTCGACGTCGTCGGCGAAATCCACGCCTTCCTGAATGCGGATGCCGGCATCGCGTGCTGCATCCTCGAACCCGTTGAACTGGGTAAAGTCGAGGATGTCAGCGGTCAGCTGGGGCGTTTCGGCGCCGCTGTTGGCCAGGTCTGCGATCTGTTCATCGGACAGGGCTTCGCCATACACCGCAACACTCGAGATCGTGCCATCCATCGGCGTATGCAGGCGGTTTGTTGTGCCCTTGGACGACCACAATTGCGACGCGCCAAGCACAACCGGTTCGGTGTTGCCGCTCAGTCCGCCGGTATAGCTCTTGCTGCTCTCGAGTTCGCCGTTCACGAACAGTTTGAGCCCGCCTTCGCCAAATGTCACTGCAATGGACTGATCGACATTGGCTTCGAGCTTGCCGCCTATCGCGTAATAGGACGCATCCTCACTTTGCATGCGGACTTTGACAGTGCCGGCGTCGGCCCAAATTGTGATGTGGCCACCGGTGTCATAGCCACGTGCATCCTTGGACATGAATGTCTGACGGCCTTCGGTGTCGTCCAAATGAAGGTCGAGGGCGATGGTGCCGCTGTCGAGTTCGAGCGCGCCTGTGTGCTCAAAGATGGCTGCATCACTCAGACCGTCGACGGTCACGCTGTCGTAGGCAATCACTGCCTCTGGCAGGTTCGCGCCAACCAGCGCCGTTACATCGATGATCGCAACAGTGCCCAGCGGATTGACGGCCACGCCTGAATCAATGCTGTCCTCGTTGAACTGACCCTCACCCGCAACAAGCAGGCTCGTGCCATCGGCGTTGAAGGTCAGCTGGTCCGGCAGGTTGCCCACATCGACCGTTGTGATCAACTTCAGACTGGCGGCATCAAAAAGGGCCACAAACCCGGGCTGTTCCACCGGTTTGGTCACGCCAAAACTTGTCTCTTCAACCGGCGCGCGTGAGATCGCTGCGGCGACGAGACCGTTCTTGACCGCCACCGACTGCACCCCGTCATAGCCATCAAGACCATCAAGCGGGATCGTGTTTACCAGCGCGTCGCCTGCGATGTCGAAGATGTCGATGCGATCACTGGCCCCGTTGGTCACGTACAGCAATCCGCCCTCGTGCACGACCACCTCGGATGCGCCTTCAGGATCGGTCGGATCGCCGCTATCGCCTTCGAACTGCGCCACCACCGTCGCGACCAGATCGCCCGTCGCCTGCGGCGGTGCAGGCGGTGCGACGTCAGGAAGAACGGTATCCTCGCGAAAGGTCAGGTTCTGTATGCGGCTGTCCGCATCCGGCCCGGTGTCTGCCTCGCTGAATGCAGTGCCGCCGTTGGCCGGGTTGAAGTTGTCATTCAGATATTCCGCCAAAGCGTCCTGTTCGCTGCCGTCCGCCGCAAAGGTCGCAGCGCCGGAAAACACCTCATCCGCCACTCCGTCAGCGTCAAGATCGATCAAATCCACCCGGTTCGGGTTGGACAGGTTGGACAGGATCTCGTCCCCGGCATTGGCAAGGAAATTCAGAGTGACGACGCGAAAGCTCTCTGTCGGCTCGCCCACGATTTCGCCGTTCCGCACCACTTCTGCAATCAGCGTGCCGTCCGCGTCAAAAATGCCTGCGTTCTGCACCCGCTGGCCCGCGACCAGGATGTTGCCATCCACATCATAGGTCTGTGCGGTTTGTGTCTCGTCAAACGAGAACTGCAACCCGGAGATTTGCGGGAACCCGCCGGACACGCCCGTTGGAAGCGCGCTGACAGCCCCTTCGAGGAAGTCCTTGATTTCGGTCTTCGTGATATCAAGCAGAGTGAGACCGTTGTTGAAGGCCAGAGTTGTTGCGATGTCGTTCTGGCTGATGCCGCCTTCGGG
>JBCBDZ010000020.1:0-31366 GCA_038529225.1 Pseudomonadota bacterium | reverse complement strand
CGATCCGTGTGACCAACCCGGACACCGGTGGTGGCTTTGGGATGAAGGGCATGATGTATCCCGAGTATTTCGTGCTTGCCCATGCCGCACGTGATCTCAAACGCCCGGTGCGCTGGATGTCGGAACGGACCGAGGCGATGCTGAGCGACAATGCCGGGCGCGATCTGACCTCGCTGACGGAATTGGCCTTTGATGAAAACAACAAGATCACGGCCTATCGCGTATTTACCGAGGCCAATATGGGCGCCTACAATTCAGGCTTTGCCCAAGCCATCCAAACCAGTCTATTTTCCAAGGTTTTGATGGGCGTCTACGACGTGCAGACGACGTATTTGCACTCGGTCGGCTATTACACCAACACCACGCAAGTGGATGCCTATCGGGGGGCAGGGCGGCCTGAAGCAATTTATATTCTGGAACGGGCCATGGACCGTGCCGCGCGTGAATTGGGGGTTGATCCGCTGGAGTTGCGTCGCATCAACTTTATCAGGCCTGAACAGTTCCCCTATGTATCGGCCACGGGTGAAACCTATGATGTGGGCGACTTCAACAAGGTGTTGACCCGCACCGAGACCGAGGCGGACATCGCCGGTTTTGCCGCCCGCAAGGCGGCGGATGCCGAAAAGGGTCTGCTGCGGGGCCTCGGCCTTTGTTACTACATCGAAAGCATTCTGGGCGATCCTGCGGAGACCACCAAGGTCGAGTATACCGATGAGGGTCGCGTGAACATCTATGTGGGCACGCAAAGCAACGGGCAGGGCCATGAAACGGTCTATTCCCAGTTCCTGAGCGATCAGACAGGAATTCCCGTTGATATGATTGATGTGGTCCAAGGTGACTCGGATCTGATCAAGACCGGTGGCGGTACGGGCGGGTCGCGCTCTGTCACCACGCAGAACAATGCAACGCTCGCCACAGTTGGCGCGATGACTGACGCGTTCACCGCCTTTCTGGCGGATGAAATGGGTGTGCCTGCGACCGAGATCACTTTTGACGATGAACGGTTCCGCGCAGAAGGGTCGAACATGACACCGACCATGCTCGAGGTCGCCGACATGGCCCGCGAGAAGGGCCGGGACGACCTGCTGGTGCATGAACGTCGCGTCGCGCTGGAGGCACGCAGCTTTCCCAATGGCTGTCATGTTTCAGAAGTCGTGATCGACCCGGACACTGGCGTGACCACCTGTGACCGCTATACAGTCGTTGACGATTTTGGTAATCTTATCAATCCAATGCTGGCCGAAGGTCAGGTGCATGGCGGGGTGGTGCAGGGCATCGGGCAGGCACTGACCGAGCATGTGATCTTTGACGAAGATGGCCAACTGCTCACGGCAACGTTCATGGACTATGCCTTGCCCCGCGCCGACGACGTACCCATGATCGGGTTCACGTCAGAACCGGTGCCGTCCACGGCCAATATCATGGGCATGAAGGGCTGTGGCGAGGCTGGAACGGTTGGGGCGCTGGCGGCCGTGTCCAACGCGGTGCAGGATGCGCTCTGGGATCACGGTGTGCGGCAGGTGGATATGCCATTCACGCCGCTGAAGGTTTGGGAACTGCTAAGGGATGATGCAATCGCGGCTGAATAGGACCATTGCAAACTGGCTGAAAGGCCGGTTTGGCAGAGGCACGGCCAAGGTCGACCCACCCGCGCGTGGTCGCACCATCCACGTGATCATCATTGACGGAACCATGTCCTCGCTGGAACCGGGCGACGAGACAAACGCGGGGTTGCTGGCCAGGCTTCTGGGCGAGGTGGGCAATCAGGTCTCTTTGTATTACGAGCCGGGCCTGCAGTGGTCTGAATGGCGCCGTGCCGGTGATGTATTGTTCGGCCGCGGCATCAATCGCCAGATCAGGCGCGCCTATGGATACCTCGCGTCGCGCTATCGCCCTGGCGACAGGATTTATCTGTTTGGTTATTCGCGCGGGGCCTATGCGGTGCGCTCGCTGGCCGGGATCATTGACCGCGTGGGTCTGTTGCGCAGCGATGCGGCGACCGTGCGCAATATTCGCGATGTCTACCGCCACTATGAATGCACGCCCGATGGGGATGCCGCCCGCATTTTTGCCCGCAACAACTGTCATGCAGAGATTGAAATCGAGATGATCGGGGCGTGGGATACGGTGAAGTCACTGGGCTTGAACATGCCCTATCTGTGGCGGCTGAGCGCGCCGCGCCATGCGTTTCACAACCACGCACTGGGCAAGTCGGTCAAGCGGGGTTTCCATGCGCTTGCCCGCAATGAGACCCGCGTGGCCTATGCGCCGGTCATGTGGGACAGTGCGCGGGATTGGGACGGACATCTGGTGCAAATGTGGTTTCGCGGGACTCATGGGGATGTGGGCGGGCACCTGACCGGATTCCATGCGGCGCGCCCGTTGTCCAACATTCCGCTCGTGTGGATGCTCTCGCAAGCCGAGGCGTGCGACTTGCCTTTGCCCGAAGGGTGGTCCGCGCGTTTTCCGCAAGACCCGACGGCACCCTCGACGGGAACGTTTCGCGGCTTTGGGCGGTGGTTCATCACGCGCAAGCCGCGCAAGGTGGGCCTGGATCCGTCAGAGCGTGTGCACCCTTCGGTTGCGCAGGGGCCTGCACCCCAAAGCTGGGCGGAGCGGATGTCGGAGTGGCGGGGCCGGGGGGCGGACGCTCTTTGAGCTGCGCTCAAACACGCCCCACCCACCGTCCCTTAACGGAGTTTCATGATGATGCAGGTGGTGGATCCGGTTGCGTAGAGCCTGCCATCGGCGGTTCCGCGGATTTCGCCCGTGGCGACCCCGGTGGAACGCCCGGAATGATCGACCGTGCCCGTGCAGTCGATTTCCATACCCAACGGGATCGCGCGGGTGATGTTGATCTTGTATTCCAGCGTTGTGTAGACGGACCCGGCGGGCACTTTGGTCATCACCGCACAGGCCATCGCGCTGTCCAGCAGTGTTCCGTACCAACCGCCGTGCACCGTGCCCATGGGGTTTGCGACTTTGAACTCCGGGGCGCCGCGAAAGGTCACGCGGCCATCTGAAACAGCGTGCAGTGTGTAGCCCATCGTCTTTGCAATCGGAGGGCCGGGCAATGTGCCGTCCAGCATGCCGGTCATGAAATCCAGCCCCGACATCGAGAGCAGGTCATCCTGGTCCAGCAGGTCTGACAGGGCGTTGGCCATGGGCATGCGAGTCTCCGGGCATTGATTGCGCCGAGCCTATGGCAATTGGACTGATCGGTCTAGGGCATGCATGCGTGGGAGGAGGCCAGCCCCCGCCCGTTCCGGGCCCCCCGAAGTATACTTTGCAAGATGAAGGTGGATCAGGCCACGTTGCGTATATCGGCCGGTGGCACGAGCCCCAATGCACGGCAGACCTGAAGCGTGAGGTCCGGGCGATTGAGTGTGTAGAAATGCAGCGACTCCACCCCTTCGCAGATCAGGCTGTCGCACAGGTCAGCACAGTGCGTGAGCGCGAACAGATCGGCTCGGTCTTCGCGCGTTGCCCGATCGAACGCGGTTGCGATGGCGGCGGGGACGGGTGTGCCGCACCGCTTGGCAAATGCCTTTGCGCTGGCCCAGTTGGTGATCGGCAGAATGCCCGGTGTGATGGGTGCGGTGATCCCGGCATCGGCACAGGCGTCTCGAAAGCGCAGGAACGTGTCTGCCTCGAAGAAAAACTGCGTGATCGCCTCTGCTGCGCCTGCGTCGATTTTGGCCTTCAGCCAGTCGATGTTCTGCATCATGGACACCGCATCCGGGTGGCTGTCGGGATAGGCCCCGACGCGGATCGTGAAGTCACCGCGTTTGGCAAGGGCCTTGATCAACGCGACGCTGTTTTCAAACCCGTCTTTGTGGGGGGTAAACGTACCGCCTTTGGCTGCATCCCCGCGCAACGCGACGATATCGCGGATTCCGGCTGTTTTGTAGCGGTCCGCCACGTTCAGAACATCGCTGCGGCTTTGATCCGTGCAGGTGAGGTGTGCCGCGACCTTGAGGCCGGATGTCTTGCGCAGGGTTTGCGCGGCTTCCTGTGTCAGTTCGCGTGTCGACCCACCCGCGCCGTAGGTGACGGAGACAAAGCGCGGGTTGAGCACGGTCAGGGATTTGACGGTCTCCCAGAGGTGAAAGGATGCGTCGAGCGACTTGGGAGGGAAGGTTTCAAAGGACAGGGCGGTCATTGGATGGGCTCCTCGGCGGGTTGCACGCAGTATGGCCAGCGCTGTATATTGAAGCAAATTCATAACTCTCATCATTAACATGAGGCACGTATGCATATCGAGTTCCGCCACCTGCGCACGATCAAGGCCATCCACGAGGCCGGCGGGCTGGCGCGCGCTGCGGATCAACTCCACATCACCCAGTCTGCGCTGAGCCATCAGGTGAAAGGACTTGAGGATCAGGCAGGGGTAGAACTGTTCGTGCGTCGGTCCAAACCGCTCAAATTGTCGGCGGCTGGCATGCGGTTGTTGCGGCTGGCCGAACAGGTGTTGCCGCAGGTCGAAGCCTTGCAGACCGAGTTCACGTCTTTGCGGGATGGATCGTCTGGACGCCTGCACATCGCCATCGAATGTCACGCCTGTTTTGAATGGCTGTTTCCGGTGCTTGAGCAGTTTCGCCGCACTTGGCCGGATGTGGATGTGGATATCCGGCCCGGCCTTGCCTTTGATGCGTTGCCTGCGTTGATGAAGGAAGAGGTGGACCTGGTCGTGTCGTCCGATCCCGAGGAGTTGCCCGGCGTAGAGTTCGTTGAACTCTTTGATTACGCACCCGTTTTTGTGGCCGCCTCGACCCATCCTCTCGCGAAAAAGGACTATATCGACGCTGCGGATTTTCGCGATCAGACGCTGATCACATACCCGGTTGAGCGCACGCGCCTAGACGTGTTCAGCCAATTGCTGATCCCCGCCAAAGTGGAGCCGGCCGCTGTGCGACAGGCCGAGCTGACGGCTGTGATCCTGTTGCTTGTGGCGTCAAACCGGGGCGTGTCTGTGCTGCCGGACTGGGTGGTGCGCGAGGTGAAGTATTCCAGCGATTACGTCACCCGCCCTTTGACCGAGACAGGACTGACGCGGCGCCTCTATGCGGCGGTGCGTTCGGAAGAGCGCGACAAACCCTACATGCAAAAACTGATCGAATTGGCGCGGATCGAGGCGCGCAAGCTGCAAAGCGTCTGACCTCACACGAGTTTGACGATCAGTTTGCCGAGGTTTTTGCCCTCCAGCAGGCCGATGAACGCATCTGGTGCGTTCTGAAGCCCGTCTGCGATGTCTTCGATGTATGTGATCTCGCCGCTCAGCACCTTGGGCGCGACGTCCTGGATAAACTCGGGAAGCCGGTGGAAGACGTCTGAGATGATGAACCCGTTCACACTCAGTTTGTTCACGAGGATGCCACGCCAGAGAGCGGGCACCGTCATTGTCGCCTCTGCTCCTGCGCCAAGGCCACCGGCGTTGTACCATGAGATCATTCCGCACACCGGTACCCGGCCATAGGCGTTCATCAGGGGCATTACGGCTTCGAGCACTTTGCCGCCGACGTTTTCAAAGTAGATGTCGACCCCGTCAGGGCAGACGTCGCTGAGCGCTGCGCGCAAAGACTTCGCATCCGGATAGGCGCGGTGGTCGAGGCAGGCGTCAAAACCAAAGGTGTCCGTGGCGAGCGCGCATTTGTCTGCGCCGCCTGCGATCCCGATGGCACGCAGCCCCAGCGATTTGGCCAGTTGCCCCACCATTGATCCAACGGGCCCGGTGGCGGCCGCAACGACCAGTGTTTCGCCCGCCTTGGGCCGACCGTATTCCATCAATCCGTGCCAGCCGGTAAACCCCGGCATACCCAAAACCCCAAGCGTTGCAGTCAGGGGTGCTACGTTCGGGTCCAGCTTGCGCAGGGCCTTGGCGGGTTGCACGGCGTGTGTGGCCCAGCCGAACATGCCAAGGGCAAAATCGCCGACGCTCCAACCTTCCGCGTTGCTGGCGATCACCTCGCCAACGCCGCCCCCGCCCATCGTCTCACCGATCTGGGTGGCCGCTGTGTAGGACTTTCCCGCATCCATCCGACCGCGCATGTAAGGGTCGAGCGACATGTAATGGACCCGCACCAACACTTCGCCGGGTCCGGGGACAGGAATGGGGGCTGTTTCAAAGGCGAAATTGTCGGGCGTCGGCGCGCCTGTCGGGCGGCTGGCCAGCGTGATGTACTGCATCTGGTCCGTCATCTTTGTCCCATTCCTTGTGGTTGAAGCCATGAAGAAGAGCGTGCAGGGTCGTGTGCCCCTTGGCAAGGTAGCACTTGCGGCGTATAGCGCAGCCCTTGATCCCATCACCCCGTTTCGGAGCACCCCAATGGCCGCCAGCGCAAACCTGAACATCATGATCAAAGCCGCGCGCAAAGCCGGTCGGTCACTGGCCAAGGATTTTCATGAGGTCGAGAACCTGCAGGTGTCGATGAAGGGGGCAGGGGATTTCGTTTCCAAGGCTGATCTGGCGGCCGAGGCCATCATCAAGGAAGAGTTGCGCACGGCGCGACCCACCTATGGCTGGCTGGCCGAGGAGGGTGGAGAAGAGCCGGGAGAAGACCCGACCCGCCGCTGGATCGTGGACCCGCTTGACGGCACCACGAACTTTTTGCATGGGCTGCCCCATTGGGCTGTTTCCATTGCGCTTGAACACAAGGGGCAGGTTGTCGCAGGGGTCGTTTATGATCCGGCCAAGGACGAGCTGTTCTTTGCGGAAAAAGGGCAGGGGGCGTTCATGAACGACACGCGTTTGCGGGTGTCGGGACGGTCGAAGATGATCGAGGGTCTTTTTTCGACCGGGTTGCCGTTTGGAGGCCGCTCGGACCTGCCAGAGACCTTGCAGGAACTGGCCCGTCTGATGCCGGTTTGCTCCGGAGTGCGCCGGTTCGGGGCGGCTGCGCTCGATTTGGCCTATGTGGCCGCAGGGCGTTACGATGGCTATTGGGAGCGTCGCCTCAATGCGTGGGACATTGCCGCGGGTCTGTTGATCGTCAAGGAAGCCGGCGGTTTTGCCGAACCACTCACGCCGGGCAATGACATTCTGGAAGATGGCGAGATCATCTGCGCCAACGAGCCGATGTTCCCGCAACTGGCAAAGATCATCCGCGCTTAAGGCTTGCGATCTGACGGGTGGTTGATCCCGTCCGTCCACGGGATCGGTTCGTGATCGGCGGGGTTGACGCCTTCAAGCGTGCCCATGTTCACCCCGATATGGTCGGAGTTGGCGCGCTGGTTATGATACATGTAGATGCCGCAGATTTTGCAGAAGTGATGGCGCGCCGTCTGCGTGCCCCATTGATACAATGTCAGCGCATCCGCGCCTTTTATGATGCGCACATTGCCCTTCATCGCGACCACGGCAGGTGCAGCGCGGCGGCGGCAGAACGAGCAGGTGCAGCGCCCGGCAGTGCCAAGACCGTCCAAGAGTTCCACCTCAAGCACAACTGCGCCGCAATGACAGGACGCTTTCATCGCCGCACCTTCGGGATTCGGGAGGATGCGTAAACGGCCTCGGGATGGGGCGGGTGCCCGTGGGTGCGCCGCCAGTACGCAGGCCCGCCGCGTTTGAGCCATAGGGGAAGTGTCAGCATCAGCCCGGTCACGAACCCGCCTGCATGGGCCCAGTAGGCCACGCCACCTGCCGACACGTCCGCGCCAATGCCACCGACGAATTGCATCCCGAACCAAACCGCCAGCATGATCCATGCAGGGATCGGGAAGATGCGGATGAAGATGATGAGGATCAGCAAAATGTCCACCCGCGCCTTGGGGAAAAGCAGAAGGTAGCTGCCCATAACCCCTGCGATGGCGCCGGATGCGCCAACGGTTGGAATGTCTGATGCCGGGGCGGACATCACCTGTATCAGACCTGCAGCGATCCCTGCGATGAGGTAAAAGATGAGGAAAGGGACATGCCCCATCTCGTCTTCGACATTATCCCCGAAAATCCATAAAAACAGCATGTTGCCAATCAGGTGCATCCAGCCGCCATGCAGGAACATGGAGCTGATCAGGGTGGCGAACCCGTCCCCGGCAGTGATCCGTGCAGGGATCGCGGCATAGGCAAAGAAGAACCCGTTTATCGCGCGCGGGTCGTTGAACAGGGCCACGTAGCTGAGGAAGATGCCGATATTGGCCGCCATCAGCATGTATGTCACATAAGGAATGCGCCCGGACGGGTTATGATCGCGGATTGGAAACACCCGCCCACAGTTGGTCGGAGCGCACAGCGCGTCAAGGGGTGAGGCGGAAACCGAAGCGGTTTCCGTGCCGTTTTCCGCCTCGAAAAACGCCGCCGCCTGATCAGCTTGCGGCCCCCAGAAGGGCGGTGTTGCCGCCAGAAGCAGTCACGTCGACGCAGACGTGCCGCTCAAAAGTCGCATGAGCGCGATCGGGCATCCCCGTGATCAGCGGCACGATTGGACCCCTGCGCGCCGCAAGCGCGCGTTCAATTGCGCGCGCCATCGCCGTATCTCCCCACCAGATCACGCCGCCGTAGGCAGGGCCTGATGTGAGCGCACCTGCGGGAATGGCACCGTCGGCTTGAACGGGGACCCCACCAAAGGCTGCAACGATCCCTGCCTGCTCGGCCGCAGTTTCGGCGCCCGGTCCGGCGCACAGAATTGCGCTTCGGCTTGCATGGCTCAGCACATTCGACTCACCGGTTGGGCCGGGCAGAGGAACGCTGTTGAGAGCGTCTTTGGGCCGGTCGGGCAGGTCTGGCAATGGTGCCTCCGTGTCCCATGATCCAGCCTTGGAGCCGACCGGCGCACGGCGGAACCGCAGCAGGTAATCCGGGCCGCCCGCCTTCGGCCCTGTTCCCGAGAGCCCAACACCGCCAAAAGGCTGGCTGCCCACGATCGCACCGATCTGGTTGCGATTGACGTAGACATTCCCCGCAACAATCCGGTCCGACACATGCTGCACGCGGTCGTCAATCCGGCTGTGCAATCCAAAGGTCAGCCCGTATCCGGTTGCATTGATGTCGTCGATGACCGCGTCCAGTTCGCTGGCCTGAAAGGTTGCCAGATGCAGAACAGGGCCAAAGACCTCACGCTCCAGATCGCCGATGCCGTCGACTTTCAGGAGCGCGGGGGCGACGAATGTGCCTGACACTGGCGTTTTGAGACGGTGCACCAGACGCCCTTCGCGTGCGGCGGTTGCCACATGGTCCTCAATGCTTGCGCGCGCGGCCTCGTCAATGACGGGTCCCACATCCGTGGCCAGACGCCGTGGGTTGCCGACTGTCAGTGCGTCCATCGCGCCGATCAACATTTCGGTGAAGGCGGGGGCGATGTCGGCCTGCACGTAAAGACAGCGCAGCGCCGAGCAACGTTGTCCCGCGGATTGGAAGGCGCTTTCGACCACGCTGCGCACAGCCTGTTCGGGCAGGGCGGTGCTGTCCACGATCATGGCGTTCAACCCGCCCGTTTCCGCGATGAGCGGCGTGCCGGGGGTCGCATGTTCGGCAAGGCTCGCCCGGATGCGCAACGCGGTATCGGTTGAGCCGGTAAAGGCGACCCCGTTTGCCCCTCCATGTGCGGTCAGGGCGGCGCCCACCTGTCCGTCTCCGGGCAGCAGTTGCAGGGCGGAGATGGGCACGCCTGCCTCGTGCAACAGCGAAACCCCCAGATGGGCGATCAGCGGGGTTTGCTCGGCCGGTTTGGCCAGAACCGCGTTTCCTGCAGCCAGCGCAGCGGCGATTTGGCCCGTAAATATTGCCAGTGGAAAATTCCAAGGCGAGATGCAAACGAATGTTCCGGCGGGGGGTGCATCGGTGGCTTGGGCCGCATAGTAGCGCAGGAAATCCACTGCTTCGCGCAGTTCAGCCACAGCATCCATCAGTGTCTTGCCCGCCTCGCGCGCCAAAAGGGCAAAAACCTCGCCAAACCTTGCCTCGTAAAGGTCAGCGGCAGCATTCAAGATACGCGCACGTTCGGATGCAGTCTGCGACCATGGCGCCGCATCCTGAAAGGCGCGGGCCACTATGTCTGGTGATGCAACCGTGACGCTGCCGACGGTGTCATTTGGGTCCGCTGGGTTGACAACAGGTTGGGCAGTGCCGTCCGAAGCCGAGACCGTGAGGGGCGCAGCCTCCCAGCGGTGCGTTGCATAAGCATCTCGCGCGGCATTGATCTGCGCCAACGTTTCCACATTCGAAATGTCGAAACCGCGCGAGTTTGGCCGTTCCGGCAGGAACAGCGCTGGCCCATCAGGTATCGTCACCACGCTGTCGGCGAGTGCGTCAAAGGGATCGGCAGCCACAACTTCGGGGGAGACGCTGTTGTCCACGATCTGGTTCACAAAGCTGGAGTTCGCCCCGTTTTCCAGAAGCCTGCGCACCAGATAGGCAAGCAGGTCGCGATGTGCCCCGACAGGCGCGTAAATGCGGCACCGGGTGCCACGCTCGCGCAGAACGATGTTGTGCAGCGCCTCACCCATTCCGTGAAGGCGCTGGAATTCGTATGGCTGGTCGCCAGCCATATGCAGGATGGCTGCTACGGTATGGGCATTGTGGGTCGCAAATTGCGGGTAAATCCGGTCGGTCATGCCCAACAACTTGCGCGCGTTGGCGATGTAGGAGACGTCCGTGGCCGCCTTGCGCGTGAAGACGGGAAACCCCGTGACCCCTTCGACCTGGGCCCGCTTGATCTCGGTATCCCAGTAGGCGCCTTTGACCAATCGCACCATGATCCGGCGGTCGTACCGTTCGGCCATGTGATAAAGAGCGTCAATCACCGTGCCTGCCCGCGGTCCATAGGCCTGCACAACAACCCCGAACCCGTCCCAACCCGCCAAAGCGTCGTCCCCGAGCACGGCGTCGATCACTTCGAGACTGAGGGACAGGCGGTCTGCTTCCTCCGCATCGACGTTCAGGCCCATGCCAGCGGATTTCGCCAGCAGAGCAAGAGAGCGCAAGCGCGGGACCAGATCGCGCAGAACGGCCCTGTCCTGCGCGCGCTCATAGCGCGGATGCAGGGCCGACAGTTTCACGGAAATCCCGGGGTTTTCGCGGATATCGTCTCGAATGCAGGCGCGTGCAATCGCTGATATCGCCCGGGAGTAGGACAAATGATAGCGCCGCGCATCGGCTTCGGTCAGCGCGGCCTCCCCCAACATGTCGTAGGAATAGGTGAACCCCTTGGCTTCCATCCCGGCGGCACGGTCCATGGCGGCATCAATGTCTTCGCCCAGCACGAACTGCCGGCCCATCTCTTTCATCGCGCGCGAGACGGCAGCACGGATCACCGGTTCTCCCATTCGTTTGATCGCGCCGCGCAAGTGACCGATGGGACCGGGTTGGTCATCGTCCAGCACCCGCCCGGTCAACATCAATGCCCATGTAGACGCGTTGACCAGCGATGATGTCGAATGGCCAAGGTGCTTGCCCCAATTGCTCGGTGCGATCTTGTCTTCGATCAGTGCATCGATCGTGTCTGCATCCGGAACGCGCAACAGGGCTTCGGCCAGACACATGAGCGCGATCCCTTCGTCCGTGGACAGGCCGTATTCCGCAAGGAAGACTTCCATCAAGCCGGGTGCCGCCTGTGTCCTGATGGCCGTCACCAGCTTTGCGGCATCGTTGCAAATTGCGGCTCTTTCGTCGCGTGACAGATTGGCAGTCTTAATCAATTCACGCAGCGCCGGCTCTGCTGTGCTGTACATGCCAGCGTCAATGCACCGTGACATATCCATTTGCACGTCCCGTGCCATGTGTTTGCCCTTTCCCGTTTTGCTCAGTATACCCGCGTTCAGGCGGTCGATTTTATCAAATATCCGCAGGGAGGCAGAGCAAATGCATGAAAATTCGGGGTCAAAGCAAGAAAAGAGACTGGCAGGGCTCGACTCCTTCGATCAATCGATTCTTGCCGCTTTGGCCGAGGATGGCCGGATGAGCATTACCGACCTTGCTGCGCGCATTGGTCTGTCCAAGTCGCCGACCCAGGCCCGCCTGCGGCGGCTGGAAAAGTCCGGGATCATCATGGGGTATCGCGCCCTGCTTGATCCGATTTCGCTGGGGCTGGATCATGTCGCCTTTGTCGAAGTGCGACTGACAGACACGCGAGAAGCCGCCCTGCGCGCGTTCAACGCGGCCGTGCAAAACGTACCCGAGATCGAGCAAGCCCATATGATTGCAGGCAATTTTGACTACCTCCTCAAGGTGCGCACCAGCGATATGGCGCAGTACCGCGCGTTTCTGGGGGATGTGGTGTCGGCGTTGCCTCATGTTGCGGCGACCTCGACCTTCGTGGCAATGGAGGCGGTCAAAGAAGTGATGTTGCCCGGAATCGAATGATCCGGCAGCGGCAGAGTTGACCCATGCGCCGGTTGCGCCATCATAAAGGCCATGAAAGCACTGTTCATTCTCGCCCTTTTGTCCGCGCCCGCATGGGCCGATACCTGCCCACCGCCCCCCGATAATTCGGCCGCTCTGAGCGCGCTGATTGAACAGATCCGCGAGGCCCCGAACGAAGGGGCTGCGCGTCCGATCTCGGGTCAGATGTGGGAACTGTGGTTGATGGCACCTGATGAAGCAGCCCAAGAGGTCCTTGACGAGGGCATGCGCCAACGCTCAAGTTACGATTTCGCCGGTTCGCTTGCGTCTTTTGATCGCCTCGTTGCGTACTGTCCCGACTATGCCGAAGGGTACAATCAGCGCGCTTTTTCACATTTTCTGACCGAGAACTTTGATGCGGCCCTCGTCGATCTGGATGCCGCCCTGCGCCTGTCCCCTGACCACGTGGGGGCGCAGTCCGGGCGCGCCCTGACCCTGATGAACCTGGGTCGTCTTGAAGAGGCGCGCGCCCAAATGCTCGCGGCGCTTGAAAACAATCCGTGGTTGTCTGAACGGGCCCTTCTGGCCAAAGGCGCGCCTCTAGGTCCGGTGGGTGAGGATATCTGAGCGCGGGCTTGAGATGCACGGCGTGATTGCCTAACAAGGCGGCATGCGGGCGTGATGGAATGGTAGACATATCAGACTTAAAATCTGAAGGGGTTCGCCCCGTGTGGGTTCGAGTCCCACCGCCCGCACCAACCTGCCATGTCATGGAAATGGTCGGGGCAGCGTTCAGAACATCTGCGGGCGGCTGTGGTTCCGCAAGAACCACGAGAGCTCGGGTTTCCGGGTTACTCCTTTCTTCCGCACCTGTCCCAAATGCTCGAACGGCGTGGCTTGCCTTTGAAGGCGTTCGATCGCTGTAAAAAGGGGCGCGTAGTTCAAGTTTTGGTTTGCAAAATCTGCAGTCCGTTTTTGAACTTTTTGCAGAAGTTTCTAGCAAATTTGTCATGGACAACTTGTGTCTCGCGACTGTCGCAGGGCGTTGTTCGTCTGGCGCCGAGGTTGAGAAACTGCATGGTCTTCTCCAACCTTTGCAACCAGTTTCGCTGGGGCGACGTATTCAATTCGCACCCGTATGTACAAAAGGCAATGGGGCCTGTTTTTTTACTGGAACAAGGTAGGGTTACAGGCGTTCAGCTGTTGCGTGACTTCGATCAGTTTTAAGAACCGGGGCTGGTTCTTGAGCCTGCGATGTTGGCACCATGTCGGACGTCAAAGCGTGCTTTACCTCACGCCTGTACGGCCATGTATTCGCCGCCCAATGTGATAAGGTGTCGGCGATCACACAGAAAGTCATGGCGTTAATCGGCCAGTAACAGAGGTGGTTTAGCCAAGCCGCATCCGAAGCGCTGTCGGGCACTGCCTGCCGCGTGGTTCAAATAAAGGTGTGGCAATGAAACGCTCTGCAAACGCGACGGTCAAGTCGTCAAAACTCAACAGCATTCTCGTAAAAACGGTTTTGGTTGCCGCATTGATGACGCTCTCGGTTGTCGTGACCAAGTCGGCGTTGAACGGTCAGGGAAAACGCGACCTGATGCTCACGGCCAAGTCGGAACGCATCGCGGATGTCACTGATTTGCTTGCAGCGCAGTCCGGTGGTGCCATCAAGTTCGGGAACGAAGCGGCGGTGGCATTGACGATGCAGGCCGTCTTGGAAACCGCCCAGCCTGATATGTTGGGTTCCCTCGTTATCAACACGACCGGTGTCGTGTTGTACGAAACAGATGGCGTCAATCTGCAAACGCCCGAGAACCTCGCACTTGTGCAACGTGCCCAGCAAACAGGTGCGCAAGCCATGTCCGAAAACGGACTTACAGTTGCTGCACCGGCGCTTTTCGGCGAGGAAAACGCTGTCGCCGGCGTCGTCCTGACCCATTGGACGCAGGAATATGCAATCGCCAAACTCGCCGCATCTGAGGCGTCTTCGATCGCGGTCAGTGCCATTGTCTTTCTGATCGCGCTGATCGGCAATGCCATTTTCCTGCGGTACGGCATGTCAAAACCTCTTGATCACATCGGGCAAGCGATGGGGGAAGTGGGCGAAAAGAACTTTGACGTTGTGGTGCCCCATACCAACCGTCGCGATGAAATCGGTGCCATTGCCAAGCAACTGGAAGACTTCAGAGAAAGACTGGCGCAAGCTGAAAGCCAACAGCGAGAGGCCGCTTTCAAGAGTGCAGCCTTTGAGGGAAGCTCGGCGCCCATGATGATGGTCGACGAAGTCTTTGAGATCAAATTCCTCAACCCTGAATGTGCGGCTTTGCTGGACGGTTTGATGCCGGAACTTGGGAACGTTTGGCCTGTTGCGAAGACAGGGAGCTGGATCGGCCTTGACCTCGCGACCTTGCCGGCGGTTCAAGGTGAGAACTTGAGCAGCGAAGACGGCGTGGGGCAGGCAAAATCGATGCGGGTCGGCGATTGTGATCTGTCGATCCACATCAACCCGGCGCATGACGAGGAGGGCCGCCGCATTGGGGCTGTCATTGAACTGAATGACAGCACGATCGAGCAACGCAATGCCGCCATTTTGTCAGGCATCGACACCTCGCAGATGCGTATCGACTTCGATGTTGCCGGGCAGTGTCTTTCCATGAATGAGGTCGCCACCACGCGTTTGTCTGACGGAGTAAGCGGTGTTGTCGACCAACCGCTTGCGGCGTTGCTTCATTCTGAGCAAGTGGACGGGGCGAGCGTACATGAGCTGGTTGCCATGGCGCTGTCCGGGGACGCGCTGCATCGCAAGTTGAATTTTTCTGCGCTCGACGGGACAAAAGTTGTTGTTGATGCCGGATTTGTGCCGGTGCGCAGCCAGGATGGATCGCTGGACCGCGTCATATTGCTTGGCTCCGACGTGACAGGTGCGGAAAAGGAAATGCAAGCGGCCCGGGACGAGCAAGTACGTGTGAGCAAGGAACAGGGCTTCGTTGTCGATGCCTTGGGTCAAGGCCTCAAACGGCTGTCCCAGGGTGACATCTCCAAAGAGTTGTCGGACGCCTTCCCGGCTGATTACGAAGACCTGCGTACAAACTTCAACCTTGCGATTTCGTCGCTGCAACAGACCATCGGTTCTGTGTCCCAGAACGTTGGATCGATCCGAAACGAAACCACCGAAATCACATCGGCCGCAGACGACCTGTCTCGTCGTACCGAAAGACAGGCGGCCACGCTCGAAGAAACGGCGGCAGCTCTTGATGAACTGACATCCTCTGTCCGGTCGGCTGCAGACGGCGCGGATGCGGCAAGCAAAATGTCGGCCGATGCGCAGGCCAATGCAGAACAAGGGGGCGTGGTTGCAGGGCAGGCCGTCAAGGCAATGGATGAAATCAGGGCGTCCTCGGAAAAGATCTCGAAAATCACATCCGTGATCGATGATATCGCATTCCAAACCAATCTGCTCGCCCTGAATGCAGGCGTCGAAGCAGCCAGAGCCGGCGAAGCCGGGCGCGCCGGTGAAGCCGGGCGGGGCTTTGCTGTTGTTGCAACGGAAGTGCGCGCCCTGGCCCAACGTTCATCCGATGCTGCGCGGGAAATCAATACGCTGATCACGGACAGCGCGGTACAGGTGCAGCAGGGTGTCGACCTGGTTGACCGAACCGGGTCTGCCCTGGCATCGATCGTGTCTTCCGTCTCCGACATTTCGGAACGTGTTGCGGAAATTGCCAGTTCGGCGCGCGAACAGTCTGCGGGTTTGAACGAAATCAACGTGGCGATGAACGAATTGGATCATGTGACCCAGCAGAACGCTGCCATGTTTGAGGAAACCACGGCTGCCAGTCACGCGCTCTCTTCCGAAGCGGATTCGCTCGCAGCGGCGGTGTCTCAGTTCAACCTCGGCGGTGCATATGCATCGATCGAACACCAAAAGGTTTCATCAGACGCAGTACAGGGCTTTGAGTCCAAGAGAAGCAAGTCGGCAAAAGTCGCCTCGACCGTAACGGCCGGAAACACGGCTTTGGCCCTGGAGGCTGAAGCTGGTCCTGAAATCGATACAGGTTGGGAAGAGTTTTGAGGGACCCGGGACCCAACTCGAAGGCGGACTTGGATGAGGCACTCGGCAGAATGCATAAAACCCTTGCACTGTGATTGGATACGACCTGGAAAAGATGACAGCCATCACCTTTCTCCGTCAGGCCCATACGTGAAACCGGCTCGCGCATCCGTCCCACTGTGGGGCGGGCCATTGGCCCAAGCGGGGCACCTGACGGGTTTCACAGATGCGTCTGGCTTTGAAGATGGCCATCGCCACACTGTGCTCAGGTGCGAATGCCGGAAAATCTGACCCGCCAACCTTCGCGTTGTTCATCCGTGACCTTGTCAAAGAGATTGTCCGGCACTGAAAACGCATGGCCGGGCGGCAGCAGAGACAAGGCGCCGCTTGCGTCCTTAGGCCAGTCTTGGGTGTCGATCTGCAAGGCTTTTCGCAAGGTTGCGGCAGCGTCGGGAAGGAAGGGCGCAGAAAGCACCGCGTAGAGGTTGATCAGATTCAGCCCCAACCGGATTTGCATGGCGGCTTGTGCCTCATCAGTCTTGATGGTCGCCCAGGGAGCGGCTGCTTGCAGGTACTCGTTTCCCGCCACCCAGATTGCGCGCAACTCTTGCGCCGACTTGCGCACTTCCATGGCGTCCATCAACCGGCAATACTTCGCAATACGTGCGTCCAGGTCTGCAAGCAACGCTGCCTCCTGTGGACCGTATGCGCTACCGTCGGGGACAGTTTCACCGAATTTGGACCGGCAGAATTTCGTGACACGACTGACAAAGTTCCCCAGGACGTCCGCAAGATCCTTGTTCACACCTTGCTGAAAGAGCTCCCAGGTGAACTCGGAGTCGGAAGTCTCGGGACAGTTGGACAAAAGCCACCATCGCCAATAGTCGCTGGGCAGAATTTCGAGGGCCTGATCCATGAAAACGCCACGCCCCTGGCTGGTTGAAAACTGCCCTCCGTCATAGTTCAGGTAGTTGAACGATTTGAGGTGATCGACCATTTTCCACGGCTCGCCTGATCCCAGAATGGTCGCCGGAAAGCTGAGCGTGTGGAACGGCACGTTGTCCTTGCCCATGAACTGCGTGTATCGCACGTCCGCCGCACCCTTGTCCGTGCGCCACCATCTTTCCCAGTCCGCACCGCCCTGTGCATCCGCCCACTCGCCGGCGCAGGCGATGTATTCGATGGGTGCATCAAACCACACGTAAAAGACCTTGCCCTCCATACCGGGCCAGTCGGCATCGCCACGCCGCACCGGGATTCCCCAGTCCAGATCGCGCGTGATCCCGCGGTCTTGCAGCCCGTCGCCGTCGTGCAGCCATTTCTTGGCAATCGATGTGGTCAGAAGCGGCCAGTCCGACTTGCTGTCAATCCAGGCATCAAGATCGTCCTTGAGGGCGGACTGGCGCAAATAGAGATGCTTGGTCTCACGCACTTCCAGATCGGTAGATCCCGAAATGGCCGAACGCGGGTCAATCAGATCCGTGGGCTCAAGCTGTTTTGTGCAGTTTTCGCATTGATCCCCGCGCGCCTTGTCATACCCGCAATTGGGGCACGTGCCTTCGATATAGCGGTCCGGCAGATAGCGCCCGTCGGTGTTGGAATAGACCTGCTTTTCAGACACTTCACGGATCAACCCAGCAACCGCCAGACGCCCTGCGAAATGCTGCGTCAGGGCGTGGTTCTGAGGCGATGACGAGCGGCCGAAATGATCAAATGACAGCCCAAAGCCATCAGCAATCCTCGCCTGAACGGCGTGCATTTCGGCACAATATTCGGCCACGGGTTTGCCCGCCTTGGCCGCAGCCAGTTCTGCCGGCGTGCCGTGTTCATCCGTTGCACACAGGAACAGAACTTCGTTTCCGCGTGCGCGCTGGTAGCGGGCATATAGGTCGGCGGGCAGTTGGCTGCCAATCAGGTTGCCGAGGTGTTTGATCCCGTTGATGTAGGGAATCGCCGAGGTGATCAGGTGACGCTGCATGTATGGGGCCTTTGCGTGGATATGCCCCGTCTAGCAGTGCGACAGGGCAGGGAAAAGACCCTGAAACAGCCCTAGTCCCGTTCGCGGCTGCGCCCCAGCAACCGCCCGATCACAAAGGACGTGCGTGGCGCATAAACATAGCGGGTCCGCTTGATGGGTGCGCTGCGCGCGCGCATCCGCGCCAGCCCGAACACAATCAGCAGCCCGTGCCCCACCGCGATCATCGCGAAAAGTGCCGCCGGACCAAAAGCGTCAATCAAGGCTGATGCGGTGACAGGGGCGGCGATGGCCCCGACAGCGAAATAGAACATGAGGGCTGCCGACAGTTCAACGCGCTCGGTACTTTCTGCAAAGTCGTGGGCGTGGGCGGCGGCCACAGAATAGATTGGAAATGTCGTCAGGCCGAACAGTGCAGCGCTTGACATGATGCCCAATGTCCCGAGCCCGGAGCCCAGAACGGTGATTGCGCAACTGAGCATCGCGGCCGCCGACAGCCAGATCAGAACCCGGCGGCGATCGAACTTGTCCGCCAACCAACCGATCGGGTATTGCGCCAGCGCGCCACCCAACACGAATGCGGCCAGAAACCAGGCGATTTGCGGCGTGCTGAGCCCCACCTCTTGTCCATAGATTGGCCCGACCATGCGAAACGACGCGCTGGACAGGGCCGCGACAATCACTCCAACGGCCGCCAGGGGTGATCGTTCAAAGGCGAGCCGGGGTCTGAGCCTTGGGGAGGTCGGTGTTTCGGGTTGTTTTGCCGTTGTCAGGGTCAGTGGCAGAAGTGCGGCACAACACACGATGGCCAGGATGTTGTAGCTTACGTAACTGGCCGGTTCGAGCACACTGATCACCAATTGGGCTGTCAGAGAGGCCCCCATATCCACTCCGCGATAGACCCCCATGGCCCGCCCACGCGTTTCGTTGGTGACCTTGGCCTGCAACCACGCCTCGATGACGGTATAGCAGCCCGCCACACACATGCCCGATGCAATGCGCATCACGGCCCACGCCGTCGGGTCGATGATCAGCATATGGGCAATCAGCGCGATAGCCCCGGCGGCCGTGAAGGCCGCAAAGGCGCGCGCGTGCCCGACGCTGCCCATCAGCCGTGGCGCCCACCAACACCCGATGAAAAACCCGAGGAAATGTGCCGATCCGAGTATCCCGATTTCTTGCGTGCTGAACCCGAGCGCAAAGCCGGACAGAGCATCAAGTGGCCCGAGCGAGCCAGAGCTGAGCTGCAACAGGATGACGGACAGAAACAGGGCCGCAAAAGAAATGAGCATGCGCATAATGCTGCACGTAACCTGACCGGCCCCTCATCCCTTGCCCGTTTCCGACAAAATGGGGCGGTTTATCCGGTTGCCTGGATATTTGCGTCGATTTCGATGGCGACTGTGTCGGCCACCAGTTCGGCGTATCCGACAGCACCAAAATCTGTCCGGTTGACGCTGCCATTCAGGATCACCCGCAGGGCGCCCAGATCATCTGCCGCACTGCCGGGTGCGCGAAACAATTGCGCGTCAAACCGCACTGGCCTCGTCACGCCGCGCAAGGTCAGCATACCTTCAACCGTTGCCCCTTCCGAGATGCGTCCCCGCGCGCCAAGGGTGACCTTGGTTGACTGGAATCGTGCAAGCGGAAAGTCCTCTGCCGCCAGAACGCTGCGGGATTTCAGGGCTTCGGTCGCAAAGATGAGGCCGGTCCGTGCGCGCCGCACATCTGCGGTGACGTCGGCGGTCGAGGCCTCGAGGTTGTTGGGGTCAATCCGCAGGTCGGCGCGGTCAATGGGTACCGTTCCTTTCAGCGCCGTGCCTTCCAGTGTGAACGTGTACGTGATTGTCGCGGCTGTGCCGCTGAGGCGGTAGGGTGTGGGCGCGGCCCAGCTGGGCGCGGCGATGGCGGCAAGCCCGAGGGCGAGGACATGACGGCGATGCATTGGCGGTCTCCTTTTGAAAGGGGTTGATGCAGGGCTAACACCTCAGCGTTGCATTCTATACATCCTTCACGCGGCCTTTATCGCATGTGTGACGTGCGGGAGGGGCGTGCCTTTTTCCCGGGCGACGCGCCATGCGGCCTCGGGGGCGGTGCGTGCCCGCAGCCGCCTGAGCGTCCAGGCCCCCGCCGACGCCTTGTGATCCGGTGCCAGATGCCAGCGGCTTTCCACCCCTTGCGCGCCGCCCATGCCCGGCGTCAGCAACAGGCCCAAAGGCGCGCGCCCCCGCATCTTGCCCCCGGTTTCTGCCGCCAGATGCATCCGCCGCACCGCTGTGAGACCCGGCAGGCCGGGCAGGTCGGCCACAGCCAGCGGCACCGCGCCCGAGCGCAGTACTTCCTCCATGCTCCACAGCACGTCCTCGGCCCGCTTGGGATGCACAAATGTAAGGCGGGCAGGGTCGATAAACGGCATCATTCCGCAGGGGTTCAGCCGGTCTGCGCCCCAATCCGGAGCAATCCAGATCACTGGCCCCGTGCACTGTGCCGCAAGCCAAAGTGCCAGCCGATGGCGTGCTGGTCCGCATGCCTCATGCACCCGTCCGAGTGCCAGCCCGTGACCCAGCCCGTGCTGTTCACCCTGTGGCAGCAGTGCCATGCAAGGCGCATCACGCACCGGGCCGCGCTGTAGAAGGGGATGGGAAACTGGCATGTCTCCAATATACATGTTCTTTATTTGTTCTCAATATGTATGCGTCTTTCATATCGCTGAAAATTAGCTTGCCCGTAACGGTATGCCAGTTAGGGTCGCCCCACCCAACGACGAGAAAGGACAGGGCATGGAGCGACGCAAACTCGGGCGGACCAATATTGAGGTTTCCGCGCTTTGCCTTGGGACAATGACCTGGGGTACCCAGAACAACGTGGACGAGGCGCACGCCCAGATCGAAAGGGCACTTGAGGCCGACATCAACTTTCTCGACACGGCAGAGATGTATCCCGTCAACCCGATCAGCGCCGAAACAATCGGGCGGACCGAGCGTATCATTGGCCTTTGGTTCGAACGCGGTGGTGCCCGAAGCGACTGGATTGTGGCGACCAAGCATTCGGGTGAGGGCATGCGCCATGTGCGGGACGGCGCGCTCATTTCCTCCAGTACGATTCGGGAAACGGTGGAAGGATCGCTGCGTCGGTTGCAGACTGACTATATCGACCTTTACCAGTTTCACTGGCCCAATCGCGGCAGCTACATGTTCCGCAAGAATTGGGACTATGACCCGACCGGGCCTGACCCGGTTGCGGTACGTCAGGATATGGAAGACTGCCTTGGCGCGCTTCAGGCCGAGGTGGACCGGGGCACGATCCGTGCCTTTGGCCTGTCCAACGAAAGTGCGTGGGGCACGTGCCAGTGGCTCGCCGCGTCCGAGCGCACAGGCGGTCCGCGCGTGGCATCGATGCAGAACGAATATTCCCTGTTATGCCGCCTTTACGACACCGACATGGCCGAAATGAGTGTCCATGAAGATGTTGGTTTGCTTGCGTTTTCCCCGCTTGCTGCGGGTCTTCTGACGGGCAAGTATCAGGGTGGTGCGGTACCGGACAAGTCCCGGATGTCGTTGAACCGCGATATGGGCGGGCGCAGAACGGCCCGCGTGTTTGCGGCCGTTGACGCCTATCTCGACATCGCGGCGCGCCACGGGCTTGACCCGTCTCAGATGGCGCTGGCGTGGTGCATGACCCGCCCCTTCATGTGTTCCGTCATTTTTGGCGCGACGGATCTGGCGCAGCTTGAAATTGCCCTTGGTGCCGCCGACGTGACCCTGAGCGATGACGTACTGGCCGCCATTTCTGCTGCGCATCGCGCCCATCCGATGCCGTACTGAGCCGTCTTTGTGCCTGTTTGACGCGACCGCCAGTTGCATACCGGCCCTCCGGGGGAAGTTTATTTTGCAAGATGAAGCCCTTTGGGTGGAACGCCCTTGATCATCCTGCGTCGTTTTCCTGAAACATCGTTTTTTATCTGCCGAAAGACGCTTTTGAGGTGGCGCATGCGCGCGTGATCGCGAAAGTGTTCGAAACACGAGAAAGGATGCCGCCATGCCTCTAACCATGAACCGTGAGGTGTTTATCACCTGTGCTGTGACAGGCTCTGGTGGGACGCAGGATCGCAGTCCGCATGTCCCACGCAGCCCGGCGCAGATTGCCGACAGTGCGATCGCGGCGGCCAAGGCGGGGGCGGCCATCGTGCATTGCCATGTGCGCGACCCGGAGACAGGGAAACCCAGCCGCGATCTGGGTCATTACCGTGAAGTGACTGAGCGCATTCGGGAATCTGAAGTCGACATGGTCCTGAACCTGACCGCAGGCATGGGCGGGGACATGGTTTTTGGCCCAACCGAAACACCTATGCCGCCGATTGAAGGCACGGACATGATTGGTGCGTCCGAGCGCGTCCAACACGTGGCCGAGTGCCTGCCGGAGATTTGCACCCTTGATTGCGGGACGATGAATTTCGCCGAGGCCGACTATGTGATGACGAACACGCCGGGCATGCTGACGGCGATGGGGTCCATGATGACGGCGCTGGGCGTAAAGCCCGAGATCGAGGCCTTTGATACGGGGCATTTGTGGTACGCAAAACAACTGGTGAGCGACGGTGTGCTGGATGCGCCCGCGCTGGTGCAGTTGTGTATGGGGGTGCCGTGGGGCGCGCCGGATGACCTCAATACCTTCATGGCCATGGTCAATAATGTGCCGGACGACTGGACCTTTTCGGCCTTTGGCTTGGGGCGCAATCAGATGGCCTATGTTGCCGCAGCTGTCCTTGCGGGCGGCAATGTGCGTGTCGGGCTGGAAGACAACCTGTGGCTCGGCAAAGGTGAGTTGGCGCAGAACTGGCAGCTGGTCGAACGTGCCGGCACCATCATCGAAAACATGGGGGCGAGGGTGATCGGGCCGCAAGAGGTGCGTGAGAAGCTCGGGTTGGTGAAACGGGCGCCCAAGGGGTGAGAAAGGCGATGCACAGGGCGTACACAACCTGTGCACAGGCTGTGCACCGGCGGTGGGCGAGGCGTTTAATGTTTGTTTACGTTTGTGCACTGACCGTTACGGCATGCGCAACACAATCAACGACTACATCCTTCCGCGACCAAACGGCACAAATTGGTGTGACCAGTCGATATGATCACGCTCGTTTTGCAGGAAAATGGTTCGTACGTGCGGTGGTGGACCGTGGATCAACTATTGTACAGGTCGAGCGTCGGTCAGACCCAGTTGAGGGCGCGTCTTGGGTTATGTTTCTCGAGGCATGTCCGCCAGATGGTGGTTTGTGTGCGCTGATTGAAGATGGTTGGCAAGTGACATCGGGAGTTCCGGGAGCCGAAGTTCTGCGCGATCCGCGCGGCGGTGCAGAGTGGCGTCCAGTCGTCGTCTGGATTGATGAAGGGTATCGTACTGCCGCAGTCGGGGATGCGGATGGCCAGTTTGCCTGGGTGTTGGACCGCGCTTTGACGGGCGGCGACGACCGCATTCAGGCCGCGCGTCAGGTCTTGGAGTTCTCGGGGTTTGATCTGAGCGAGATGCGGGAGCCGCAGCGGTGAGAGCATTGCGGCACTTGTCCGGCAGTGCAGAACGAAGGTGTGTCCGTAAAGGAGTGTTTGGCGAATGACCAAAATAGCAGCAATCATCGGCGGCGGTGTGATCGGGGGCGGCTGGGCCGCGCGGTTCCTGCTGAATGGCTGGAATGTCCGGGTGTTTGATCCGGACCCGGAGGCCGAGGCGAAACTTGCCCCTGTGCTGGCGCAGGCGCGACGGGCATTGCCGGGCCTGACGGATGTGGCCTTGCCGCCCGAGGGGGCTTTGACGTTTCACAGTGACATGGCCGAGGCCGTGACGGGCGTAGACTGGGTTCAGGAAAGCGTGCCCGAGCGACTTGAGATCAAGCACAAAGTGCTGGAATCGGTACAGGCGCATTGCCCTCCGGATGCGATCATCGGGTCATCCACAAGCGGGTTCAAACCGTCCGAGTTGCAGCAAGGCGCGGCCCGTACTGGTCAGATCATGGTTTGCCACCCGTTCAACCCCGTGTACCTGATGCCGCTGATTGAGGTTGTGCCATCGCCTGAGACCGATCTGGCTTTGGTGGAAAAGGCCGAGGGGATTTTGCGCACTCTGGGCCACTTTCCGCTGCGTGTGCGCAAGGAGATTGATGCCCATATCGCCGACCGGTTTCTTGAGGCGGTGTGGCGAGAGGCGCTTTGGCTGGTCAAGGACGGCGTTGCCACGACCGAAGAGATCGATGAAGCGATCCGCATGGGCTTTGGCATCCGCTGGGCGCAGATGGGGCTGTTTGACACCTACCGGACTGCTGGGGGAGAGGCAGGCATGCGGCATTTCATGGCGCAGTTTGGCCCGGCGCTGAAATGGCCCTGGACCAAGCTGATGGATGTGCCGGAGTTCACCGATGAACTGGTTGATCTGATTGCGGGTCAGTCGGACGCACAGTCTGGCCATATGAGCATTCCCGAGATGCTGGCCGCGCGCGATGACAATCTGGTGGGCATGATGCGCGCGCTCAAGGCCAACAACTGGGGCGCCGGGGCCGTGATGAACGCCCATGAGGCTGCCTTGCGTGAAGGCACTGTGCTGGGCGCGCACGCTGATGATCTGGAGGATGTGTCAGCCCCGATCCTGACTGTGCGCCGCGCGGTGCCGCTGGATTGGACGGACTACAACGGCCACATGAACGAGGCCCGGTATTTGCAGGCCTTTGGCGATGCAACAGATCGGTTCATGGCGTTGATCGGATGTGATGCGGACTACATCGCGACCGGGGGCAGCTACTTTACCGCCGAGACGCATATCCGCCATGTGGAAGAGGTGTTGGCGGGCGCCGTGATCGAAGTGCGCACGCAGGTGTTGGCCGGTGCGGGCAAGAAGCTGCACCTGTTTCACGAGATGGTTGAAGGGGATCGTTTGCTGGCCACGGGCGAGCATTTCCTGCTGCATGTGAGCCTTGAGACCCGCCGTCCATCCGAGCCGTCGCCTGCAATTGTCACGGCTCTTGAGCGGATTGCATCTGCCCATGCGGATTTGCCTGCGCCTGACGGTGCGGGCCGTGCTGTCGGGCAGCGCCCGTGAGCCGCGTTCTGATCACTGCGGGTGCTTCGGGCATTGGGTTGGCCATGGCGCAGGCCTTTGCGGGTCGCGGGGATGAAGTCTGGGTGACGGATGTAGATGCTGCCGCCCTTGCCGCTTTGCCGAAGGGCATCACCGGGCGTCATTGCGATGCTGTGGATGAAGACCGTTTGGTCGAGGTTATGGGCGAAATCGGTGCGTTGGACGTTCTGTGCGCCAATGCCGGAATTGCGGGGCCGACTGCCAGGGTCGAAGATGTAGACCTTGCGGATTGGCGGACCTGTGTTTCGGTGAACCTCGAGGGGGCGTTTCTGGCGGCCAAACACGCGCTGCCTTCGATGAAGACAGCCGGGCAGGGGGCGGTGGTCTTTACCTCGTCCACCGCCGGGCAATTCGGGTATCCCAACCGCGCGCCTTACAGTGCGGCCAAATGGGCTGTCATCGGGTTGATGAAGACAGTTGCCATGGAGGCCGGTCCGTTTGGCGTGCGTGCCAATGCGATTTGCCCCGGTGCTGTCGAGGGGCCGCGCATGGAGGGTGTGCTGGCCCGCGAGGCCGCGGCCAAGGGCATGACCCGTGGTCAGGTTTACGACGGTTATGCTGCCGGGACCTCCATGCGTTCCTTTGTTGAGGCTGAGGATATCGCGCAGATGGCTGTCTTTCTGGCGTCGGATGCAGCGCGGATGGTGTCCGGGCAGGTGATTGCCGTGGATGGGCACACGGAGAATCCTGATCCGAAGCTATGAGTGGTCGGGAGTGCTCTGTTTGCCTGTCGGCAAAGGCGCCTCAGCGTCTGCGAGGCGGGCGCGTAACCGGACGGAGTGTTCATGCTTGCGTGGGCGCGGGGTCCGGCACCCACCGACCCCGGAGCGAAATCACTTTATCAGGCTGCGCAAACCGTCCAGATGTTCGGGGATGTCGCGCGCGCTGACCCAGGCCTCGCGCACCAGTTCGTCAAAGTGCAACGACAGCGTTTCGATCCGCTCACGGTCGCGAAACGCCATGTAGTGTCCGCCGGTGTAGAGCACGGCGAGCAAGGGGCCGAAGACAGTGATCGGCGCGGAGTAGAGGCGGCGGGCGTCAAACAGGTAGACCCGCAGGCGGGGATAGAGTTGTCGGGTCAGATCGGTGAGGTGATTGAGTTGCGCCTCGCGCGTTTGGGCGGGCAGACCCTGATAATATCCTGTCCCGGCGGCAAAGCTTTGAACTTCGTAGAGCGGCATGGCGATTTCGTAGTCTGATTGCGCGGCGCGCATCCAGTTCAGCCGGTCACGGGAGGCGTTGATGGCCTGCGCCGTCGTTCGTCCGAGATGTGGCGAGTATTCCCATTCCAGCATGTCCTGTGATTTGAGCATGTCGGGCAGGCCGGCAGGCACGTGGCGGATTTTGTACCCTGCTGCTTCCTGATGCCAGCCAAAGATGCGTTCGTCGACCAGCGCCCGGGGGGCCTGGGTCAGCGTGAGGGCCGCCGCAGTCAGGGCCGCCGCACTTTCGGGCCGATCCGACAGCCCGAGCAGCCAGTCGGTGGAGACCCCGAGCGCTTGCGCGCAGGCCCCGACCACCTGTGCACCCGGAAGGCGGGCGCCGCCACTGGCCAAGGCCTGAGAAATTGTGGAGCGGTCCGCGCCGATTTGGCGCGCCAGCGCGCTTTGACTGAGACCGGCGCTTTGCATTGCCCGGGCCAGCCGTCGGCGGAACCGGTCCGCGCGATCGCGTTTGTCGATAATAGTGCTCATATGGTGGTGTAAATCACGGATTGTCGGCTTTGTTAACGAAATTCGGAATGTGCCCGCAGGGTATGGAGGGGTAGGCTCCGCGCCAGACGTTTGAAAGGACCGACATCACCATGCCCGCCACATCCACGACCAGACCGCCGCGTTTTCAGATTTTGGCGGCTGTGGAGTGGGCCACATTTGCGTTATGGGCTGGATGTATGGGGGTGCTGGGCGCGGCCCTATTCTTCGTTGCAGAATGGTCGCTGGCTCTGGCCGTCATGATTGCGGCATTTGCCCTAGTCTTACATGCCTCCCTCAGTCACGAGGTGCTGCATGGCCATCCGTTTTCGTCCCGTTTGGCCAATGAAGCGTTGGTGATTGTCACGCCTTTGCTCTTTATTCCTTACATCAGGTTTCGCGACACGCACCTTGCGCATCATAGGGATGAAAACCTGACGGACCCCTATGACGATCCAGAGACCAACTATCTGGATCCGGTTGTCTGGGATCGGTTGCCGCGCGTGGTGCAGCTGATTTTGCAGGTCAACAACACGCTGATCGGGCGGATGCTGATCGGGCCTGTGATCGCGCAATATGTGTTCATGCGCGATGATTGGCGCGCGATCCGGGGCGGAGACTGGCAAGTGGCCAAGGGCTGGCTTTGGCACGTGCCGGGCGTTGCGCTGGTATTGGGTGTGGTCTGGGCCGCGCCCATGTCGTTGGGCGCGTACCTTGTCGCCTGCTATGTCGCCTTGTCCATCCTCAAGATCCGCACCTTTCTGGAGCATCAGGCCCACAAGCTGGCGCGGGCCCGGACGGTCATCGTCGAAGATCGCGGGGTGCTGGCGTTTCTGTTTCTGAACAATAACCTGCATGTCGTGCATCATATGCACCCGAAGGTGCCGTGGTATCGCCTGCCGGGGATGTATCGTGCCAATGCCACGCGTTATCTGGCCCGCAATGAGGGCTATCGGTATCGATCCTATGGCGAGGTTTTTGCGCGTCACTTTTTCCGCGCAAAGGACAAGGTGGCCCATCCCCTCTGGTCGCGCGGGCGCTGATCCCCCATAGCGGGGTATGACCCTTTGGATTCCCATCACTGTCGCGGCGGCGCTGTTTCAGACGTTGCGCTTTATGCTGCAACGGCAGTTGTCGCTGGGCACGCTGAGTGCGGGTGGCGCAACTCTGGCCCGGTTCATGTATTCGGCCCCGCTGGTTGCGGTGTTGATCGTGATCTACATGGCGCAAACCGGGCAGGACTGGCCGCGGTTCGGGCCGGAGTTCTGGATGTACGGGGCCAGTGGCGGGCTGGCGCAAATCCTGGCGACCGTCGCAACGGTGCGCCTGTTTCAGGCGCGCAATTTTGCGGTCGGGATCACGTTCAAGAAAACCGAAGTGATGCAGGCCGTTCTTGTGGGCTGGGTCGTTTTGGGCGACTCGGTTTCCGTTTTGGGCTTTGCGGCCATCGGGCTTGGGCTGGTTGGCGTTTTGCTGCTGTCAGCGCCGCCTGAACTTGCCCGCGTGCGGTTGCGCGATCTGGCCAACCGGTCCGTGGCTCTGGGCCTTGGCGCGGGGTTGCTGTTTGCCATTTCCGGTGTCTGTTATCGCGGTGCGTCCCTCAGCCTTGGGCTTGAGGACCCGCTTGCGCGCGCGGGCCTGACCTTGTCGGCGGTGACGGCGATGCAACTGGTCGCCATGGTGATCTGGCTGTGCTGGCGTGATCCGGGGCAGGTCACGGCCGTGTGGGCCGCGCGCCGGGTTGCGGTCTGGGTTGGTCTGATGTCGATGCTGGGATCCTTTTGCTGGTTCACCGCCTTCACCTTGCAGAACGCAGCCTATGTGAACGCGGTGGGGCAGGTGGAGTTGGTCCTGAGCGCGTTGGCCTCGACGCTGGTGTTTCGCGAGGCGATCAGCGCCCGCGAGTGGGCCGGGATGGCGGTCTTGCTGGGCTCGATCCTGATGCTGATTGTCGTGATCTGACCTGGGCGGATCAAGATCCGCCTTACGCTAGTCCGGCATCGGGGTGCCGCGCAGGCGCAGGAACAGGCTTTCTTCGTCATCATTGCGGAAATAGGGCACGCTCGCGGGCGGGGCGCGATCCTGCACGCGTGCTGCAATCTCGCTCAGCACCACTTCGGTGATGAAGGGCATGTCAAAGCTGCGCACCTCATCGAGACCGACCCATTGAAGGTGGGACAGTTCGTCCGAGGCTTGTCCAAAATCGTCAAGATCAGAGGCCAGATCCTCCGCGTCGATCAGGAAGAAGCGGGCGTCGAACCGGCGCGGGCGTCCGGGTGGCGTGAGGGCACGGAACACGAATTGGAGCGGTGCGGCATGCGGCAGATGACCTGTCGCTGCAAACCCGTGCCAGTCGTCAGGCGGGGCAGCCCACGCGCCGGGCGTGCCAAGGACCTGCCCGGTCTCTTCAAACAGTTCCCGGATGGCAGCCACGGCAAGCGCCGGGGCAAGGCCCGGTGCGCTGTCCTGAGACAGACGGTCCGTGTTGGGGGCGGCCAGTGTCGTCGCCAAAGGGACGTGGTGGTCGGCGGCATCCACCGCGCCACCGGGAAAGACGAATTTGTTGGGCATGAATGCGGCCTTGGCCCCGCGTTGTCCCATAAGGATACGGGGTGTGGTGGCCCGATCACGCAGCACGATCACGGTGGCCGCGTCGCGGATCCGGCTTTTGTCTGCGTGTGTGTTCATCGCGGGAATGCGTCCTCTTGCCGTGCGACTTGCCCGGTCCCGTCAGGCTAGGCTGATCAGTCGCTTTGAGCAAACCCGCCCATGCCGCGCGCCCACTGAAACCCGACAATTGCCCCTTTGAGCCGGGGCAGCAGGTAGAGTGACAACCCCACGCACCCCACTGCGAATATTGTGAACAGCACCAGCGGTTCGGGTCGCCATTTGACAAAAACGAAGTGCAAAAGCGGCGCCATCAGGTGCCCCACAAGCAAGATCGTGAGATAGGCGGGCCCGTCATCGGCGCGGTGGTGCGAATAGTCCAGCTTGCACACGGGGCACGTGTCGGCCACCGCCAGATACCCTTTGAGCAGCGGTCCTTGCCCGCAGCGGGGGCATGTGCGCCGCCAGCCGCGAAACAGCGCGGGGCGCACCGGGCGCTGGACGGCGCTATTCTCTGTGTCTTCGGAAATGGGGTCTGTGTGCACGAAACCGATCCTTCGATGCGATGCCGTGACATAGCCACGCGAGGCAGCGATTTGGAATGGCGCATACTGTCCTTGCGTCCCGATGTCGCGATTTTTGTCCGCTGGAACTTTTTTCGACGGAATGATCGGCGCACTGCGTTTGATGGGTATGGCGCGGTTGGAAAAGCCGGCCTGCCCTGAGGTACAAACGGAGTAAAAGACACATGAAACGTACAACATTCATCGCCGCCATCGCCGCCGCTGCCGTTGGTCTGACCACGCTGTCCGCCATGGCCCGTGAACGCGGCCCCGACTTTGCCACGCTGGATGCCGATGGCAATGGTGAGGTGACCCTGTCCAAACTGCAGGCGCGGGGTGAAGCCCGGTTTGAAACGGCCGACACGGATGGAGACGGGTTTCTGAGCCTGGCCGAACTGGAAGCCGCAGGCCAGGAGCGCGCAAGCGACCGTGCGGCGCGTTTGCTGGAGCGGATGGACGCCAATGATGATGGCAAGCTGTCAGCAGATGAGATGCAGAACCCGCGCCGCGACCCGGCCCGCATGTTTGACCGCATCGATGCAGATGGCAGCGGTGGCATCTCCGAAGAAGAGTTTCAGGAGGCCCGCGCAAGGTTTGACGAGCGTCGTGGCGGCAAACGTCGCGGCGACAACTGAGCCTGACCACGCCGCGCCCCTTGCACAGAGGGGTGCGGCAGGGATAGCCCGGACCTGATGGCCATGCCCCTTGATACCGATCCGCATACGGACGATGCTGACTTGCTTGCGGCCTATGCCCGTGGCGATGCCGGCGCGGCCCGTTTGTTGACTGTGCGCCTGACCCCGCGCGCCTTCGGGCAGGCCATGCGGATGCTGGGAGATGCGGGCGAAGCCGAAGATGTCGCGCAGGAGGCCATGATGCGCCTGTGGCGGGTGGCCCCCGAGTGGCGTCAGGGCGAGGCCAAGGTGACCACGTGGTTGTTCCGGGTGGTCGCCAACCTGTGCACTGATCGTCTGCGCAAGCGCGGGCGCGGCGAGATGCCTCTGGATGCGGTGGCCGAGCCCGAAGACCCGACCCCGTCGGTAGAAGTGCGGATGCAGGACGAGGCCCGCCGGGATGCTTTGCGCA
>JBCBDZ010000019.1:0-32145 GCA_038529225.1 Pseudomonadota bacterium | reverse complement strand
CCACGATCTCTTCCAGTTCTTCCTTGGCCTCATCGATGCCTGCCACGTCATCAAAGGTCACGCGCCCATGCTTTTCCGTCAGCATCTTGGCCTTGGATTTTCCAAAGCCCATAGCACCGCCTTTGCCGCCACCCTGCATGCGATTCATGAAGTACACCCAGACACCGATCAGCAGCAAGAAGGGCAGAAGCGACACAAGGAATGTCTGGAAGCCGGACTGTTGTTGCTGTTCTGCGCGCACAGGGATGCTGTTTTCGATCAACAGATCTGTGACAGCCGCGTCTTCGGGCTTGATCGTCACGTAGTCTTCGGAGCCGCGGCGAAAGCGCACTTGTTCGCCATCCAAGGTGACATTGCTGACCGATCCATCCTCGACCGCGTCGACAAATTCGGAATAGCTCACTTCCCGGCTCTGGAGTGTGTTGCCCGACCCGCCAAACAGGTTGAACAATGCCAAGATCAGCAAAAACAGAACCACCCAAAAGGCGATATTACGTGCGTTTCCCAAGGAAAATCTCCTGATACAACTTGCCGTATCGGCTTAATTACGGCGTTAGACCTTAAGATAGAGAGGATATCGCAAGGTTCAATGCGATAATAGTGCGGCGAAAAAGGCATCCTGTCCGCCATCAAGCTCGGCGACCCATTCCGGATCGTGTTGCACGACCGGGGCGGCGATCATGCGGTCGTCATACCATACCGAAGGCGTGACGGCGAGAGCGGCGCGCGGAAGGCCCAAGTCTCGCCAGTTCGGAATGTCGCTGAGCGGTTCGATGCCAAGCGCGCGCACCTCGATATCGGGATCATCCTCCGGCCCGGTGACCAGCCAGCGATCATCCCAAATGTCCCCGACCTCGCAGGTCACATCCCGAAGGGCATTCAGCTCGCGAAAGACCCAGATACCATCCCGTTCCACCACCACCTGACATCCTTCAAGTGTGGCACCGCTGCCGTCCCGGATTGCCGCCAGGACTTGGGCAACGCCGTCGCGGCGGGGGGGATAGGTGCTTTGGGAGATCCATGTGATCGCATGAACGATCAGGCGGCGGCCGATTTCTTCGGGCAACATCCTGAACTTGCTGCGTTCGATGACGATTGCCCCGTAGACGAGCGTGGCGGCGTCCTGTGCCGCCAAAAAGGTCTGCCAATCCAGAGCGTCCCGGGCGCGCGCCATGTTTTCGGCAACATCCGCCAGCGTACTGACCTGCACCCCGAGACTGCCCAGAACCGTCAAAGCGTCGCGTACGCGGATGCGTTCGAAATCACGGTTTTCGTTGCTGGGGTCTTCGCACCAGTCGATCTGGGCGGCCCGCAGATATGTGCGCAAGGCAGAGCGTTCGAGGCCCAGAAAGGGGCGCACCCATGTGACTCCGTGCTGGACGCGGCGCGGCGACATTGCGCTCAGCCCATCCACCCCGGCCCCGCGGGCAAGACGCATCAGGAAGGTTTCGGCCTGATCATCCGCAGTGTGCCCAAGCGCGACATGGGTGATCTGGTTGCCATAGGCCCAATCGGCAATCAGCCCGTAACGCGCATCCCGCGCCGCAGCCTGCAGGTTTCCCTCCCCCGCCCAGCCGGTCCAGAATTCAACGTGATGGGGCAACGCCCACCGCGCGCAAAGATCCGTCACAAGAGCGATCTCGTGCTTTGTTTCAGCGCGCAGGCCGTGATCCACCGTGATCACATGCAGGTCAATCTCATTGGTTTTGGTAAACTCGACCAGTGCCGCCAGAAGCGCGACAGAATCGCCCCCACCAGAGACGGCAACCCCCAGCCGATCAGGCAACTGGCCGGAAAACAGGGCCCCGATTCCATCAAGAAGGGGGGCGAGCATGACTCAGGAACAACTGAGGTTGCGCATGGCTGCCTCGGCATCCGCAACGGCTGCCGCGCCGGGAAACCGGACGCCTACCTCGCTCAGGGTCACGCATGCCTCTGCGGACTGTCCAAGGCGGCCCAGCGCGTTGCCCAGCCGATAAAGTGACTCGGCGGCCATGGGCCCCTGCTGGTCCATCGTGAAGGCGGCGAGATAGGCGCGCGCGCCCTCGCGCACGTCCCCCAACCCTTCCAGCGCTTCGCCACGGCGCAGCGTCGCCGCTACCGCGAGGGGACCGCCCGGATAGGTCTGATTAAAGGTCTCAAACTGGTCTGCGGCGGAGCGAAAGTCACGCGCGGCAAGCGCCTCCTGCGCGCGCTCGAAATCCGCCTGTTCATTGGTCGCCAACTGCGTTTCAGGTTGCGGCGCAGGTGCGGGGCCCGTTACGGGTACGCCAGTGTCCCCGCCAAGCGTGGGCGTATCCCCAAGATTGCCGATGTCGCAACCGCTTTCCAATTCACACAGACGAAACTCCAGATCGCCAATGCGGTTGGTGCCATCCTCGATCACGCGGCCAATGCGAAACTCCAGTTCCTCGCTTTTGCCGGTGAGGCGCTGCAATTCACTCTCGATGGCGGCGATACGGTCAAAAGTGTCGCCTGTGCCGACACTGGACCCGGCCCCACCGGTTGTCGAAAGCTCGCGCTTGAGACGCTGCACCTCGACATACAGAACGGTGAGTTCCTGCCGGATGTCGGCGAGCGTGGCATCATCCTGCGCCATTGCGCCATGGGGAAACACCATCCCCATGGCCAGAACCAGCCCTGACAACCACCGCATCACCACACACCTCACCTTGATCGCTCCATCCGTTCTCAGCTGCTTAGCCCACCGGCCAGCACGGTCACCGCACGGCGGTTCTTGGCATAACAGCTTTCATCGCTGCAAATTTCGATCGGGCGTTCCTTGCCGTAGCTTACGACTTGCAAACGGCTCTCCTGAACCCCTTGCGTGACCAGATAGGCGCGGGCTGCGTCGGCCCGGCGTGCACCAAGGGCAAGGTTGTATTCCCGCGTGCCCTGTTCATCGGCATGGCCTTCGATGACAGCGGTGAAGTCGGCATTTTGCAACAACCAGATGGCCTGCCCATCCAGAGTTGCGCGCCCCTCTGGCGTCAGCGTGGACTGATCAACGGCAAAAAGCACACGATCGCCGATCGCCTGCTGGAAATAGGCGGGCGAGGACGGATCAGATGCGCTGCCTGCGATGGCGCCGTTCGCGCCATTGCCAAACGCATCATCACCGCTGCCAAAGCGGTCGGGATTTGTACAGGCGGCGACGCTCAGCGCGGCGCACAGCATCAGCAAGGAAGATTTCAGTTTCATCGGCTCGGGCCTCTCTTGGGTTGGATCGCCAAATTCTTGGTCGTTATGTTCAGTCTTATCACGAACCGGCGCACATGAAAATGCGCCGGTGTGCGGCATTCAGGGCTGTAGCGGCCCCCACGACGCGTCGGAGCCGCCTTCGGGCGTGCGCACGGGCCTGAGGTTCCGGCCCGTGATGTCCACGGAATACAGGGTCGAACGGCCATCTGCCCCTTGGGTTTCACGGGCAAACATGATCACACGCCCGTTGGGCGACCATGTGGGGCCCTCATCAAGGAATGAGGCGGTCAAGAGGCGTTCTTCGCTGCCGTCCACACGCATGACTCCAATGTGGAAACGTCCCTTGGACTGTTTGGTAAAGGCGACCAAGTCACCCCGTGGTGACCAGACAGGCGTGCCATAGCGCCCCTCGCCAAAGGAGATGCGGGTGGCCTCCCCACCGCCTGCCGGCATCACGTAAAGCTGTTGCGAACCGGAGCGGTCGCTTTCAAAGACGATACGGCTGCCATCGGGACTGAAGCTGGGCGCTGTTTCAATGGCCGGGGTATTGGTCAGCCGTTGGGTGACGCCGGTGCTGATGTTCATGGAATGAATGTCGGTGTTGCTGCCCTGAGATATCGAATAGACCACCGTCTGCCCATCCGGGGCAAAGCGGGGGGCAAAGCTCATCGTGCCTTGCTGGTTTTCCAGCACCCGGCGCTGGACCGAGCCCACATCCAGCACGTAAATGCGGGGAAAGCCGGTTTCGTAACTGGTGTAAAGCACCCGGTCGCCCGACTTGGAAAAGCGTGGGGCCAGCACGATATCGTCGCTGCCGGTCAGGTACTGCACGTTGGCACCGTCGTAATCCATCACGGCAAGGCGCTTGCGCCGGTTATCCTTGGGGCCGGTTTCGCTGACAAAGACAACGCGGCTGTCGAAATAGCCGCTTTCGCCGGTGATGCGCGAATACACCACGTCCGCCACTTTGTGCGCGATGCGCCGCCAGCCATCGGTCGTGCCTGCAAATTGCAACCCGTCGCCCAATTCTGCGCCGGAAAAGACATCGTAGAGGCGGAATTTCACGTTCATCTGGTTGCCCTGAACGCTGACCGCACCGGTCACGAGGGCCTGCGCGTTGATCGCCTTCCAGTCGGCATATTGAACAGGGGCCCCGAAATCCGTGACCTGACTGATGAACGCAGAGCTGGGCAACTCGCGAAAGAGGCCGGTGCCGGTCAGGTCAGCCGCGATGACGCGGGCCAGTTGCGCGCCCATCTCGGCGCTGCCTGCGGTTTCGGCCACAAGGTCGGGTACCGCAACAGGCAAGGGTTCGATCACACCTTCGGTAATCTCGATCCGCAAGGGGCCGCTTTGGGCGAATGCCGGGGCCGGGACAAGGGCGGTCAGGCACAGGCCGACCAGCGCACAGAGCATACGATACATCATTTGATACGCATCCTTTCGGGATTGAACGTCATCTCGATTTCTTTCCATTGGCCGTACTTTTCGGCCGGTAATGCATAGCCATCGCGTGTGCAGCGGATAATCGCGCGCCGTGCCGCTTCGAACGCCTGAGTGGCCGCACTTGCAGACCCGCCCGAACTGGACGTCAGGCGGATCGAACTGTTCACAGGCTTGCCGTCGGGTGTCATGTCGACCGTGACCACCACTGTGGTCCCCAGCGCCTCGGTCGACAGGGAGCCAACGTTCCAACAGCTTGAAACGGCGACGCGCAGCGAATCCTTCTCACCAGACGTGAGCGGCGGCCCGGTGGGTATCTGCTCTTGCCCGCCACCCAAAGCCTCGCGCAGGGCATCGTTGACTGCGTCGTCGGTCTCAGCCGGGGCCGATGTTTCGGGCGCGGGCTCTGCTGTGCGCACAGGCGCATTCGGGCGCACCGACGGGGGCCGGATCGAGGTTGTTGGTGCGCCCGATGGCTCCTCGGCTTCGGTCACGATCTCTGTCGTGGCTTCCTCGGGCGCGGTTGCCTGCTGTTCCTCGGCTGGGGTGTCGGCGCCTTCGTCTTCCGAAACCGCGGGCTGTTCGACCTCGTCCGGAGCGGCATCTTCGGGCGGTGGTGCGACGGCTTCGGGCGCGATGCGTTCGGAGGGGCGCGGGATGGGCCGGGGAGCGATCTCGGGCACAAGAGCTGCCTGCTCCTGTGGTTGAGGCTGTTGGGGCGCTACATCCGCAATTTCGGGCTCTGGATCAGGTGCCGGCGGCGCGGGCACGGATTCTGGTTCTGGCGGTGCGGTCGGCTGCGGGGCCTCGGTCACCACGGCCTCGTCCGGCACAGGTGTTTCTACCGGATCGGGCACCACGTCCGGCTGCACCGGCAGCGCCACTTCGGTGGCACTGTCAGGTTCTGGCCCTGCGGCCAGAAGGGCCTCGAACGCATCTGTAGAGATCACAGACACCTCGGTCACTTCAAAGGGCAAGGGTTCGGATTGAAAGGAGCCGCCAAACAGCACCCACCCGATCAGGCCCGCATGACCGATCCCGGATATGACCTGCCCCGTGTTCACGGATTACTGCCCCTCGCCGTCCAGTGTCGGCCCTCCGATATCCGTCACAAGGCCGATGTTGGAAAACCCGCCCGCATTGAGCGCGCCCATGACTTCCATCACCTGCGCGTAAGGCACTGCACCGTCCGCCCGCAGGAACACGCGATCACTGTCACGCTCGGCGGCAATGGCGCGCAGCCGTTGGACAAGGGCCTCACGTTCGACCGCAGTTGTCTGGATCTGGACAGACCCTGTGGCGGTCACGGTTACGGTCAGCGGTTCTTCCTGATCTGCGTCGAGGGCCCCGGCGGCTGTCTTTGGCAGTTCCACCGGAACACCGACCGTCAGCAGAGGTGCAGCCACCATGAAAATGATGAGCAACACCAACATGACGTCCACAAACGGGGTTACGTTGATCTCAGACATAGGCAGCGTGCGCTTGCCGCGCCGCCGCCGCCCCGATCCACCGGTTTTCTGGATGGTGCCCGCGCCCATGGCCTAGCTGTCCAACTGTCGGCTGAGAATGGTCGCGAACTCGTCGGCAAAGGCCTCATAGCCCGAGACGATCCGGTCGCTGTCTGCGCTCAGCTTGTTGTAAAAGATGACAGCCGGGATCGCGGCCAGCAGACCAAGGCCCGTGGCCAGAAGTGCCTCGGCAATGCCGGGTGCGACAACCGCAAGGTTGGTGTTTTGCTGTTCCGCAATCTCGATAAAGGCGTTCATGATACCGACGACGGTGCCAAAGAGACCAATGAAGGGTGCCGATGATCCGACGGTGGCCAGCACCGTCAGGCCCGATTGGAGGCTCTCGGATTCCTTAGCGATGGCCACATCCATGGATCGATCAATTCGCGAGGTTGCCCCGGCAATAAGCCCGCCATCGTCCCGGTGCGAGCGCTGCCATTCGGTCATGCCGCTGGCAAACACCTTTTCCGACGCGCCGGCCGGGTCAGGACCAATCTGATCGAACAACCCGTCCAAAGGCTCACCGGACCAGAACGCGCGGTCAAAACGTGCCGCCTCTGCCCGCGCGCGGCGGTACAGGATGAGTTTCTGAATTATGATGCCCCATGCCCAAAACGAAGCGACGATCAACATGATCATCACCAGTTTCACGATCAAAGTGGCACGTGCGAATAAGCCCCACAGCGAGAAATCAACCTCGTGTGCCAGGGCCAGGGTTTCTGCTTCCATCTGCCTGCTCTTTTTTGTGTGGCCGGTTTACCAACCTTATTGTCGGCAAACGTACCTCAGCAGAAAGGGGAAAGCTATCACTTCGACGTCATTTCGGCCTTATTTCTTGAGAGTTGCGCGGATTTCCGCGGGAAGTCGGACGGGTTTTCCGCCCGTCTTCATGGTCACGGCAATGACATGTGCACGAAAGATCGGTGTGCCGTCGCGCTGCACTTCCTGATCAAACGTCCAACGCACAGGGCTTGCGGCGCGATGTGTTGTGACCACTTCCAACCGATCGCCCATGCGCGCCGAGGACAGGTAATCGGCCTCGACCCGGGTGACGACAAATACAATATCCTTGGCGCGCATCGCATTCTGATCAAGCCCCATCTGTTCCACGATCTCAGAACGCGCCCGTTCAATGTAGCGCAGGTAGTTGGCGTAATAGACCACGCCGGCCATGTCCGTGTCTTCGTAGTAAACTGTGAGGGGAAAGCGATGCGGTGTCATGGGCGTACCTTTCGGATTGACGCCTTAAACAATGGCCAGGAGTTTGGGGCAAGGGTCCGGTGCGTGTGCGATGATGACTTGAACCTTTATCGCCTGCCCCCAGACGGCCCGCCTTTTCTGGGCCGATGACGCAACTCAACACGGAGATTTGCCTATGATCACAGCTGACTATTGCCGCCTGATGGTGCGCTACAACGCCTGGCAGAACGCGTCTCTTGTTACTGCGTCCGATGTTCTGAGCGATGCGCAACGATGGGAGGATCGTGGTCTTTTCTTTGGCTCGATCGCTGCCACGCTGAACCACCTTTTGTGGGACGACGCCCTTTGGCTTGAACGCTTTGCTGGCAATGAACGCCCAGAGGACACGCTGCCGGTGGCCCTCGACACCCCATCGGAGTGGGACAGCTTCAAGGCGATGCGCACCCTGCGCGATGATGCCCTTGCCGCCTGGGCAGCCGACCTGACCGATGACGACATCCAGGGCCGTGTCGCATGGTATCCGGCCGGTGGCACGCAACGGGTGGCAAAGGCACGCGCCGTGTGCATCGCGCACCTGTTCAACCATCAGGCCCACCATCGTGGGCAGGTGCATGGTATGCTGACCGCAGCCGGAACAACACCCGACGCCACGGACCTGGCAATGCTTGGCTGATGGCGGCCTATTCGCGGTACTTGGAGTGGCACGCTTTGCAGGTCGCACCAATTTTCGGCATGGCAGCCCGCACATCCTCGAGGCTTTGCACAGACGCGGCAAGATCAGCCGCGGCCGTTTCCAGCGCCTCGGCCTTGATCGTGAAATCATCGAAATCTGTCCAGATGGCAGGCAAGGCTTCGGACTTCGGATCCGTTTCGTCAGCCGCGAACAAGTCGACCGATTGCGCCGCGTGATCCGCAATGGCCTGTGCCGCCGCCCGCGCGCTGGCCGCATCAAACGCAACTTGTCCTTTGGCCATGGTGCCCAGAACCTTCACATTGTCCGAGATCAGGGTCATGCCGTGCATACGGGCCATCACGGCAGGGTTCTTCACACCCGAATGCGCCAAAACGGACGTGGCGCACACGGCAAGTGCGACGGCGACGAGCATTGGATGGTTCATCTTGGGTCCTCCTTTGACATGACTCTCTGGTGTCAGGACTATTGAACACTGCCGACGCGCGCGGCAAGGCGCAAGGCGTGACTGCGGTCATTGGCGGCCACGGGCATCACCGGGTCATATGCTGCGCGGATGAGCGCTGCGATTTCCGGGCGCAGCACTGTCGTCTCGCCCGCAACAGCCAGCGCAGAGCGGTCACGAAAGGCAAGGTCAGACCACAAGAGCATGGACTGGACCACCTGGCTGAGCGCAAGCGTTTCGGCAGGCACAGCGCTCAGATGCTTATCCATCCGAAGAAAGACGAAACACGCCTTGATCGCGCCTGCCTCATCAAAGCGGAACGTGCGGTACTGGTTTGCGTCCGCCTCTTTGAGCCGGGCAACGAGGGGCCCGAGATCCGGCAACAGACGGTCCAGGCCCGGTACATCCGGCAGTTCGTCCCACTCCTTGAAGAAGAACCAGATGAAGTTTGACCCCAACTCGGGGTCAGTTTCGCTGATAGACGTCCCGGCAAGCTGGTTTACGGCCTCAATCGCCCCTTTGATGACACCCAGTGTTTCATCCTCAACGCCAAACACAACGGGCGCGAGCGGTCTGCCCCAGCGGGCAAACGCATAATCCCCACTCTCGCGTACAAACAGCGCTTCGATCTCTTCGGCGGTCATGTGGTGAAGGCCTCAGTCAAACAAGTCTCGGTCAGATTTCGGGGCCTCGAGGCCCAAATGCCGCCATGCCCGCGCCGCCAGCATCCGGCCCCTCGGCGTGCGCTGGATCAGACCTTGCTGCAACAAGTAGGGCTCGATCACCTCTTCAAGGGCATCGCGGCTTTCGCTCAGCGCCGCACTGAGGGTTTCCACACCGACAGGACCGCCACCATAATGCTCGGCCATCAGGGTCAGGTACCGCCGGTCGGCGCCATCAAGACCCAGATGATCAACGCCCAACCGGGTCAAAGCGGCATCTGCAAGCTCTTTGGTCACGCGCCCGTCCCCGTCGACCACGGCAAAGTCCACGACCCGGCGCAACAAGCGTCCCGCCACACGCGGCGTCCCGCGGGCGCGCCGCGCGATTTCGCGCGCACCGCCTTCGTCCGCAGGTGCGCCCAGTTTGCGCGCGTTGCGCTCTACAATCGTGAACAGTTCATCTTCGGTATAGAACTGCAGCCGTGTCGGGATGCCAAACCGGTCACGCAACGGTGTGGTCAGCAGCCCCATCCGCGTCGTTGCACCCACAAGCGTAAAGGGCTGTAACTCGATCCGCACGGTGCGCGCCGCAGGTCCCTCGCCGATCACAAGGTCCAGTTCATAATCTTCGAGGGCAGGATACAGCACCTCTTCGACCACAGGGTTGAGGCGGTGGATTTCGTCGATGAACAGAACATCGCGGGCCTCGAGATTGGTGAGGATCGCGGCAAGATCACCGGCGCGTGCCAGCACGGGTCCGGACGTCATGCGAAAGTTTACCCCCAACTCGCGCGCCATGATCTGGGCAAGCGTGGTTTTGCCCAAACCGGGGGGCCCGTGAAACAGGGTGTGGTCCATCGCCTCGCCACGTTGGCGTGCAGACTGGATAAACACCCGCAGGTTGGCCCGGGCCTCGGCCTGCCCGACAAAGTCGTCGAGCATCTGAGGGCGCAGGGCGCGATCAATGGCAGTGGCATCGTCTTCGGGCAGCGGCGCGGCGCGCAGTGTGGGATCTGAACCGTCCGTCATCTCCTACCCTTTCGGTGCGAGCAGTTTGAGGGCTGCACGGATCAGCGCCGGCGTGTCTGCGTCCGGAGCGTCTCCTGCGGCCTGCGCCACGGCAGCGGCGGCGTCTGAAGGGCTGTAGCCGAGATTGCCAAGCGCCGACAGGGCGTCAGCCTGTGCAGAGGACGCAGGTGCCGAAACGGCCATCGGTTCGACAACTTCGGTGTCCGGCACCGATACAGGCGCTTCTCCGCTCGCTTGGGCCGTGGTGCCGCCCATGGCCATGACACCGGGTGCCTTGTCCTTGAGGTCCAGCACAATGCGCTGTGCGATCTTCGGGCCGATGCCTTTGGCCGCTTTGACCGCATTCCAGTCACCCAGTGCAATGGCGCGGCTGACGCCGTCCAGGCCAAGTGTGCCGAGGATGGCCAAGGACGCCTTGGCCCCGACGCCTTGCACCGACATCAAAAGCCGGTGCCATTCCTTTTCAGCCAGTGTCGGAAAGCCGAACAGTTGCATCAGGTCTTCGCGCACCACCAGATCTGTGAACAAGGCGCAGGCCTGCCCGGCACCAGGCAGCGTCGCCAATGTGCGGTCCGAACAGTAGACGAGGTAACCCACCCCAGCCACATCAAGCAGGATGTGATCGCTCGCCCGATAGTCGATCCGCCCTGTCAGCTTGCCAATCATGTGCTTGCCCGTGCAACAGCCGCCGCCAGCCCGGTGGTGGCGTCAGCTGCACCGTGATAGGCATGGCAAATCGCAATCGCCAGCGCGTCGGCCGCATCAGGCCCGGCGATCTGGACGCCCGGAAGCTGTATGCGGACCATGTGGGCCACCTGCACTTTGTCTGCATGGCCGACCCCGACAACCGTCTTTTTCACTGCATTGGGGGCATATTCCCCAACGCTGAGGCCTGCACGCGCCGGTGCAAGCAGTGCAATGCCGCGTGCCTGACCCAGTTTCAAGGTCCCTGCACCATCCTTGTTCACGAATGTCTGCTCGACGGCGGCTGCGTCGGGCTGGTGGGTGGAGATCACCTCGCGGAGTTGGTCATACAGGGACAGGAGGCGCAGTGACAGATCGTCCCCGCGCGAGTGGCAAATACCGTTGGCCACATGACGCAATCTGGGCCCGTCCGCGTCAATGATTCCCCAGCCCATATGCCTCAGGCCTGGATCAATTCCCAAAATACGCATGATCTACCGCCCGTTTTTCGCACGCCTTACGGCTTTTTTCACGATTAGCACGAAAGGCGAACATGCGCCAAGTGTTAACAGCCCACATCTGATTGCGACACCCGGCTGTTCTGACTGCGACAGATTTCGAAAAAGAGGGTCAAAAACGGCTTGGAAACGTCGAAAATCGACATGTAGCCGACCTAATTTTTCTCATAATATACAGAGCGTTAACGTTGATTTCGGGCTATGCAATTTGTGCATGGCACGTATGACTTTTCCATCCTTGCCGAACGTTCTCAAGCTGCCTAAATGCGCAGCACAACGCCGAACAGTTCGGCTCTGACAAACAAAAAGGACTGCACAATGGCATCTTTCGACACCACCCGCCCCGCTTATGGCACTGCCCCAGTTGCAGGCCACGTCAAAGGGTTCTTTTCCGGCCTGGTCGCTCAAGTGATCGCATGGAACGACGCACGCGTGACACGCAATGCGCTGAACACTTTGACGGACCGTGAACTGGAAGATATCGGCCTCGTCCGTGGCGATATCGACGATGTGGCAAACGGCCACTAAACCGAAGCAGAATGCGATACATGCTCTGAAAGGGGCAAAAGCCGCGAGACCCGAACAGGGCTCGCGGCTTTCTTATTTGAAGCGTCACCGCTTCACTTAAAACAAAGTACTATTCAATAAAGGGCTCGATGAATCCCGCAAGGTAGGCCGTGACAGGATCGATTTGCATCAGCCATGCCCCGCCTTGTTCGAACGCGCCGCCCTGTTTCAGCTTGGCCACACGCTCGTTGTAGGTGATCTCACTTAGCGATGAGACCATAATTGCCTTGAACACAAAAAAACCGAGCACAAGGGCGAGCAGGCCCTTGATCGGAAACCCACGGCGCAACGCTCGGTTTGGCCTGACAACAATCAGCCCATCCGAACGCATAACGGTGGTGAACCCTCGGGACATGGCCTGATGTTTGCGGCCCAGCACCGAGAGGCGCTTGTTAAAATCAGCTTGCGAGTCTCGCATTACAGCCTCGGTAAACACTCAAAACGGCCCCCACCGTCGAGATGACCAAACTGCATCCGAATTGTGGCAAAATCTGGGCAAACGCCGCAAATACGTTGAAAACATAAGGGAATTATGGCTTTTTTTGCAATGTCAAAGTGGTCCAATCACCAATAACGTCCCGATGAACGACACTGTTTCCGCACCGGGTGTAAACTTCAACCACAGCGTTTGCCTGCTCATTCAGGATCCCGGACAAAATCGCGTATCCACCAGAATCGAGTCGCTCAGACAGGTCTGGCGCCAACGCGATCAGCGGCCCTTTCAGGATGTTGGCGAAAATCAGGTCAAAAGGTCCGGCAAGGCCAGCGTGATCGAACCCTGCCGCCTCCAGAACACTGACACGGTCGGACATGCTGTTGGCCGCCAGATTGGCTTGGGCCACTTCAACGGCCTGTGCATCAATATCACTGGCCAGAACGGGTGCGGGCCATATCGCAGCGGCTCCCATGGCCAGAACCGCAGTGCCGCAGCCAATGTCGACAGCGCGCTGCGCGACAAAGCCGGAATCGGCCAGTCGATCCAAGGCGCGCAAGCAACCCAGTGTCGTGCCATGATGCCCGGTGCCAAAGGCCATCGCCGCCTCGATCAGCAGGGGGAACTTGTCCTTTGGCACTTTGTCCGCGTCATGGCTGCCGTAGACGAAAAACCGCCCCGCTTCGACGGGCGCCAATTCGCGGCGCACATGCGCGACCCAGTCCGTTTCGGGAAGTTGCGAGACCTGAAACGGTTTGGCCCCAAACGCTTTGGCCAGCAACATCAGTGCGGTGTCGTCCGGGGCGTCCGTGAAATAGGCGCCCACCTCCCAAAGTCCCGATCCATCCTCGACTTCGAACACGCCAATGCCGGTGGGGGCTTCGTTCAGCTCTTCGAGCGCAGCACCCAGCCGTTCGGCGTCGGGCTTGCCCATGAGAGTTGTGAGGGCGGTCCATGTGGGCATCAGCGGCTCCGATATCTGTCAGCGTTGGGCCATGGGCGAGGCGGCGGAGGAGAGACGTCCGTCTCTGGTCCGAGGCTCGCCACATACCGCCAGCCCCAAAGTGCCGCAAGTGCGCCCATGAAGGCCCCTGCAGCAGCCTGCCCGTAGATAACCCCGGTCGCGCCGAAACTGGCGGCGAGCAGCGTCGCCAGTGGCCAGCTCAGTACCCCGTCCTTGATCCAGCCCAGTACCGTCGACCACGCGGGCTTGCCCAGATTGTTAAAGGCCGCCGTCGAAACGAACATCCCCCCAAGAAAGATGAACGCCCCGGTCCCCACGAAGGTGAACGCACGCAACACGTCGGCACCTTGCCCGGTCAGCGCAAACGCGTCGATCACAAGCGGCGTGGCCGCCAGAAGCACCCCCCATGTCACGACGGTATAGATCGCGCAAAAAATGAGCGAGTCGCGGTAGGTTGTGCGCAGCCTGTCATATCGCCCGGCCCCGAGGTTTTGCCCGAAAATGCCGCCAATCGCCCCCGACAGAGCAAAGATACCGCCAAAGGCAAGGACGGTCAGCCGACCGACCACCGCCCATGCAGCCACGGCGTCATCGCCAAAAGGCGCCATCACGATGGTCAGGAAATAGTTGCCTGCGGGCGTTGCCATTTGCGTGGCAATGCCTGGCAGGGCCACCGCCATATAGGGACGGAACGTATCTGCGACCCCAGCCCAGTCGGGCCACGCGATCAGATCGTGCTGGTAGGCCGCGAAGAACAGCGCAAGCCCCATCAGCGAAAACCGAAACAGCACCAGCCCAAGGGCCGCGCCGTCCAGCCCCATCTCCCAATAAAGGATGAAGATCGGGTCCAGCACCATCAGCACAGCGCCCGAACACAAGGTCACGTACATGGCCTTGGCCCCAAGCCCTTCAGCACGCAACGTGCCAGAGGCGGCCAGCGCGACCGCCATGGGCACAAGTGAGGGCACCGTGTGCAGCAAGTACCGCGCCGACAGTGCGGCGGTTTCGCCACTTGCTCCGGCAAGGGCCACAAGGTCGTGACGCAACACGACCACAATCAGGGCGACTAGGCCCTGAATGGTGCAGGAAATGGCGATGGCCGCCCCGGCTTGACGGCGGGCGGCGGCGCGGTCTCCTTCCCCGATCCGACGCGATACCAATGCCGTCGCCGCGATCATCAATCCGACGCCGGAAGACACCGAAAAGAACTGGATTGCGTAGGCAAAGCCGATGGCGGCCACCAGTTGCGGCTGACCCAGTTGCGAAATCCACAACAGGTTCGCCGCATCGACCAGAAAGACAAAGGTGATCCCAAAGGCTCCCGTCGCAGTCATGCGCACGACGTGACCCATGGTCGAGCCTGTCAGAAAGCGCCCTTCGGACATCCTATTCCGCCGGGGAAGGCAGAGGTGCCGCCAAACGGGTCTCGCGCCCCGGCTCAGGGTGGCGCGGGATCAGGAGGGCAAGGCAGAGCGAGGTTGCCGCCATGCCCGCCGCCAGAAAAAAAACTGCCCCCGGAGAGACCAGCCAGAGCAGACCCAGTGGCAGCGGCAAGGTCACGGCCGCGATGTGGTTGATCGTAAAGGCGACGGCGGCAGTAGGCGCGATATCCTGCGGGTCGGCGATCTTCTGAAAATAGGTTTTCAGCGCCAGCGCGAGGCCGAAAAAGATGTGATCCAGCACATAGAGCGTGGCCGCCACCATCAGCCCCCAACCCATGAAATACACGCCACCATAGGCAAGAAACACAACGACAAGGCCGGTATATTCAAAGATCAGCGCCTTGTGTTCGCCGTAGCGGGCCACGATGCGGCCCAGAAGGGGTGCGACCAGAATGTTGACAACAAGGTTGATCAGGTAAAGCGCGGTGAGCTCGTGCACCTCAAACCCGAACTTCTCGACCATCATGAAGCCTGCAAAGACCATGAAAATCTGGCGCCGCGCGCCGGACATGAATTGCAGTGCGTAATAAAGCCAGTAGCGGCGGCGCAGCACAAAGGTCTTGAGTTGCGGATGGGGCGCTTCGAACTGGGGATAGGCGATCATGGCCAAGATGGCGATTCCGGCCGTGATGCCACCCCCGACCATGTAGACGGTGTTGTAGGTCAGCCCCAATGGCTCCCACAGGATCATGATGACGAAATAGACGAGGAAGGTCGCCAGCGACCCTGCGGCCATCAGCCAGCCAAGCATTTGCGGCGCTTCGGCCTTGGTCAGCCATTGCAGTTGCAGTGACTGGTTCACCGTCTCGTAGTAGTGAAAGCCGACCGAAGAGATGAAGGTCAGGATCAGGATGCCCGTCAGTTCGGGAAACTGGGCGGTCAAGGCCGTGGCAAGGCCCAGCATGACCAGCGAAATCAACCCAAGCACCTGTTCGCGCATGAACATGATCACAACGATCACACCCACAGCCAGAAACCCGGGTATCTCGCGGATCGCGTGCAGCAACCCTATGTCACGCCCGTCGAAGTCTGCGGCTTCGACCACAAAATTGTTCAGCAGGGCCAGCCACACGGAAAACGCAATCGGCATGGCAAAGGCCATCAGGAATAACAGCGCCTTGGGGCGACGCCATTTCGGCAGATCACTGGCCTCGGCAAGGGGGACGTAGCGGGTCATGTCATTTGCTTTACGCCCTTTGCCGGGGTCTGGCGAGTGACCAAAGCGCACATAAGGCGCATCGCGCACGCACAGGTCGTTCGCGCAGCTTTCGGGTTGCGCCGCAGGCCGGGTCTGCGCCATGACGGCATCCATGCGAATGAAAGACATCACGACCCAATTCGGAACGCTCACCGTCGGCGAAGAAGACGGCGCGATTGTCAGGCTGACATGGGGCGTCTCGGGACGGGCGGACAGTGCGGATGTTTTGGATGCCGCGATTGCTCAATTGGCGGAATACGACGCCGGCACGCGCGAGGCGTTTGATCTGCCATTGCGTGTGAATGGATCGCGGGTGCAGCGCGACGTGTGCGCGGCCATGTCAAAGATTGCCTTTGGAGAGACGTGCACCTACGGCGACATCGCCAAACAGCTGGGCATCCCCGCACAAGTCGTCGGGCAGGCCTGCGGCGGCAATCCCATTCCGATCATCATCCCCTGCCACAGGGTCATGGGCGCCAAGGGCTTGACCGGCTTTTCCGGTGCGGGCGGTGTCGAAACGAAAGTGGCCCTTCTGCGCCATGAAGGTGCGGGCGGGTTCCTGATCTGAACACCGGCTGTTTTGCGAAGCAATAAACGGCCCAGCCCTAGCGTTGCGGGATCAGTTGCTGTGCAATGCCGGCAAACACCAGATACACCGACGTTGCCACCAGCCCCCAATGCGCCCAGCTTTCAGGATGAAAATCCACCCAAGCGGCCCAACCCGCAAAGAACGTCCATGCCAGCGCCATAGGCAGCGTGACGCTGCGCCAGCGCCGCGTGCGCACAGGGTGCACGAACTTGAGCGGCAGGAACATGCCCACCGCCAACACACTGACCAGTGCCAGAGAGACCCAGAAATTGGGCTCGAGCGCAAAAATCACCAGAACCACCATGTTCCAGCATCCCGGAAACCCGGAAAAGGACTGGTCCTTGGTCTTCATCCGCGTGTCCGCAAAGTAGAGTGCCGAGGCAAAGGTGATCAGGATGATCGCAACCCAGCCTGTCCAGCCATCCATCAATCCGGAGGAGAACAACGCAAAAGCCGGAATAAACACATAGGTCAGGTAATCGATGATCAGGTCCAGCAGGACGCCATCAAACTCGGGTGCGTTCGTCGTGACATCGTATTTTCGCGCCAAGGGCCCGTCGATTCCGTCTACGACAAAGGCCACGACCAGCCAGAGGAACATCAGGTCCCACTTGGCCTCGACGGCGGCCAGCATGGCGAGCATGGCAAACACAGCACCCGTCGCGGTGAATAGGTGGACACATAAAGCACGAAGTTGAATGGTCATCGAACTGTCATGATCCATCACGGCGCAGGTTGCAAATGCAAACCCGACGTCAGTGGCTCATATTTAGGTGTGTTTGTGGCCAGGCGGGCCTTGCCTATGAGGCCTTGGGGTGCGCGCGGGCGTAAACGTCCATCAATCGCACCGTATCGACAGCCGTATAGGCCTGGGTTGTGGACAAAGAGGCATGCCCGAGCAATTCCTGTATCGCGCGCAAATCCCCGCCCGCATTCAGCAGATGGGTGGCAAAGCTGTGGCGCATCGCGTGCGGCGTGGCGGATGCGGGCAGACCCAGTTGCATACGGCCCTGTGCCATGACCTTCTGGATGGCACGCGGCGCCAGCGCACCGCCACGAATGGCGCGAAACAGAGGCCCTTCTGCATCCAGATCGTATGGACAGGCGGCGGTGTAGGCATCGACCGCACGCCGCGCGGCATCGATGACCGGCACGATCCGCTCCTTGCCGCCCTTGCCGGTGATACGCATGACTTCAGGCAGCGGGGCATCCCGCCCAGTCAGCGCCAGCGCCTCGGAAATCCGCAACCCACATCCCCACAGCAGCGTCAGCACCGCAGTGTCGCGCAGACCCACCCAGGGTTTGTCCGATTGCAGGGAGGCTATGTCGAGCAGATCGCGCGCCGCCTCTTCGGAGACCGGGCGAGGAAGCTTTTTGGTGAATTTCGGCGCACGGGTGGACAGGACGGCCGTCGGTTCGAAACCCTCGCGCATGCTGAGCCATTTGTAGAACGCCTTGACCGCGGACAGCTTGCGCGCCAACGATCGGGGACCGACACCACCGCTGCGGGTGCGCGCCATCCAGGCCCGCATGTCCTGCGTGCTGATCCGCGCCAATGCGCCAAGGCCTTGGGTCTGCCCCGAATGCTCCGTCATGAAGGCGAGGAACTCGGTGACGTCGCGCCCATAGGCGATCATCGTGTTCTGCGCTGCCCCCTTGATCGCTTGCTGATGGGCCAGAAACTGTTCCAGCGCATCGCGTGCCGCAGGGGAGATCATGGTCATCCCAACCAACGCCGCATCGCGCGCTCAAACACGCCGGTGAAAAAGGCCAGCAGATCAGTGCCTTGCTGAGGTCCGAACATATGCGGATCCTCTGCCCCGAGAACCAGAAGACCGGGTAGGCGCGCGTCGCCAAAGTCAAGCTTCAGGCAAGCTTCGGACCGGATCCAGTCGCTGGTCTCTCCATAGATTGCAGGATCGGCGGTTTGCACCTGACGCAAGGTGACCTGACGCACCGCGCCGCCACGCCCTTGGGACAGATATCTGTGGATGAACCCGGGTTCAGCTACATTCAGGACATCCCCCAGACGCTTGATGGCCGGGTCGTTGTCGTTTTGCACCGACTCGAGCACCAGCCTGATCTCGTCCACGCGCAGAATTTCGGCGACTTCGCCACCCAGATCGCGCAGGAAGGTTTCAAATTCCAGCGGGTCGAGCATGCGCAGAATTGCGCGGTGCACCTGATTGGTGCCTGCAAGGTTTTCGTAGGCGGCCGCGATCACGGAGCGATGTGTATCCTCAAGCCGGTCAAGGCGGGCTTCAAGACGCTCCATCGCGAGGCCGCGCAGATCGACAATATTCCCGCCCATGGACTTTTCGTTGGCTGCAATCAGCGCGTGCATGAGATCCGTGTCGTCCAGAATCACATCAGGACGGGAAATAATCGCCTCTCTCAAGGCGTCATCAATATCGGGTTGGCTGCTCATACCTTACTCGTTCTAGTTTGCGCGTATGTAACACGAGCACCCCGAGAAATCTGCCCTTTGATAGGAAAAACTTTGCGCTTTTGGGCCGGTTGTTGCGCATCGGCGTCAAGGATGGGGAAGACGCGCGGATTTCTCCCCGTGATTTCAACCCTGCCGCGAGCGATATGGAAAAAGAGACGACCACAACGCAGCGGACCACTCACGGACCCGAGCTTCCGGGTATCCTTCGGGAGCTCGGGACTCTGAGAGCGTTGTCTTAGCGGGTCGGAAATGACTGTTCTTACAGGATTTTCTGGCCCGTCTTTGCCCAATCCTTCATAAACTGCTCAAGGCCCGCATTGGTCAGCGGGTGGATTGCCAGCTTTTTGATCACGTCCGGGGGCGCCGTGATCACGTCCGCCCCGATGCGCGCGCAATCCTGCACGTGATTTACGGAACGGATAGACGCGGCGAGGATTTCCGTTTCAAACCCGTAGTTGTCGTAGATGGTGCGAATATCTTCGATCAGCTCAAGGCCATCGATGTGGATGTCATCAAGTCGCCCGATGAACGGAGAGATGAATGTTGCCCCTGCCTTGGCCGCCAGCAGCGCCTGATTGGCGGAAAAGCACAGTGTCACGTTGACCATTTTGCCTTCGCCCGACAGCACCTTGCAGGCTTTGAGCCCGTCCCATGTGAGCGGCAGTTTCACGGTGATGTTGTCGGCAATCTTGGCCAGCTCGCGCCCTTCGGCGATCATTGCATCGGCCTCAAGCGCGACCACTTCTGCACTGACGGGGCCGTCGACGAGGTCACAAATCTCTTTCGTGACCTCCATGATGTCACGACCCGATTTCAGGATCAGGGATGGGTTGGTGGTCACACCGTCGACCATGCCCAGAGCGTTCAACTCGGCGATGGCGTCGATCTCGGCGGTATCTACAAAGAATTTCATCTCAGGCCCCTCTTGATGGCTTGGCGTTTGCTTGGGATGGCTTTACCTCATGGCGGGTGATGCTGGAACCCCACATATGTTGACGCTAACATGACAGGTCCCTCGTTTTTCGACGAAGGGGCGTTGGTGGCGGTGTTGACGACACAGCCGCTGGATCGCGCACTGGATTACAAGGCGCCCGAAGGCGGGTGTCATCTGGGTGCCTTTGTCGAAGTGCCGTTGGGGCCGCGCAAAGTGCTTGGGGTGGTCTGGGGGGCAGGCAAGGGCGACTATGACTATGCCAAGGTGCGGTCGGTTTTGCGTGTGCTTGATGCCGCGCCAATGCGTGCAGAAATGCGCAGCTTTCTCGAAAGGGCCGCCGCCTACACGCTGACGCCGATGCCCGCCATGCTGCGCCTTGCCACGCGCGCGCCGGGGTTGGGTGACCCGCCATCCATGCGCAAGGTCTATCGGCGCGGCACGGATGACCCTGACCGGATGACGGATGCGCGCCGCCGTGTGTTGGAGTTCCTTGCTGAATACGGCGATCTGTCTTTCACGTTGAAGGAGTTGGCAGAGCTTTCGGGCGTGACCTCGTCCGTCATCAAGGGGTTGGTCAAACAAGGCGCCGTGGCCGAAGAGGACAGCCCCCGCGATCTGCCCTTTGCCCCGCTGGACCCGAGCTTGCCGGGCAAGGCGTTGACCGAAGATCAGGCCCGGGCCGCCACGCATGTGGCCGAGGCGGTACGTGCGGGCACGTATGGCACGACCCTTTTGCGCGGCGTTACCGGATCCGGCAAGACCGAAGTCTATCTTGAGGCCGTTGCCGCGTGCCTGTCTGCGGGACGACAAGCCCTTGTTCTACTGCCGGAAATCGCGCTGACAGCCGAGTTCCTGAAGCGGGTCGAGGCCCGGTTTGGGGCGCGCCCTGCTGAATGGCATTCGGGTGCGACCATGACAGAACGTCGCCGCATCTGGCGCATGGTCGGACAAGGACAGGCACAGTTGGTGATCGGGGCACGATCGGCCCTGTTTCTGCCCTATCAGAACCTCGGCCTGATCGTTGTGGATGAGGAACACGACACGTCCTACAAGCAGGAGGACGGGGTGCTGTACAACGCCCGTGACATGGCAGTTCTGCGTGCTTCGCTGTTGGGCGCGCAGGTGATTTTGTCTTCGGCCACACCCAGTCTGGAAAGTTGGGCCAATGCCGAAAGCGGCAAGTATACGCGCCTTGATCTGACGGCACGCTTCGGCCCTGCCGTCTTGCCCGCGATGAAAACCATCGACATGCGCGCCGAATCTTTGCCGTCGGATCGATGGGTGTCGGACACGCTGAAAAGGGCTGTAGATCAACGGCTTGCAGCGGGCGAGCAGGCGATGCTGTTTCTGAACCGCCGCGGCTATGCCCCGATCACGTTATGCCGCGCCTGCGGTCATCAGGTGGGCTGTGATCATTGCGATGCCCGCATGGTCGAACACCGGTTCCTCAAGCGGTTGATGTGCCATCAGTGCGGTGAGACCAAGCCGATGCCCACAGTATGTCCGTCCTGCGGCGCAGAAGACCGGATGGCCCCTGTCGGTCCCGGGGTCGAGCGACTGGGTGAAGAAGCGGTGAGGCTGTTTCCCGATGCCCGCGTCGCTGTGTTGAGTTCGGACATGTATGGCTCTGCCCGCGCCCTGAAAGCAGAGATCGAGGGCATTGCGGCGGGCGGCGCGGACGTCGTGATTGGCACACAGCTTGTGGCAAAAGGTCATAATTTCCCGAACCTTACACTGGTTGGAGTGATTGATGCAGACCTTGGGCTGCAGGGGTCGGATTTGCGCGCGGCCGAGCGCACGTTTCAGTTGATGCGTCAGGTCGCAGGTCGGGCCGGGCGCGCTGAAAAGCCGGGAACAGCCATGCTGCAGACCTTTCAGCCGGAGCACCCGGTCATTCGCGCCATCCTCGCCGGAGATGAGGAGGGGTTCTGGCGCGCAGAAGCCGCAGAACGCGAGGCAGCAGGGGTGCCACCCTATGGCCGCATGGCAGGCATCATCCTGAGTGGGCCGGATGCTGCTCAGGTATTTGATGCGGCCAATGCGCTGGCGCGCAATGCGACCCCCTTGGCCCGTGTCGGGGCACAGGTCTTTGGCCCCGCCCCTGCCCCGATCGCACGGATCCGGGGGCGGCACCGGGTGCGCCTGCTGGTCAAAGCAGGCAAGGGTGTCGCCTTGCAGGGTGCGATTGCACAGTGGGTGGCGCAGGTGCGTCTGAAGGGCGAGGTGCGGCTGGCCGTCGATATCGACCCGCAAAGTTTTTACTGACAGTGCTGCACCGGTATCAAAGTCAGTTCGCGTTGCCGTGGCCCACCATGATCCAAAGGCCTCTTACGCGACGACATGTTTCAGGGGCTCCGCCCCGTCGCTTGCGCGACTCCCCGTGGTATTTTCAGTCAGAAGAATCAGGGAGACCGAAGCGGATCGGGCCTTTGGCTTCAAGCGCATTCGTGGGTCGGCCTTTTTGGGTGACGGCGATGTGGCCCGCGTCCGCGAGGCTTTGCCCGACCCGTCGCACATCCGGCATGACATCGCGCCATTCAGTGGCCAGCGTGCGGGCCACTTCGGACGGGCAAATCGTCTTGCCCGCCCCGCGTGACGTCACGGCCACAAGGATCGCCTGTTTGAGTGTTTCGTCATCCATGGCACCGTTATGTAAGGCGGAGGTGTCCTCCGCCTAGCCCAGAGCTGTGTTGCAGCGCTCACATACGCCAGGATGCGCGTGCAATCCGACGTCCGGCAGCACTTTCCAGCAGCGTGCGCATTTTGACCCTTCGGCCTTTTCAAACAGCACGGCAATGCCCGGCACGTCTGTCAGCCGAAACGCCTCGGCCGGGGCCGGATCGGAGGTGATCGTGATCTGAGAGGTGATGCACAGATCTTCGAACGGCACGGATTGCAGCTTGGCTGCCAGATCGGCGTCTTCGACGAACACAATCGGCGCCGCCTCAAGCGAGGCACCGATCACCTTTTCCGTTCGCTGCACTTCCAGCGCCGCCGTCACCACGCGCCGCGCCCCGCGCAGCCCGGCCCACTTTTGGACGATCTCTTCATTGCGCCAGCTGCTGGGTGTTTCCGGCATGTCGACCAGATGCACCGAGCTGTCGTCGCCGGGGAACCGTTCAAGCCAGACCTCTTCCATCGTGAACACGAGGATCGGGGCGAGCCATGTGGTCAGCCGGTGGAACAGGATATCAAGCACAGTGCGGGCCGACCGGCGCCGCACAGTATCCCCGTCGCAATAAAGCGCATCCTTGCGCACATCGAAGTAGAACGCGGACAGATCCACCGTGGCAAAGTTGAAGACGGCCGAGAGCACCTTTTGAAAGTCAAAGGCGGCGTAGCCTTCGCGCACCGTCACATCCAGTTCGGCCAGCCGGTGCAGCACCCATTGTTCCAGTTCCGGCATATCGGCCGGGTCGGTCCTGTCGGCCTCGGTGAAGTCCGCCAGAGAGCCCAGCATGTAGCGCATGGTGTTGCGCAGGCGCCGGTAACTGTCGGCCACGCCCTTCAGGATTTCCGGTCCGATCCGCTGGTCGGCGGTGTAGTCCGTCTGGGCCACCCACAGCCGCAGGATGTCGGCCCCGTACTGGTCCACCACCCTTTGCGGCACGATGGTGTTGCCGATGGATTTGGACATCTTCATGCCCTTTTCATCCAGCGTGAACCCGTGCGTCACAACATTGCGGTACGGCGCGCGGCCCATGGTGCCGACGGCCTGCAGCAGCGACGAATGGAACCAGCCGCGGTGCTGGTCGGTGCCTTCCATGTAGACATCCGCAATCCCGTCCTCGGTCCCGTCTGCGCGGTCGCGCAAGGTGAAGGCGTGGGTGGACCCGGAATCAAACCACACATCGAGGATATCCGTGACCTGTTCGTAGGCATCCGGATCGACGATGCCTTCTAGGAAACGCTCTTTCGCACCCTCGGCGTACCAGGCGTCTGCACCCTCGGCCTCGAAGGTGGCAACGATGCGCGCATTCACGTCGGCGTTGCGCAGCAGGAAATCATCATCCGTGGGCAGTGCGCCCTTTTTGGTAAAGCAGGTGAGCGGCACGCCCCATGCGCGTTGGCGGCTCAGCACCCAGTCGGGGCGCGCCTCCATCATCGAATGCAGGCGGTTGCGCCCGGATTTCGGGGTCCAGTTGACGTTGTCGATCTCGGTCAGGGCCCGTTCGCGGATCGTGGTGCCGTGGGTATCGAGCCCGTCGCCCACGGGTTTGTCGATGGCGGCAAACCATTGAGGTGTGTTGCGGTAGATCACCGGCGCCTTGGAACGCCAGGAGTGCGGATAGCTGTGCTTGATCTTGCCACGGGCCAGCAAACCGCCGACTTCGGCGAGCTTGTCGATAACGGCGGCGTTGGCGTTGCCCTCTTTCCCGTTGGGTTTCAGGATCGCCTTGCCCCCAAAGAACGGCAGGTCGTCACGAAAACGCCCGTCCGGGTTCACGTTGTAGGTGATGACCTGTTCGAGCATGCCGAGGTCACGATAGAGCTCGTATTCGTCAAGACCATGGCTGGGCGCACAATGCACGAAACCCGTACCTTCTGTGTCAGTCACAAAGTCTGCAGCGCGGAAGTCGCGGATGTCGTCCCATTGGCCTTCCGCGCCGTCGGCACCTTTCAGCGGGTGGGATAGCGTGATCTTGGCCAAATCGTCCTGCGAGATATCGCAAAGGCGTCGATACATCGTATCATCGAGCCGCGCGCGCCCAAGCACGTCAGCGGCCAGATTGTCGGCAAGGATATAGCGTTCACCGATGCGGGCCCAGCATTCTTCGGGCCGCCCGATCACCTCGTAAAGGCCGTAAGAGATGTCGGGGCCATACACCACAGCCTTGTTGGATGGCATGGTCCATGGCGTCGTCGTCCAGATCACCACCTGCGCGCTGTCGAGCGTTGCATCGCCACTGCCCACAACCTTGAACTTCACCCAGATCGTGAAACTGTCCTTGTCGTGATATTCGACCTCCGCCTCGGCCAGTGCGGTCTGTTCCACCGGCGACCACATCACGGGTTTCGACCCCTGATACAGCGTGCCGTTCATCAGGAATTTCATGAACTCCTCGGCGATCACCCGTTCGGCATGGAAATCCATGGTAAGATAGGGGTTTTCCCAGTTGCCTGTGATCCCGAGCCGCTTGAATTCCTCGCGCTGGACGCCGACCCAATGGTCGGCAAAGGCACGACACTCGGCGCGAAACTCGTTGATCGGCACGTCGTCCTTGTTGCGGCCCTTCTTGCGGTACTGTTCCTCGATCTTCCACTCGATGGGCAGACCGTGGCAGTCCCAGCCGGGGATGTAGCGCGCGTCGTAGCCCATCATCTGGTGAGAGCGGACGATCATGTCCTTGATCGTCTTGTTCAGCGCGTGACCGATATGCAGGTTGCCGTTGGCGTATGGGGGACCATCGTGCAGGGTAAAGCTTTCCCTGCCCTGTTTCTCCCGCAGGCGGTCATAGACCCCGATCTGCGCCCAACGTTCCAGCCACTGTGGCTCACGCTTGGGCAGGCCTGCGCGCATGGGAAAGTCGGTGCGGGGCAGGTTCAGAGTGTGTTTGTATTCAGGTGTATCGGCGCACATCGGAGGCGTCCTTCATAGATCATTTTTGGGCGAGGAATGGCATGGGCGGTGCGATAAGCTCAAGCACCTTTGTCCGGCGGCTCGCAAGAGGGATCAGAGCGCCGGGGATATAATTCGCAGAATGACGATCGCGTGCATCATGGGCGGGCTTTTAGACGGGGGTGCACCGCTTCACAAGTCCCCTGCTTCTCTGTTTAAGAAAATCCCGGAGCGCGAGGCAGAGCCTCGCACCAGCGCGTCCACCAGAGGTGGACGCAAAACATCATGTGCGTGCGCCAGCACGCTCAATCAGGCACGGTGCGGGTCTGCGCCCACCGGTTCAGCCAGGCCAGTGCGGCCAGGGACAGGCCCAGCACCACGAGGGACAGCACGCGGGTCAGCCCTTCCAGCCCGGAAATGTCGATCAGGAACACCTTGGCCACCGCCAGCCCGATCACCACCAGCCCCGCCCGGCGCAACAGGGTCGAACCCCTTGCGAGGGACTGATAGAACAGCGCCGCCCCGGTCACGAGCAGTGCGACGGTGTAACTGTAAAGTTCGGGCTGCAGGAAACCGTTTGACAGCGCCATACCCGACGCGCCCTGCCAGACATGGCGCAGCGCGGCAAAGGCCCAGACCGCCGACAAGCCCAGGGCAACCCCGAACACCCCGAGCCGCAAGACCCGGAACCGCACCCGCCATGCGGCCAGACCAAGCACCATGGCAGGCAGCAGGTAAGCCACCAGAAGTGTGTTGAGGATCGCGGGTCCCGCCACGTCCCCGCCCCAATCGCTCAACAGCGGAGACAGGAGCGTCAGACCGAGTGCAAGGGCGCCAAACCCGATCAATCCGAACACGGCCGCCAATGCCGCACGCACGACCCCCAGAAGGCCGCCGAGATCCTGCAAACGCAGCAATTGCGCCACCATCAGTCCCAGCCAGATCGTGGCGTAAAGACCCATGGCCCAATGGGTCAAATTGTTGTCGGTGCCTGTCATCCGCTCAAGCATCCGGAACAACAAGAGCGACACCAGCGTCCCGCCGGTAGACCACGCCGCTGTATCCAGCATAACGGTCGCACTCACCCGTGCCTTGCCGTCAAGTGCCCAAAGCGCTGCCAGAAAGGCGGCAAGCGCACCACCATAGGCAAGCATAACCTCCCAGAGCGGGGCGTCTTGTGCCCATGCCAATCCCGGATCGGCGATCAACCGGGCCCCCACTGCAATCACCCCGACACTCACCGCCAGCTGCATGAGCGGCAAGTCAAAACGCCGGTCCAGCAGTGCGGCCACCACTACAGTGATCGCCAGCGCGACCGTGAGGGCTGCAGAGGACAGGATCAGAACAAGTCCGAAACTGATCGATGCCATCGCAGACAACACAAACATGGATGCGCGCGTCTTGTCCGCCCCATCCACGTGAGCAAAGCGCAGTGCGAAGGCCACCATCACCGCAGCCATCACCATCGCATGAAGCGCCCATGCATAGGCGTCGATGACCTGCGCGGGCTGCCATGTGACCTCAATCGCAATGGCCATGGCCGGGGCGAGCACGGCCGCCCCCATGGCCCACGCAACCCCGAAGCCGGGACGCAAGGCACGCCCTGCTGCAATCGCGCTCAGCCCAAGGCCGAGCGCCCAGAGCAGCGTCACGGCGATGGGATAGTCCGCCTCGGCACTTTCGGCATATGCGGCCTCAAACGCGCGCAGCACGGGTCCACCCATCTGCCCTTCCAGCGCCACGACAGCGATCAGCCCAAGGGCGGGCAGCAGCGCGAGGTCCTGCAGGGCCGGTGCCGATAGCGACCACAGCGCCAGTGCAACCGCCAGAACAACGAGGCCGGAGACCCCGGGCCAGAACGCGTCCGCGCCGATGCCACTGGTCCAGATCAGCCCAACGCTCGCGGCGGCCACGGCCGCACCCGCAAGCGCGGTCGGGAATCCCGGGCGCGCGCCCGTGGGCTGCGCCACCCATGCAGACACAAGCACGCCATCATGATCGGGCCAGAGACTGCGGGCCGGAATGAGTATGGCCAGTCCCGCCAGAACCAGAACGAACACCTGGAACCCGACGGTCAGGCTTGTCCCGCCCCCCTGCAGCGTGAGCCAGCCCATGCCAAAGCCAAGGGCAACACTCAGCGCAGATACCCAGGCCCAGCGGCGCAGCGTATCCACCCCAAGACCAACTGCCGTGACAATCCCGAAATAGAGGTACAGCCAATTGTTTGCCGGCACCGTGCTGCCCACGAGCAAAGGCGCGACAAAGGCCCCGACGACGCCGACCGTGGTCAGCAGCGGGCCGTGCATCCACCCAAGGGCCACGCCCAGCAAACCCACGCTTGCCATGCCGGCAAAGGCCACCTCGATCCCGATCAAATCGTAAAGAAGTCGCGCGGCCGCGACCGCCCCAAACAGAGACACGAGGCCGGCCCCGGAAAAGACGGACGGGATATAGGCTGTCGCCCGGTCCGGCCCGTCGCCATAGCGGCGCCGGATGACTTCACCGCCGACGATCAAGGCGGCCCCGAACGCAAGAGCCGCAATCACGCGGGCCGTGGGCGGGAACAGGTCGTTTTCGACCCCGTATTGCACGAGGAACAACCCCGCCAGCGCAAGCGAAAGGGCCGAGACCACGTAAAACCAGTTGTTCACAACCCAGGACAGCGCGATCTGTCCGCGGCTTGGGCCGCTTGGGGTGGGCGGTGCTTCAACGGCTTTTCGGGCCGCAATCACCCGGGCTGCGGCAGGTTCTGCGGCCTGTGCAGGCGCTTTGTCCTCGTTTTCGGCAGGTTTTGGAGATGTCGCGAGGTCGTTGGGCTGCTCCCGCTCCGGCATGCGGTTTTCGGCTTGCGCAGCAGGAGGCGCGGCCATCAGACGTGCAATATCCGTTTCGAGCGTTGCCACCCTGCGACGCAGTCCCGACTGCGCGACAAGCAGGTACACCACACCGACGGGTATGGCCAAAACCACAAGACCCACAAAAACAATCAACGCTTCCATCATTTACCCTTTTGAGATCACTCCAAAAATAGGGACGCACGGACGTGATCAAAAGGCACGGAATTCCCGACCTCCGGGCGCAGGCGGAAAATGACGCAGGTTCCGGCCCGTTTTCCGATATCGGAGAACGGCAGCTTCGGACCGTGGGCGGGTTCAGTCGTTGATGTGTCCCCAGACGGCCGACATCACAACCGACCCTTCCCCCACAGCGCTCGCCACCCGCTTGACTGACCCTGCACGGACGTCACCGACAGCAAATACTCCGGGGCGCGATGTCTCGAATTGGGAGTGCCCACCAACCTCGGGACCCGTGCGCACAAATCCGCGTTCGTCAAGGTCCACCAGTCCAGACAGCCACCCGGTATTGGGCGCGGCCCCGACCATGACAAACAGTGCTTTGGTGGGAATGCGCCAGTCGGCACCCTCTTTGCGATTGCGCACGGTTACACCGTCCAGCGTATCGACCCCGTGCAGGGCGGTCACGCTGGTGCAGAGATGGATGGTGATGCGCGGATGGCTTTCAAGCCGTTGCAGCAGGTAGTCCGACATCGACGATGACAGGCTTTCCCCGCGCACAAGCACATGAACATGCCGCGCCGTGCGCGCAAGGAACATGGCTGCCTGCCCGGCTGAATTGCCCCCGCCGATGACGGCCACATCGGTGTTCTTGCAATAGCGGGCCTCGACATCCGTGGCCGCGTAGTAGACCCCGCTGCCTTCCAGTTTTTCGAGGTTCTCAAGATCCATGCGCCGGTACTGCACGCCGGTTGCCACGATCAGCGCGCGGGCCGACACCCATTCGTCACTGTCCAGCTGTATGTGGAACAGCCGCTTTTCGCATTGTTCAAGGTGGCGCGCGCGCACGGGCATCGCAAATCGCGTGCCGAATTTCATCGCCTGCACTTCGCCGCGCCCGACAAGGTCACCGCCCGAAATGCCGGTGGGAAAGCCCATGTAGTTTTCAATCCGTGACGACGTGCCCGCCTGACCGCCGATGGCCAGATCTTCGAGCACAACGGCGCACAACCCTTCGGCCCCGGCATAGACGCCAGCCGCCACGCCGGCGGGGCCACCACCGACGATGGCCACGTCGTAAACGTCTTCCTTGCGCAGGGACAGATCGAGCCCGAGCGCAATGGCCACCCCGCGCGGGGTTGGCGGATCAATCACCTGATGCTTGGCAAAGACCACAGCGGGGTGTGCGCGGTCGATCCGGCATTGATTGGCGAGGTCTGATCCCTCGGCGCTGTCAATCTCGACTTCGACGAAGGGAATACGGTTGCGCGCGGCAAAGCTTGCAATGCGGCGCACGTCGCGGTCGACCTCTCCGCCGATCAGTGTCAGCCCACCTTCGGAGCGTTCCAGCATGCGGCGCCGGCGCGCGGCGAAGACTGTGATGATGATGTCGGACATTTCCGGAATGTCGGACATCAGCCGCAGCATTTCGTCCCGTGGCACACAGAGCAGTTTGGTATCAACAACAGCCCGCCCGCCCATCAGCGTGCGTCCACCATTCAGAAACGCCAATTCCCCAAAGAACTGTCCCGGCCCAAGCGTGGCATTTCCATAGCGCTCGCCAGTGGCAGCGTTGATCGCCTCGGTTTCGCCCTCCAGCAAGTAGTGAAACGCATCGATCCGTTCTCCCGCTTTCTGGAACCATTCCCCCGGTTTGACATCGATGACGGTCCCGATCTTGCGCATGGCGGCGACATGTTCTGCGCTGAGAGGCGTGCGCACCATGGTATTGAGATCGGCTGCAAAGGTTTCCATGAGGTGTCAGTCCTTTGTGTCGGTTGTTTTGGACGGGAACAGCCCACCGAGGGCCTGCTTGACCAATTGGCGCGCTTTGGGGCGTTTGCCAGCCTGAAAAGCAAGCGGGCGGCAAACCTCAATGGCTGCAACGCCGACGCGGGCCGTGAGCGCGCCGTTCACCAACCCTTCGCCAAAGCGGCGAGACAGTTTGCCAAGGATCGAGCCGCCAAGCAGCGGTTCCAGCATGTCATCGCCAACAGCCACCGCACCTGTGGCCACCAGATGCGTCATCACTGCGCGCGTAAGCCGCCAACTGCCCAAGAGGCCACCGCGTCCACCGTAAACTTCTGCGATCCGTCGGATCATCCGCAGGTTGGCCGAGAGCGCCGCAACAACATCGGCGAGTGCAATCGGCACAAGTGCCGTGACCGTGGCGACCTGCCGTGCGGCCGCGGCGACTTCGCGCTCGGCCGCCGTGTCCAGTGGCGACAAGAGCGTATCTTCGGCCAGTGTGATCAGGCTTGGCGCATCCATTTGATCTGCGCGCAGTTCTGCCAGTCGTGTGCGCCCCCATTCGGTGTCCGGACGCGCCTTGTAGAGGGATACAAGCCGGTCGGTGACGACACGCGCCGCCGCAAGGTCCTGATTTTCAAGGGCTTGGGATGCATCGTGACGCAGCCCGTCTATGCGGGACAATCGACTGAGTGCTGCAAGCTCGCGCAGGGCGATCCCCAGCAAAATCAGCACAAAGGCGCCGGTGAGGCCGGCAAAGGTCCAGCCCACAACCGGTGAGCGTTCGATCCAGCCAGTGACAAAGTCCCAGGCCGCCGCACTGACCACTGCGGCAAGCAATGCCCCGGCCACCACCCAGAACGCCCGCGCCAGACGCGACGGCCTGCGTGCCATGGTGCGCGCAGCCATCTGCATGGCCGCCCCTGACGGTGCTGGCAAGTCCGTATCCGGCACGGGTGGCGCGTCACTCACAGCCGGTGCCACATCGCCCTCAAGGTCGATCAGAACGGGTCCCTTTTGCGCCATCACTCAGCCACCCGTTTCCATTCCATGCGCATGTCCGGCAGCCCTTCATCATTGCCCGCGCCGTCCGTTTCTTCGACCATTTCAAAACCGTGGTGCAGGTAGAATGCCTGTGCGTCCGAGTTGGCCTGAAAGGTCCAAAGGCTCAGACGCGCCTTGTTTTCCTTGAGTGCGGTGATCAGAGCCGACCCGACACCCGAACGGCGGGCATCTGCGGCCACGTAGAGCGACTGGATGTCGTCGTTTTCAAGTGCTGCAAATCCACTGACCTGCCCTGCAACTTCTGCAACTGTCACCCACCCTTGTTCGATCATGTGCCCTGCAAATCCAACATCCTCGGCGCGGGTGTGGATGCGGGGCATCCACGCCGTAGTGTCGATGAATTCGGACAGAATGCCCCCCACCTTGCCGGCATCCGTGCTGCGCGCCGGGCGCAGATACACCGCGCTCATAGCTTGTCTCCGATCAGAAACTGGGCCGCGCGGTCCATGCGCATATGCGGTGGCCCGTCACCCGGGCGCAGGGTCAGCGGCGCCGGGGCAAAGCGCATAATCTGGTAGTCCTGATCCAGCCAAGCTGCCGCGCCGTCTTTGGCAGGCGCGAGGATATGCGAGGGATCCTCCGGCAGCGCGCCGGGATAAAAGGCGGCCTGTTTGCCTGTGTCGAGCAATGTGCCCCGCACCACGTCCAGCGGCGCGCCGTCATGGGTCATCGTTTCCTCGGTCGTGGCGCGCAATGCGGCCAGCGACAGCGCCTGCGTCTCTGCCCCGGCAAAGCGGGCGCGGTCACGCGCGTCGCGGGTCAGCGCCTCCATAATCGCTGTCAGGCGCGCGTGTTGAGAG
>JBCBDZ010000018.1:0-32383 GCA_038529225.1 Pseudomonadota bacterium | reverse complement strand
CTGCAAGTGAAGGGCAGGGGGAAATGAAGCTTTGAGTTTTTCAGCTGCCCGCCCATAGCAATTGAAAGCTGGACGTGAAGGTCACGAAGGCATTGGAACGAACCTAAGCCGCGACCTTCGGGCACGTCCTCGCGTGCGGAGTTTCACGGAACAGACTGGTCAACAGCACATTTGCCTCGAACCCACGCAGGGTTCGTCTGGCGCATCGGTCGTGACACAGTGACTCCAGTTCCAGTCCGTGTTGCTTTTGCCACCCCGCCGCCAAACCGACGACAGCATCGGCTGCGTCGCCAAGGTACAGGCTTTCGGACCAGCATCCATTGGCCGAGATGATCTGATGTTCTTCAAACAGCAGGTGATAGTAGACGACCTGTCTGTGCGTGGCGTCCACATGAACACCCGCGTGCCCGACAAGCGTTGCCGCTGAAACCAGAACTTCGGCATCACCGAAGAGATACTCCGGCATCCATCCGGCAAACAGGACGCGGTGGGCCGGAGACAGGCGGAGTGTCGTGGTGTTGCCAATCAGCCCCTGTGGGATCACCACGGGTCTGACGGCAGGGTTCAGGCGCAAGGCGGATTTTCTGATCGGTGCGCGGCGAATGGCAAGCAGCGTGCGCAGGCCGTTGTCCTTGGTGTGAATGCGCATACCGGGGCGCAGGTCATCCACGGTGACATTGCCGCTGGCGGTTCTGACCCATGTCCCGGATGCGAAACAGACAGGCCCGGGCGCGCCGGGAGTCGGTGTTCCTTCTTCAAGGTTGCCATCGGCGTCGCGGGTGATCGACGTTGCATTCGGAGCGTTGGTGTTCAACGCTTCGCCATCGCCTTGCAGTGACCCTCCGGACGGAAAGCCGCTGGGCAAGCCACTGGGATCAACGGGCGGATCACCATATGACAGCTGGACATAGTTCCCGTCCGGGTCGACCAGATAGATCGTATCGAACTTGGAACCCTCACCATCTTCGAGGAAACCACCGTTGCCGGATGACGAATTGTTGTTCCCGTTTGCTCCGTAAAATCCGCTGGGTGGGTTGTTGTACGTGCCTACAACTGTTGCCGTGTCGCCGTTTGCAACCTGATCCCCGGTGCCAAAGGTGTGCAGCAGCCCATTCTGATCGGACCAGAGTTGGTATCCGTCAAGATTGACGGACCCCCCGGACGCATTCTGGATTTCGATGAATTCGTCCTGTTTGTTCGCGCCGCCCTGACCGTTGACGTTGACGGCACCGCCGCCCGCGTTGTCAACGAGCAGTTCACTGAAGAACAATCCGTTCAAAAGATCTGGCATGGCGACTTGCCCCGAAACCCACTCTTGTGATGATGCCACGCATCGCTGCGTTTTCAGACCATTTGGAGATGCAGGTGTGGAGATTCCGTGAAAAGCAGATGTCACATGCCAATTTCTTGGGTGATTTGGTCTGTTTTTCAGCGGGCTGGGCTTATGTCGGCACGCCGTACCTTGCCTTGGCTTCAATAGAGACCATCCAGCCCGTCCCATGAAAAAGGCCGCCCCGAATCGGAGCGGCTTTTCAAAAGTCTGTCGCTTGGGGCTTAGCCCTGACGCGCTTTGAACCGGCGTTGCGTCTTGTTGATGACGTATACGCGGCCTTTGCGACGCACAACGCGGCAATCACGGTGCCGGTTCTTGAGCGAACGGAGCGAGTTGCGAACCTTCATGGCGCTTCTTCCTCATTTTTCTGGCGGCAAGCAGCGCCGGGTTGCGTTTTGGCACGTCAGGTGCCGGTGTCGGGTGCGTCGGGGCGCGGTGCCCGTCAGCGGAATGCGGTGGTGCGAGATACTAGGATCGAACTAGTGACCCCTTCGATGTCAACGAAGTGCTCTACCGCTGAGCTAATCCCGCACGTTGCCCTGCACATCTTTGCTGCCCACAATGAAAGTGGGCGCGGAAATCCGCGTCGGGTAGGGGGGGCTATAAAAGGAGTCGATGGCAGGATCAAGGGCTTTTGGCTTTCGCCTTTCATGGGCTATGTTGATCGTCAACAGGAGGGTCCATGCCGAAAGTCGCCTACGACGTCGAACACCCTGAAAGACGCACAAGCTGCGTGGTGTTTGCCTCGCCCCATTCCGGGCGCGACTATCCGTGGACGTTTCTGCGCAAGACCGTGCTGGATGAAAGGACTGTGCGGTCCTCTGAGGATGCGTTTGTGGATCAATTGTTTGCCTCGGCCCCGCATGCAGGTGCACCATTGCTCAAGGCCGGTGCACCGCGCGCCTACATCGATCTGAACCGCAGTGCTGATGAATTGGACCCGGCCCTGATCGAAGGTGTGCGCCGGCAGGGTCACAATCCGCGTATTGCGAGCGGGCTTGGCGTGATTCCCCGTGTGGTGGCGAATGGGCGGGCGATTTATCGCGGCAAGCTGGATCGCAGCGAAGCGGAACGGCGCATTGACCTTTACTGGCGCCCTTATCACCACATGTTGCAGGCTTTGCTGGATGGCGCGCATCAACATCACGGGCAGGCGATCCTGATTGACTGCCATTCGATGCCGCATGAGGCGATGGACGGTATCGCACGGGGCGGTATGGCCCGCCCCAATGTTGTTCTGGGGGATCGGTTCGGGGCTGCTGCGAGCAGCGAAGTGATGGACCGGGTCGAGGCGGCCTTTGCCGCCGCCCGCTTTACAGTTGTGCGCAACGCACCGTTTGCAGGGGCTTACATCACCCAGGCCTATGGCCGTCCGTCTCGCAATCAGCACGCCATTCAGGTCGAGATTGATCGTTCTCTTTACATGGACGAACGCCGGATTGCGCCCAATGCGGGGTTTGCGCAGGTTCAGGCGCGCTTGCAGTCGGTGATCGCAGAGATTGCGTCAATCGGGCAGGCGCGGGTGCCACTGGCAGCAGAATAGGGCCTAACGCAGCGCCCGTCCTTTCATGATCGCATCGTGCCCGAACCGGTCCCGGATCGCATCCGCTGCGCGTTCTGCCTGCCCCCGCTTGCGTGCGTCCGGGTCCAGCAGGTCGCCTGATGTGTCGGCCTGATCGGCACTGCACAGATCACTGAGCCCGCAGCCCAGCAGCCGGTAGGGCCCCTCATCCCCCACTTGATCAAACAGCCCGCGTGCAACCCGGTAGACCGTATCCGCAAGCTGCGCGGGATCGCGCAAGGATACCCGACGCGTGAGCGATGAATGATCGCGCCGCTTCAGCTTGAGCGTCACCACGCGGCCTGCCAGCCCCTTGGCCTTGGCCCGGTCCGAGACTTTTTCGGCCATCCGCCAGAGGTGCCCATCAAGGATGTCCAGATCGTTTGTGTCCTCGCCAAAGGTGGTTTCGTTGCTGATCGACTTCATCGGCGTGTTGCGGGACACGCGCCGCTTGTCCTGACCGCGCGCCAGATGCCACAGCCGGTCCCCCATTGATCCAAATCGCGCGACCAGATCGGTTTGCTCCCACCTCAGCAGATCGGAGAAAGTGCGAATCCCCGCCTTGTCCAGTGAAGCCTGTGCTGCCGGACCGATCCCCCAGATCAGGCGCACGGGTTTGTCGCGCAGAAAGGCGTCTGTGTCCTCTTTACCGATGACTGAAAACCCGTGGGGTTTTTCGAGGTCCGAGGCGACCTTGGCGAGGAATTTGTTGTGGGAGAGACCGATGGAGCCGGTCAGACCCAATTCGGTCCGCATCCGCTTGATCAGTCGCGCCAGCATCACCGCGGGCGGGGCGCCGTGCAGGCGTGTGGTACCGGAAAGGTCCATGAACGCCTCGTCCAGCGACAAAGGTTCGATGGCGGGTGTCAGTTCCTCCATCATGTCCCGGATCGCGCGCGAGGCTTCAACGTAAGCGTCCATCCGGGGCTTGATGATCACGGCATCCGGGCAAAGTTTAAGCGCCTGAAACATCGGCATGGCCGAACGCACACCCCGGATGCGCGCCACATAGCAGGCTGTCGACACCACACCGCGCCGCCCGCCGCCAATGATGACGGGCTTGCCTTCAAGGCTGGGGTCGTCGCGTTTTTCCACCGAGGCATAGAATGCGTCGCAGTCCATGTGTGCGATTGTGAGATCAAACAGTTCGGGATGCCCCACGACGCGCGGGCTGCCGCAGGACGGGCAGCGGGGTGCGGTGTCAAAAACAGTCAGGCATTCGCGGCAGAGGCTGGACATGGGCAGGCGTTGTGGCTCGTGTTAGGCACAATAGCGGGTGGCAAGGGATTTGAACATGGCAGGACGTGTGATTGGTGCAAAACTGGCGCTGTTTGTCGGGGATCAACTGGCAACGTTGCAGCGTGACGACACGCCGGGACTGCTTTGGGCAGGGTATTGGGATCTGCCCGGCGGTGGCATCGAACCCGGCGAGACGCCCTTGCAATGCGTGCTGCGCGAAACCCGGGAAGAGTTGAGCCTCGTCATTGATCCTGTCCGTGTCACCTGGGGCCGCGACTACGGGACGAGCAGCGGCGATATATCGTGGTTTTTTGCGGCCCATGTACCTGCCGACACGCGTGAACATATCGTGCTTGGGGACGAGGGGCAGGGATGGGCGCTGATGTCTATAGACGGCTTTCTGGAGCACGAAAAGGTGGTCCCTCAATTCAAGCCGCGACTGGGTGACTACCTGGCCGGTGTGGCATCTGTAAAATTTGAGCAGGGCAATCGGGTTCTCCCTTAAAAGAACCCCCCGCAAAGCGAGCGGGGGGAGGTGACGAACCTCAGGAAGAAATGGTTCGTCGGGGAGTATCACCTAAGGTCAACTTACCACCGGGGCGGGTTTTGGCACAGTCATGAAATCCATACCTTGCGATATAGAGTGCCCTGTTGCGCCTAAGGCACAATCAGTTGATGAAAAATTCAGCGCAATACAACCTATGGATAAGTCGTGGATAACTGTGAAAATACGTTGTTTGTCAGCGATTTGGACTGAGGCCCTGAGGGCTGACAATCTCGTCCAGAATGGCATGAGCCGCCTTTTTCGGACTTGGCGCGCGCCAGATCGGGCGACCCACCACAATGTGGTCGACGCCGTTCGCAATGGCGTTCGCGGGGGTCGCGATGCGTTTCTGATCCCCTGTTTCGGCCCCCGCAGGGCGCACGCCGGGGGTCACAATCAGTCGATTTTCCGACTCAGGCAGGGCCCGGATCGCGACCGCTTCGTGTGGTGAGGCGATGACGCCGTCGGCCCCTGCCTCGAACGCGCGCGCGGCCCGGTCGGGCACAATATCGCTGATGGCCCCCGGTTTGATCAGGCAACTGTCGAGGTCGTCGCGATCCAGTGACGTCAGGATTGTGACGGCCAGAATTTTGAGCGAGGACCCCGCCGCCCCTTCTTTGGCGGCCCGTACCACATGCGGATCACCATGCACGGTCAGCAAGTCGAGATCGAATTGAGCAAGACCGCGCACCGCCGCCTCGACCGTGGCACCGATATCGAACAGCTTCATGTCCAAAAAGATGCGCTTGCCGTGTTCCTGTTTCAACTCGTTGGCAAGCGCCAGGCCGCCGCCCGTGAGCATACCAAGGCCGATCTTGTAGAAACTGACGCTGTCCCCAAGGGTCGCCGCCAATTCGAGGCCTGCAACGGCATTTGGCACGTCCATCGCCACGATCAATCGGTCATCTGCCATGTTTTGCCCCTCGATATGCTGTCACGAGGTCATACGGCAGGATTTGGGCAAAATCCATCAATGAAAACGCCCAATTGGACAAGGAAACGCTTCGACGGTCTGCGGCTGTAACCCCGGGTGAAACCGGGGTGTCTCAAAGTGCTCAGGCCGCTTGCGGGCGAACGTGTGAGCCGAAGTGCGCCCGTGTCTCTTGGCCGCTTTCATGCGCTGGCGGGAATTGCAGGATGGACCCAAGGTCACCGCGGCCATGACGGCGTATCGCCTGAGTGGACAATCCTCTGGCGGCGTCCTCAAATTCCATGTCGATTGGTGCATGGATCGCGCAGGCATAGCGGCGCGCTCCGGACGCATCGTGCACAGTCACCAGTGCTTCGAAGGTCTGGTTTGCCGCGTTGTAGATCACATCTCTGAATTGCAGTGGGAGGGTATACATTCTGACACCTTTTTATGTCTCTGCTCTTGTGGATAAGTATGTGGACGCTGCCGTTTGGAAAAAAAGAGGGTGTTCTGCGAACGCAGCGTCACAACCCCGTGCCCTGTTTGTGAAGTTGACTTGAGAATTGAGTTAAGCAGTTGGTTTTTAAAGCTTTAACGAATTTCGCACATGCATCCAATGCCTCTGAACATCGGACAGACTCGGCGGAAAATTGCCGTGGCAGTGTAAAACGGTGTAAAAAAACGCTGTGAGTCCTTTGTCGAAGGCTGTTTTCAAATTTCCGGAAAACCGCGACAGGGATCATCCGTTTTCTGGTCGAATTGAGGTGCTGCGGGTCTTGCGCACCGGACCATGCACACCCATCTTTTACCTGTAAGGCCTACACCTTCGCGTGCCTATCTGAGGGCGCGAAAAAGCGGGCGCTGTAAAAGGAGAGAGACCCATGGACTTGAGCAAGTTCACGGAGCGGTCGCGCGGGTTCGTGCAGGCCGCGCAGACAATCGCGACACGAGACAGCCACCAACGGCTGACCCCCGAACACCTACTCAAAGCACTGATGGACGACGATCAGGGCCTCGCGGCCAACTTGATCACACGCGCTGGCGGCGATCCTGCCCGCGTGTTGACCCATGTTGATCAGCTCTTGGCGAAACTGCCCAAAGTCAGCGGCGACGCCGCACAGGTTTACCTCGATCAGGCGACGGGCAAGGTGCTGGCCGAGGCCGAAGGGCTTGCCAAAAAGGCAGGCGACAGTTTTGTCCCCGTCGAACGGGTGCTGATGGCGTTGGGTATTGTGAAATCCGGTGCCAAAGACGCGCTGGAGGCTGGCAAGGTCAATCCGCAGTCTCTGAACTCCGCCATCAATGATATCCGCAAGGGGCGCACGGCGGACTCGGCGAGTGCCGAAGATGGCTATGACGCCCTCAAGAAATACGCGCTCGACCTGACGGAGCGGGCCGAGGCGGGCAAGATTGACCCAATTATCGGCCGCGACGAAGAAATTCGCCGCGCCATGCAGGTGCTGTCCCGCCGGACCAAGAACAACCCGGTGCTGATTGGCGAACCCGGCGTGGGTAAAACCGCGATTGCCGAGGGCCTCGCGCTGCGCATCGTGAATGGGGACGTGCCAGAATCCCTGCGCAACAAGCGGCTGCTGGCGCTTGATATGGGTGCGTTGATCGCGGGTGCAAAGTACCGCGGCGAGTTCGAAGAACGGCTGAAGGCCGTGCTGACCGAAGTCACCGAAGCGGCGGGCGAGATCATCCTGTTCATTGATGAAATGCACACCCTTGTCGGGGCTGGCGCCTCTGAAGGTGCGATGGACGCGGCCAACCTGATCAAGCCGGCGCTCGCACGCGGCGAGTTGCACTGTGTGGGTGCGACCACGTTGAACGAGTACCGCAAATACGTCGAAAAGGACGCAGCCCTTGCCCGGCGGTTCCAGCCTGTGATGGTCGAGGAACCCACGGTCGAAGACACCGTCAGCATTCTGCGCGGAATCAAGGAAAAGTACGAACTGCACCACGGCGTGCGGATTTCGGACAGCGCCCTGGTGACCGCTGCCACGCTCAGCCACCGTTACATCACCGATCGGTTTTTGCCTGACAAGGCGATCGATCTGATGGACGAAGCGGCAAGCCGTCTGCGGATGGAAGTGGACAGCAAACCCGAAGAGCTGGACGCGCTTGACCGTCAGATCCTGCAAATGCAGATCGAAGTAGAGGCGCTGCGGCTTGAAGATGATACCGCATCAAAGGACCGGCTCGAGACGCTTGAAAAAGATCTGGCAGACCTGTCCCAGCGCAGTTCAGAGATGACGGCGCAATGGCAGGGTGAGCGGGACAAGCTGGCCGGGGCCCGAGATTTGAAAGAACAACTGGATCAGGCGCGCGCCGCCCTCGACATTGCCAAACGCGAGGGCAACCTTGGTCGCGCGGGCGAGTTGTCCTATGGCGTGATCCCCGAACTTGAGCGCAAGTTGGGTGAAGCTGAAGGTGCGGAGAACGACGTTATGGTCTCCGAAGCCGTGCGCCCCGAACAGATCGCCAGCGTCGTCGAGCGGTGGACCGGGATTCCGACATCCAAGATGCTGGAAGGCGAACGCGACAAGCTGCTGCGCATGGAAGATCAGTTGCACACCCGTGTCATCGGTCAGAACAATGCCGTGCGCGCAGTTGCCAACGCGGTGCGGCGGGCGCGGGCTGGGCTCAATGACGAGAACCGGCCTCTGGGGTCGTTCCTGTTCCTTGGCCCCACCGGCGTCGGGAAAACCGAGCTGACCAAGGCTGTTGCCGAGTACCTGTTTGACGATGACAGCGCCATGGTGCGCATCGATATGTCGGAGTTCATGGAAAAGCATGCGGTTGCGCGGCTGATCGGGGCCCCTCCGGGCTATGTCGGGTACGATGAAGGCGGTGTGCTGACCGAAGCGGTGCGGCGGCGGCCCTACCAGGTCGTTCTGTTCGATGAGGTCGAAAAGGCGCACCCGGATGTGTTCAACGTGCTTTTGCAGGTGCTGGACGATGGGGTGCTGACAGACGGACAGGGGCGGACTGTGGATTTCAAGCAGACGCTGATCATCCTGACGTCCAACCTTGGGGCGCAAAGCCTCAGCCAGCTGCCGGATGGGGCGGATGCCTCGGACGCGCGGAGGGACGTGATGGACGCCGTTCGGGCGCACTTCCGGCCCGAGTTCCTGAACCGGCTGGACGAGACGATCATCTTTGATCGCCTGGCGCGCGCGGATATGGACGGTATCGTGACCATTCAGATGGGCCGCCTTCTCAAACGGCTGGCGGCGCGAAAGATCACCCTGGACCTGGACGACGGCGCGCGGAAATGGCTGGCCGATGAAGGGTATGATCCTGTGTTCGGAGCACGGCCTTTGAAACGGGTGATCCAGTCGGCCCTGCAAAACCCGTTGGCAGAAATGCTGCTGGCCGGAGATATCAAGGATGGCGAGACCATCCATGTGTCTGCCGGAACTGAGGGTTTGATTATCGGAGACCGGGTGGCGGGAACGAACCGCCCCCGACCTGATGATGCCGTAATCCACTGACGAATGGGCCCGACCGGGGCGGGCGGTGCAAAAATGATGCATCGTCCACCACTTGGCCCTTCAATGCCGGATGGTGCAACTGCACGACGGCTGTGGTGAAGGCTTGCGTGACTGTGCCGGACAGTGATGGGTCAGCCGTGGAACAAATACTTTTGCCAGCCTTTCATCAAAAAACGGCCGAGCGACTTGTCGAAATCCGCCCTTGCCCTTTTGGCCCCGGATCAGAGGCCTGGGCTGAACGAGCGCAGGGTCATGACCGCCATCGGCCGCCGTTGCTGTTTGACCGGGGCAAACGCACGCCCTGAAAACAACGGCCCGAAACCGTTGTGTGCATGCTCACTCCGCGGCTGTCGCGCTGGGGTTGTTGGGGTGCGTCGTCCAGTTCGCATATTCCGGCTCGACCACTTTCTCGGTGCGTGGATCGACTGTGCCGGGTTCCATTGCTTCCATCGTGATGCAATCCTCGACCGGGCAAACGTTGACACACAGGTTGCAGGCCACACATTCGGCGTCGATCACCTCGAACACGCGATCCTCAGACATCGAAATTGCCTGGTGTGATGTGTCTTCGCAGGCCGCATAGCAGCGCCCACAAGAGATACACAGGTCCTGGTTGATCACGGCCTTGCTGACGTAATTCAGGTTCAGGTACTGCCAGTCCGTCACGTTGGGCACCGCACGGCCCACAAGGTCATGCACCGAGCCAAGCCCTTTTTCGTCCATGTAGTCGCTGAGGCCTGAGATCATTTCCTGCACGATCTTGAAGCCATAGGTCATGGCTGCTGTGCACACCTGCACATTGCCAGCTCCAAGGGCGAGGAATTCGGCGGCATCCTTCCACGTGGTCACGCCGCCAATCCCGCTGATGGGCAGGCCGCGCAGTTCGGCGTCGCGGGCGATTTCGGCCACCATGTTCAGCGCGATGGGTTTGACCGCCGGGCCGCAATACCCCCCATGCGCGCCTTTGCCGTCAATGGTCGGTTCGGGCGCAAACAGGTCGAGGTCGACGGACGTAATCGAATTGATCGTGTTGATGAGCGATACAGCGTCCGCCCCGCCATCCTTGGCCGCCTGCGCCGGTTTGCGCACATCGGTGATGTTGGGCGTCAGTTTGACGATGACGGGCATGCGCGTGTGTTTCTTGACCCAGCGCGTGACCATTTCGATGTATTCCGGCACCTGCCCCACGGCTGATCCCATGCCCCGCTCTGACATCCCGTGCGGACAGCCAAAGTTCAACTCGACCCCGTCGGCCCCCGTGTCCTCGACCAGCGGCAGGATGCGCGCCCAAGGGTCTTCTTCGCAGGGCACCATGAGGCTCACGACCATGGCGCGGTCAGGATAGTCGCGCTTGACTGCCTTGATCTCTTGCAGATTCACTTCAAGCGGGCGGTCCGTGATCAGTTCAATGTTGTTCAGACCCAGCAGGCGGCGGTCCGCGCCATAAATGGCGCCGTAGCGCGGCCCATTCACGTTCACGACCGGCGGACCCGCTTCGCCCAGCGTCTTCCAGACGACGCCGCCCCATCCCGCCTCAAAGGCGCGGCGGACATTGTATTCCTTGTCCGTGGGCGGTGCCGAGGCCAGCCAGAACGGGTTGGGCGATTTGATGCCCACGAATTCACTTGTAAGATCAGCCATTTTCGAGACTCCCGTAAGGCGGTGTTTACCCCGCCGTGCCCATCAAAACATCATGCATATCCATGGCCGCGTCGCGCCCTTCGGCCACTGCCGTCACGGTCAGGTCATCGCCCCCGCTGGCGCAGTCGCCGCCAGCCCAGACACCCGCAACGCTGGTGCGACCGGCCCCACTCACGGCGATCTTTCCGCCTTCCAGATCAGGCAGGTCCGCAGTCTCAAGTGTCTGGCCGATGGCGCGCAAGACCTGATCGGCCGCAATGCGCACAGTCTGGCCCGTTCCGGTCATGTCGGCATTCACATATTCAAATTCGATCTCGCGCACCGCACCGTTCCCGTGAATGGCCTTGGGAACAACATGCGTCATGATGCGCACCCCTTTCGAGGCGGCGAGGTCCTGTTCAAACACACTGGCGTTCATGCGGTCACGCCCGCGCCGATAGGCCAGCGTGACGTTCAAGGCACCCAGCAACTTGGCTTGCACCGCTGCGTCCACAGCGGTCATGCCACCGCCGATCACCACCACGTCACGGCCCACGGGCAGATCGGCCACATCACCGGCCTGTCGTAAATCAGCGATAAAGTCCACCGCGTCCAGAACGCCCGCCTTGTCGCCACCCGCAACCGACAATCCATTCACACCACCAAGGCCCATGCCCAGAAAAACCGCGTCATAGTCCGTCTTTAGACTGTCGAGCGTGACATCGGCACCCAACGCTTTTTCATGTTTCAGCGTAATGCCGCCGATGCCCAACAACCACTCCACTTCTGCCTGCGCGAAGCCTTCGGGCGTTTTGTACGCCGCGATGCCGTATTCATTCAGACCACCAGGTTTGGAGCGCGCATCCATGACAACAACATCATGTCCCAGCATGGCCAAACGGTGCGCGCAGGCCAGTCCTGCCGGACCGGCGCCTATAACGGCAACCGACTTGCCGGTGGACGGCGCACGCGTGAACGGATGCTCACCTTTCTGCTGCAGATGGTCCGTGGCATAGCGCTGCAACTGCCCGATCAGGACCGGCTTGCCTTCCGCCATCTCGCGCACACAGGCCTCTTCGCACAGGGTCTCTGTCGGACAGACGCGCGCGCACATCCCCCCCATGATGTTCTGCGTCAAGATTGTCTTGGCAGCAGCGTCCGGCGTTCCGGTCGCGATCTGGCGAATGAAAAGGGGGATATCAATGTCCGTCGGACAGGCGGTGATGCAGGGCGCATCATGGCAGAAATAGCATCGATCAGCGGCGACAAGCGCCTCATGCGCATCCAGCGCAGGATGCAGATCCGAAAAATTTGCGTCATATTCCGGCGGGCTCAGCCGACCCGAAGCCACACCTGGCGTGAAAGGAGATTGCGTCATGTCTGCTCCAAAGCGAGATCTGTTTCGTTGCAAAACGCTTTCACAGTCGATTATTTTTATCAACTGGTAAAATTATTCAAACACAGTCAATCTGACCTGCTGCCTAAAGAAGCGGCAACGCGCCCGAAACAGGCACTGTTACGAGAAAAGCTTGATTTGGAGCGAAAACCGGCCATTTTCATAGGTGCTACATCATCTATCGACCCACTGCTCCTACTGGCTCAGTCAATCGATCTAAATGACAATGCCAAGCTGCCGCATGTTGCGGGCAGGACAAACTAGGAGTTACGACGATGGCCACTGGCACCGTCAAATGGTTCAACACAACCAAAGGCTATGGCTTTATTGCGCCTGAAACCGGCGGCAAAGACATTTTTGTTCACATTTCCGCCGTGGAACGCTCAGGCCTCACCGGTCTGGCCGACAACCAGAAAGTGACCTACGACCTCGAAGCAGGCCGTGATGGTCGCGAAAGCGCTGTGAACATCGCGCTGGTCTGACGACCAGAGAGTTCAAAAAGACCAAAAACGGGCGGTGCATCTTGCGTGCGCCGCCCTTTTTTTGCCTTCGACCATCTGAATTGACGCAACACCCGTCTACGCCCTTCTCTGGTTTGAAATCCAAAGGGAACGCGAAAGCGACGGGGCAGAGCCCCCAAAACCCTATCAATAAAGCGGCGTCGCGCAGCGTCCTTTGGATCACGCACCATCCCAGTCGACATCGCCAGCCTCTGCGATCTCTAGTCGACCAACGGGCCAGGGCACCATCAACGCTTTGGCCGCCTCCAGATCATCGCCCATCCAGACAGACACATCCTCCCGCGCAAGGAGCACCCCCATGCGGTGATGAATCGGTGCGACGTCAGCATTGGGCGCACACGTCACCGCCGCCACCTGCGGCACGCGCAACCCACCCGGCGCGGTCCAAACGTCCGTGATTGCCGCGAAAAACAGGAAACCGCCGTCCTTGGCTGCAATGCGCCAAGCGGTCTTTTTACGCCTCTCGCCTGTCCATTCATACCAGCCATTCACCGGGATCACGGCACGTCCCACCCCGTCAAAGGCGGATTTGTCAAACACAGTCTCGCTGCGCGCATTGATGATTTGTTCCATCACAGGACGCCCGCGCGCGTTGACCCGGCCAACCGGCACAATGCCCCAACGCATCCGCGATAACGCCCCGTCAAACACGACAATGTCCTGACCGGGCGCAATGTTGCGACGCGCAGGTTCGTTGCCAACAGAACCCGCCGAAACATCCAATGCCTCTGCCAGAGCAGGCATGGGGTCCGTCAGGAAAAACCGGCCCGGCATCTCACTTGGCCTGACGGGCCAGGTCGAGCACAAAGGGTCCCAACCCTTCGACAATCCGCGCAACGCCACTGGCATTGGGATGAATACCGTCGGCCTGCATGAACTCTCCAAGCGTACCGGGGTCCGTACCCGCCCCGCCCAGACCCTCAAAGAAGCTCTCGGCATAAAGCGTGCCGTAAGCCTCGGCGAGGTCCGGGTACATGGCGTCAAACGCGGCCTTGTATTCGGGCCCGTAGTTGCCTGGCGCCTGCATGCCGACCAACAGCACTTTCACATCCGCGCCGGACGCGGCACTCAGAATGCCATCCAGATTGGCCCGGCTGACCTCGGGGTCGATCCCGCGCAGCAGATCGTTGCCGCCCAGCGTCACGATCAATGCATCCACGTCCGGCGTCAGGGTCCAATCCACGCGCGACAATCCGCCCGCTGTCGTATCCCCGGAAACGCCTGCGTTGATTACACTCACGTCCTGCCCCTGATCCTGCAGCCATTGCTCCAGTTGTGGCACGAAACCCTGTTCCACGGGCAAGCCGTACCCTTGGGTCAGGCTGTCGCCGAGGGCGGCAATCGTCACCTCTCCGGACCACGCCGCAGTCGCGCAAAAAACCAGAACAATCGCGCCCGCTGCCTTGCTCATATCAATCCAACCTCCATATGACCCCGTAACAGACAATAAAGGCACCGCTTCATGTCCGATCCAGTCCTGTCCCTAAAAGATGCAGCACTCAGCCTTGATGGCAATGCCGGGCGGGTCGATATCCTGCACGGTATCACAATGGACATCGCGCGTGGCGAGACTGTGGGGCTTGTAGGTCCATCCGGGTCCGGCAAGTCCTCGCTTTTGATGATCATGGGTGGATTGGAACAGGCAACGGGCGGCACGGTTCTTGCGCTGGGTCAGGATCTTACCGACATGAGCGAAGACGCATTGGCGCGCTTTAGGCGCGCGCACATGGGCGTGGTTTTCCAGTCCTTTCATCTGATCCCGACGATGACAGCACTGGAAAACGTCGCCACGCCGCTCGAACTCGCCGGGGCCCGGGATGCGTTTCAACGGGCCGAGGCCGAATTGGACGCTGTGGGCCTGAGCACTCGCGCCACCCATTACCCAAGCCAGATGTCGGGCGGCGAACAGCAGCGTGTGGCCCTCGCGCGCGCCTCCGTCACCCGGCCCGAGATTTTGCTGGCGGATGAACCAACCGGAAACCTGGATGGTGCCAACGGCAGCGCCATCATGGATTTGCTCTTTGATCTGCGCGACAGGCACGGCGCAACACTCGTGCTTGTCACGCATGCGCCGGAACTGGCGGCCCGCTGCGACCGGGTGATCCGGTTATCTGATGGCGCTCTGGCACCCGACCTCAAGGCCGCCGCCGAATGAGCCTGGCCACATCCGCTCGCTTTGCGGCCCGCGAACTGCGTGGGGGCCTGCGGGGTTTCCGTATTTTTCTGGCCTGCCTTGCCCTTGGCGTTGCTGCCATCGCCGCTGTCGGCTCGGTTCGCTCCGCCATCGAAGCGGGTCTGGAACGCGAAGGCGCTGCCTTGCTTGGCGGTGACGCCGAACTCGACTTTACCTACCGGTTCGCGACAGAAGACGAATTGGCATGGATGAACGGGGTCGCGACGCAAGTATCGGAAATCGCAGACTTCAGATCCATGGCCGTGGTCGATGGTCCGGATGGCACCGAGCGGGGGCTGACCCAGATCAAGGCCGTTGATAACCTTTACCCGTTGGTCGGTGCCGTCGAACTCACGCCTGACATGCCCCTTGATCAGGCACTCGCAATGGAAAACGGTCTGCCCGGGGCCGTGATGGAACGCGCACTGATCGACCGCCTTGGCCTGCGTGTCGGCGACACCTTCCGCCTTGGCACTCAAACCTTCAGCTTGAGCGCAGAACTCAGCCGCGAACCTGACAGCGCGGCGGGTGGATTTGCCTTGGGCCCGCGCACGATCGTGTTACGCACCAGCCTTGAAAATGCGCAACTCTTGGCGGCGGGTACGCTGTTCAACTCCAAGTACCGTCTCGCGCTCCCCCCCGGCACTGACCTCGAAACGCTCGAAGCTGAGGCCAGCGCCCGCTTTGAAAACAGCGGTATGCGCTGGACAGATGCGCGTAACGGTGCGCCGGGCGTGTCGGAATTCGTGGATCGTTTGGGGGCTTTCCTTGTGCTTGTGGGTCTGTCCGGCCTCGCCGTAGGTGGCGTGGGTGTGTCAGCAGCGGTGCGCGCCTACCTTTCCGAAAAGACCAGCGTGATCGCCACCCTGCGCACGCTTGGCGCGGAACGCGGAACGATCTTTCAGACCTACTTTATCCAGATCGGCACCTTGTCGTTGCTTGGCATCGCCATCGGGCTAGCCCTCGGCGCCCTGATCCCGCTGGCGCTGGCGCCGGTGATCGAGGCGCGCCTGCCGATCCCTGCCAGCTTTGCCATCTACCCCGGCCCGCTGATTGAATCCGCGATCTACGGTCTGCTGACCGCGTTTGTCTTCACGCTCTGGCCTCTGGCGCGGGCCGAAGACGTGCGCGCCGCCACCCTGTTTCGAGATGCGCTTGGCACTGCCCGCCTTCTGCCCGCCACCCGGTATCTGCTGTGGATCGCGCTCGGGCTTGTCATGCTGATCGGGCTTGCGGGTCTGTTTTCGGGCACATGGTGGCTGACACTCTGGACGTCAGGCGGCATCGCCTTTGCACTGGCCTTGCTGGCCATCGCTGCCACTGGCATCCGCTGGCTGTCGCGCCGTGTGGCGCCAAAAGCCAAAGGGCGGCCGGCGTTGCGCTGGGCGCTCGGCGCGATCTCGGGCACACGGGAAGGGGCGGCTTCCGTCGTTCTGTCCCTTGGCCTTGGCCTGTCCGTGCTGGCCGCCGTCGGCCAGATCGACGGCAACCTGCGCAACGCCATCTCTGGCAACCTGCCGGACATCGCGCCCAGCTACTTTTTTGTGGATATCCAGCGCGACCAGATCGCAGGATACACCGAACGACTTGAACGTGACGAGAGCGTCAGTCGCATCGAAAGCGCCCCGATGCTGCGGGGCATTATCACCCAGATCAACGGTGCACCCGCAAGCGCGGTCGCCGGAGATCACTGGGTGCTCCAGGGCGACCGGGGACTGACCTACTCCGAGACCCCAAGCGAAAACACGCGCATCACTGCTGGCGAATGGTGGCCCGAGGGGTACACGGGAGACCCCCAGATCAGTTTTGCCGCGGAAGAGGCCGAAGAAATGGGGATCGGGCTGGGTGATACCCTCACCATCAACATCCTCGGACGCGACATCACCGGCACGATAACGTCCCTGCGAGAGGTGGACTTTTCCACCGCAGGCATCGGGTTCATCCTGTCGATGAACCCCAGCGCGCTGCAAGGCGCGCCGCACAGCTTTATCTCGACCGTCTATGCGAGCGAAGGGGCCGAAGCGCAGATCCTGCGCGACATCGCCAACGCTTATCCAAATGTCACTGCCATCCGGGTCCGAGACGCGATTGACCGTGTCGCCGAGGTGCTGGCTGGTTTGGCTGCCGCCACGTCTTATGGAGCTGGGGCGACATTGCTGACCGGCTTCCTCGTGCTGATCGGTGCGGCGGCGGCAGGCACGCAGGCTCGCACCTATGAAGCGGCGGTTCTCAAGACGCTCGGGGCCACGCGACAGCGCATCCTGATCAGCTTTGCCACCCGCGCCGCGTTGTTGGGGCTGGCGGCGGGCACGGTGGCTCTGGCGGCCGGGATCACGGGTGGCTGGGCGGTCAGTACGTTCGTCATGGACACCGACTTCTCCGTCATATGGCCCTCTGCTTTGGCCATTGTCATCGGTGGTGTGTCGGCCACTCTGGTCGCTGGCCTTGCTTTTGCCTGGGGTCCGCTTGCTGCACGTCCCGCCCAGGTTCTGCGCGGGCGTGAATAGCGCAGTTGCGACGACGCCCGGCCCGTGCAAAACCAGCCCCAGCCACGGAATCATGAAAGGCGCAGGCCATGACCAACCAATTGCCCTTGCCCGTCACCGCCCCGCTTTCGTCCGCCCAAAAGTCGCAGCTGATCAACCTGATCCGCCGCGCCGCCCGGGCGGAGATCATGCCGCGCTTTCGCAGCCTTGATGCGGGCGAGATCGGCATCAAAAAGGACGAAAACGATCTGGTGACCGCTGCCGACCTTGCCGCCGAAGCGATGATCACGCGCGGTTTGCAGATGGCATTCCCCCACGCGCTTGTGGTGGGGGAAGAGGCTGTGTCCAAAAAGCCAGACCTGCTCAAGGGGATCGCCGAGGCCGAGTTGTGCTTTATCATCGACCCGGTTGACGGCACTTGGAACTTTGCCAAGGGCATGCCCCTGTTCGGCACTATCATCGCGGTGTGCCGCTTTGGACAACCCGTTCTGGGATTGATCTACGACCCCGTCGGCGACGACCTGATCGTGACGGACGACACATCTCCAAGCGTCTGGCAGACCCGGACAGGTCGCAAACGCCTGATCAAAACGGCGAGCCCAAAACCGCTCGACCAGTTGGCTGGATACATGCACATCCGCCTGATGCCTCCGGATGATCGTGCGCTGATGTGGTCCAGAGTCGGTGTCCTTGCCTATGTGGGCACCTTGCGCTGTTCGGCCCATGAATACCGGTTGCTGGCGACTGGCGCGACGGACTTTCTGCTGTCCGGGCACCTCAATTGCTGGGATCACGCGGCGGGTGTGTTATTGTGCCAGCAGGCTGGGGGAAAAGCGGCCATGCTCGACGGAACGCCCTACAATGCCGGCATGACCTCGGGATATCTGCTCAGCGCCTCGTCCGACGCAGTCTGGGATGCGGTGGCCACCCACTTTGCCGATCTTGGCAACACATGACGGCCTGGTTCTTTGGCTATGGCAGCCTCGTCAACAGGGCCACGCACAGCTATCCGCAGGCCCAGACCGCGACTCTGAACGGATGGCGCCGGGTCTGGGTGCGCACCGAATTGCGGGACGTGGTGTTTCTGTCGATCCATCCCGCGCAAGGTCACAGCATCGATGGTCTGATCGCAACTGTGCCCGACGCGGATTGGGCCGCCCTGGACCAGCGCGAAAGCGGTTATGCACGGATCGATGCCACACACCACGTCAGCCACGCAGCACCCGCCAACACCATCGCCGCGTATCAGGTCCCGCCTGAACGGCAACGCAACGGTGGAGATCACCGTATCCTGCTCAGCTATCTGGATGTGGTTGTGCAAGGATTTGACCGTGAATTTGGCCAAGCAGGGGCGGAAGCATTCTTTGCGACAACAGACGGTTGGGACACGCCGGTTCTGGATGATCGTGCAACCCCCTTGTACCCCCGCGCTCAGGCTCTCAGCCCGCGCGAACGTGCCTTGACAGACCGGTTACTTGCGCAGGTTCAGTAGGGACAAAAGCCGCCCCTCTCGCGCGAATTGATCCCGCGGCACTTGCGTTGCCCCACCGGCCGCGATCACGCGCAAGGCCAGTACCCATGCGATCCCGCCGAACAACATACCCGCCAGCGCCTGCCCGATCAGCACGCCGGGCGCGCCGAACAGGGCAGCGCCCAACCACACCATCGGGATCATGGCGATCGTGTTGCGGCCCCAGTTCATGCCGGTTGAATAGAACGGATGCCCGAGGTTGTTGAACGCCGCATTGGCGATGAACAAAACCCCGTTGAAAAAGAACAACAGCGCCAGTGGCCCGCAAAACAGGTACACCAGATCGCGGGTGATCCCCGTTGCTGAAAAAAGGTCTGCAATCGGACCGCGCAGGGCAAAAAGAACGACGGAAATGACAAGGATCACACCAGCGGCAAAGATCAGCGCCGCGTTGAACCCCCGTCGAACGCGGTCAAAGTTCTGCGCCCCGAAGTTCTGGCCCAAGATCGGCCCCACCGCCCCCGACAAGGCAAAGATCACGGCAAACGACACCGGCATCAAACGGCCAACGATGGCCATGCCCGCCACGGCTTCCAATCCGTATTGCGCCATGGAACGGGTCACGATGGCCTGGCCTACGGGTGTGGCCAATTGTGTGAGGATGGCAGGAAAACCAATGCCGACCAACGGGCCAAAGTCACGCAGCATGTTCACCACTCTGGGCGGTGGAAATCCGCCATGATGGCGCAGGATCGGCAAGACGGCCGTCGCCCCGATCACCACCCGCGCCGCAACGGACGCCAGGGCCGCGCCTGTCAGATCAAGGCCCAGACCAAAGATAAGGATCGGGTCCAGCACGGCGTTGACGACCCCGCCGTAAATCGTGGCCATCATCGCACGGCGCGCATCGCCATGGGCACGCAAGATGCCGCCCCCCATCATACCGACGACCAGAAACGGCAAGGACGGCACGATGATGCGCAGATACCCTTCGGCGAGTGTGGCCGTTTCGCCCGTTGCTCCGATCCAGGCAACAAACAGTGGCACGTTCAACCAGACGAAGGCGGCAAAGATGATACCAAACCCGATGCCGTAGATCAGACCATGGGTGCTGCGCATCCGCGCTTCCTCAATGTCCCCGGCACCAAGTGAGCGCGCGACAAGCGCACCTACCGCAATCGCCATTCCGATGGAAAAGGACGTGGTAAAAAACAGGATCGACCCGGCATAGCCGACGGCCGCAGCCAGCTCTGCCTTGCCCAGCATGGCAATGAACACCATGTCGATAAAATCGACCAGGAACACCGCCGTAATGCCAAGGGCCGAAGTCAGTGACATCACCGTGACGTGACGCAAAAGCGAACCCGAAACGAACTTGGCCTGTGCGTCAGCCATGGCAGATCAGCTTCATCTTGCCAAATAGACTTTCCCCGAAGGGCCGATTTGCAATCTGGCCTCTCCGGTCCGGCATCAGCGCGCCTTGACCACTTGCAGCAACGGCATCAGTGCCGCCATGTCAGGCCCATGCGCCTGCCCTGTCAGGGCCTTGCGCAAGGGCATGAACAACCCACGCCCCTTGCGACCCGTCGCCTCTTTGACAGCGGTGGTCCAGGCGCCCCATGTGTCAGGCGCAAACGGCCCGGCGGGCAGCATCGCAATGGCTTGGGCGACAAATGCGCGATCCTCATCCTCGATCACCGGATCAGCGCCGTCACGGCACAGCGCCCACCATCCCTCAAGATCCGCCAAAGTTTCGATATTGTCGCGCATGACGGTCCAGAAAGCAGGCGCAAGATCGGCGGGAACGCCAATGGCTTCGATCCGTTCCGCCACGGCTTCAAGCGGCAGGGACTGCAAGTAGCGACCCGTCAAAGGGAACAGGTCCGCCTCATCGAATTTGGTCGGGGCCGAGCCAAAGCGGGACACATCAAAGCCGTCAATCAAAGCCGCCATATCGGTGCGCAACTCAACCGGGTCAGAGGCACCAAGGCGGGCCATCAGCGACAGCAGCGCCATCGGCTCCACCCCGCGTGCCCGCAGATCGCGCAGTGCCAACGTGCCGAGCCGCTTGGAAAGCGCCTCGCCTTGCGGTCCGGTCATTAGCGAGTGGTGGGCAAAACGGGGGGCGGTGCCGCCCAAAGCCTCGATGATCTGAATTTGGGTCGCGGTGTTTGTCACATGGTCCGATCCGCGCACCACGTCCGTGACGCCCATTTCCATGTCATCAACGACAGATGCGATGGTGTACAGCACCTGCCCGTCCTGCCGGATCAGCACTGGATCAGAGACCGATGCGGCATCAATGCTGATGTCTCCCAGAATACCGTCCGTCCATTCGATGCGAGTCTGATCCAGCTTGAACCGCCACACGCCCTGGCCACGTTCGGCCCGCAATGCGTCCTTTTCGGCATCGCTCAAATCCAGTGCCGCGCGGTCATAAACGGGGGGCTTGCCCATGTTGAGCTGCTTTTTGCGCTTGAGGTCCAGTTCCGTGGGCGTCTCGAATGCCTCGTAAAACCGGCCATTGGCGCGCAGCGTGTCGGCGGCAGCGGCGTAACGATCCAACTGTTGTGACTGTCGTTCAACCCGATCCCAATGCAGGCCCAACCATTCCAGATCAGCCTTGATCGCGTCCACATACTCTTCCTTGGAACGCTCCGGGTCCGTGTCATCAATACGCAGAACAAAGGTCCCTCCCGCTTTGCGTGCGATGAGGTAGTTCATCAGCGCGGTGCGCAGGTTGCCAACATGGATGTAACCAGTGGGCGAAGGGGCGAAACGGGTGGTGGTCATGGGGTGCTCTCCGGGAACTTGGCCTTGCCTTGTCATAGGGGCACGGCCTTGTCCAGTTTTGCGCTGGGTTTCAGCGCAGAAGAGGGCCTGACGGCATGATGAACAGGTTTGCCGCACCGCACGCTCCAGACGCATTGCGGGCAGTGTCTGGTGCCGCATATCGCGCAGCTTGCACAATAGCGCATCAAAAAAATCGATAATTTTTGCGTGATCAGCCGTGACATCGACAATCCGGCACTAGGTTAGGCCTATCTGACAACGAGGATGACACTCATGGCACACTCACCCAAACTCTCTCGCCGCTCTGCCCTTGTGGGGGCCGCTGCGCTGTCTTTGGCCGCTGCAACAGCCACCGCAACCCGGGCCGCCGCCCCAATGCTGGGCGTCACGCAGTCCAACTTTCGCCGGGTCAAAGTCGGCAGCTTCGAGGTCACAACGCTTCTTGCCGGCACCCGACCAGTGGAAAATCCGCACGCGATCTTCGGGCTTAACGTGGACGAAGAAACATTCAGTTCCGTTTCTGCCGCTGCAGGCCTGTCCACCACTGCGGCGCAGTTCTTCTTTACGCCTACACTGGTGAACAACGGCTCCGAGCTTGTTCTGTTTGATACAGGCTTGTCCGGTGCAGCCACCGTGCAGGCGATCGAATCCGCAGGGTATACTGCGGATCAAGTGGACAAGGTTGTGATCACGCACATGCACGGCGACCACATCGGCGGCATCTCGACCGACGGGACACCAACCTTTGCCAACGCGGCCTACGTCACCGGTGCGGCAGAATTCGACGGCTGGTCCGGCACCGGCAACGAGAATTTTGATGGCAAGATCGCGCCATTGGCGGAACAGTTCACGATGCTGGACGACGGCGGCTCGCCTGCTTCCGGGATCACCGCCATGGCCGCCTTTGGGCACACACCCGGTCACATGACGTATATGGTGGAAGATGGCGGCACCCAACTTGTGATCGGCGCGGACTTTGCCAACCACTATGTGTGGTCGCTGGCGCATCCCGACTGGGAAGTCCGCTTTGACATGGACAAGGCCGCCGCCGCGGCCACGCGCAAGACACTGCTCGACATGATGGCCACGGACCGCACCGCGTTCATCGGATATCACATGCCATGGCCCGGCATCGGCTATGTGGAGCGCAACGGTGAAGGCGGTTACCGCTATGCAGCGCACAGTTACCAGTTGATGCTGTGACTTCGGGGCGGACGACACGTCCGCCTTACTGCATGTTGGACCTGTAAGGCGGAGGTGTCCTCCGCCCTACACCTTGCCCGCAACGCGCAACCGCTCCCACGCATAGCTGAGATAGCTGCGAGAGAAACTGTGCCCGCCGTCAAAGGTGCAGAATTCCAGAACATCGCCAGACGCGTTTTCCTGCCGGGCGCAAGTCATCTCATCGACTTCAGCCGTCGTTTCCGGGCCAAATCCGCCCAACCCACGATACATCGCCAGAACGTCCAGAACATCGCCCTGCTTGGTCGGGCCGATGGGACGCCCCGCCAGCGGCACCGTACGATCCGCCGTCCCGTGGATATGGATGACAGATGCAGGGGCTGCGCAGGTGTCGGGCGGCCCACCCCAGAACGTCCCGGACACGGGCGCAAAGCCGGCAAACAAATCAGGGCGCTGGCAGGCCAATTCCCACGTCACCATGCCGCCAGCGGAAAAGCCTGACATCATGACCCGGTCGGGGTCGATCCCGAAGCGGTCCGTGGCATCCGCGATCACTGCCTCGAAGTAAGCGATCTCGGCGGCTCCGGTTGATGCCATGTCACTGGGGGCACCGGGAATGTCCCAGTCATCACGGGCCGACTTGGGGGCGATCAACGCTAGGCCCATCTCGGACACCATGCGACGCAGACCCATATTGCGCATCACGCCGCGCGCCGAGCCGCGATAGCCATGGGCAAAGACAATCGCCCCCACCGGGCCTGCCTGCGCCTCGGGCATCGCGATGCGGTAGTGACGCTCACCAATCATACAGTCACTGTCCGGGCCACAGGCCAGAGCAAAGGATGGGAGCAACATCAGAACAAATGGAAGGACACAGCGCATGGACATCACCTTATGACATGAATGAATACATGGACGCCGCCAACCGCCCCGGCACAAGTCACATCCCCGTGTAAGCGTTCCTCAGGTTGGGTCGCGCCAGCGGTTTACAATCGGGTAGCGCCGGTCCAGCCAGAAGGCGCCCTTTGTCAGCCGCGCGCCGGGCGCGGACTGGAACCGCTTGTATTCGCTCAGGTAAATCAAACGTTCAATCTTGCGGGCCACATCGCCTTCAAAACCTGCCGCCACGCAGTCGGCAATCGATCCATTGCGGTCCACAAGTATCTCGAGCATCGCGTCAAGATCCGGATAGTCCGGCAGGCTGTCGCTGTCCTTCTGATCCTCACGCAACTCCGCACTCGGCGGTTTGGTGATGATCCGCTCGGGGATCACCACACCGGCATGTCCCATCATCCAGTCGCGGGTGTTGGCATTGCGCCAGCGGCAGGTCTCGAACACGCGGGTCTTGTAAAGGTCCTTGATCGGATTGTAGCCGCCCGCCATGTCGCCGTAGATCGTGGCATAGCCCACTGCCACTTCGGACTTGTTGCCCGTGGTCAGCAGCATCTCACCAAACTTGTTGGACAGCGCCATCAGCAGTAGCCCGCGTATCCGGCTCTGGATGTTCTCTTCTGTCAGGTCAGCCTCCAACCCATCAAACAGAGGTGCAAGGGTGCCGGTGACAGCCGCCCGCGTGTCCGAAATCGGGACGTAGTCATAGCGACAGCCCAGCGCCTTTGCACAGGCCTCTGCATCCTCCAGGGAATGGGGCGAGGTGTATTCGGATGGCAGCATCACGCATCGGACATTGTCCGGCCCAAGGGCATCGGCAGCGATGGTGGCAACAAGGGCTGAATCGACGCCACCTGACATCCCCAAAAGAACCTGCTTGAACCCGGTCTTGGCACAATAGTCGCGCAAGGATGTAACCATGACCCGGTAATCCTGCTCCCACGGGTCGGGATGTTGCGCCTTTTCGCCCTCGACCACACGCCAGCCCTCAGGACCACGCGCAAGGTCGACATGGGTCACCACCTCGTCAAAGATGGGCAATTGCACAGCCAGATGCCCGCCCGGATTCAACGCAAAACTGCCGCCGTCAAAGACCTGATCATCCTGCCCACCCACCATGTTGAGGTAGATGAGCGGCAAGCCCGTTTCGACAACGCGGGCCACCATATGATTGATGCGGGTGTCAAACTTGCCCCGGTAGTAAGGGGACCCATTGGGCACCAACAGGAACTCGGCGCCAGTCTCCTCCAACGTTTCAGCGACATCCGGATGCCACGCGTCCTCGCAAATCGGGCTGCCGACGCGCGTGTTTCCCACAGAGTAGGGGCCGCCCAAAGGCCCGGCATCAAAAATGCGCACTTCGTCAAACACCGTTTCATTGGGCAAATGGTGCTTGAGAACACGGCTCGCAATCTTGCCGCCCTTGCAGATCAGGTAGGCGTTGAACAACTCCGTCCCTTCGGCCCAGGGGCAGCCGATGGCCAATGCCGGGCCATCCGCGCACGCAACCGCGAGGGCCTCAACTGCCTCCATCGCCGTGGCGTGAAAGGCGGCCTTCATCACCAGATCCTGTGCATTGTACCCGGTGATGAACATCTCGGGCAACGCGACCAGATCGGCTCCTGCGTCGCGACCGGCCTCCCAGGCTGCGCGCGCCTTGGCGGCGTTCCCGGCAATATCACCAACCGTCGGGTTCAACTGCCCCAGCGTGATGCGGAATGTATCGGCCATCGGCGCGCTCCTTCAAACTCCCCCGCGATGTAGCAGAAAGCACGGGCGAGGAAACCCACGCGCGACATCTGTACCTTTTTCCCTCTGCTTCACTGTTTCAAGAAATCCCGCGGGGGAAGGACGAAACAGGGCGGGTGGCCCCTTCTGTGCCCAAGCTCGAGGCGCATCCTCAACTTTCCGCCAAGGCCATTGCCCACACCTGTCCCCTGTCTTACGGTCCCCCTGCCTGCATCACATCGGCGGGTCCGCGAATCTACGAGGTTGCCATATGTCCTTGCGCAGTTTGATCTTCTGCCTTGCCCTTTTGCCGGGCACCGCACTGGCGCAATCAAGCGCCGTGCAGACCAAACAGTATGACGATGGCGGAATTTACGAAGGGACGTTCAGGGGCGGTTTGCAACACGGTGAGGGCACCTACCGTCTGCCAAACGGGTATGAGTATTCCGGCGCATGGGTCGACGGCGAAATCAAGGGGCAAGGCACGGCGCGCTTTCCCAATGGCTCGGTCTACGAGGGCAGCTTTTCAAAAGGCAAACCCGACGGGTTCGGCAAGATCACCTTCGCCGATGGCGGCACCTATGAAGGGGACTGGGTCGCCGGGGCCATCGTCGGCAACGGGGTTGCGCTTTATGCCAACGGTGTCCGTTACGAGGGCGCGTTCCGCAACGCCAAACACCACGGCAAAGGTGTCATGCAATCCCCCGGCGGGTACGAGTACAAGGGCGACTGGGTCGATGGGGCCAAACAGGGCATGGGCGTGATCACCTATCCCGACGGGGCCGTCTATGACGGGCAGATCGAAGATGGCGTGCGGCAGGGCACGGGCACACTCACCATGCCGGACGGGCTGATCTATGTCGGCTTGTGGAACAACGGCCAGATCGACGGCGCGGGCACGCTTACCCAACCCAACGGAGACGTATACGAGGGCGACCTGGTCTCGGGCCGCCGCGAAGGCAAGGGGCGGGTCACCTACTCCAACGGCGATGTCTATGAAGGGCAGTTCGCCGATGATCGCCGCCACGGTCAAGGCACCTTCATCGGCAACGACGGCTATACCTATATCGGCCAATGGGTCGAAGGGCAGATCGAAGGCGAGGGCCGGGTGACCTATCCCGATGGCGCAGTCTACGAAGGGGCGTTCAAGGACGATCTCGCCGACGGCACCGGCAAAATCACATATACGGATGGCTCAACCTATGAAGGGGATTGGGTCGCGGGCGTGATCGAGGGAACCGGCAAGGCGACATATCCAAATGGCGTCGTTTACGAAGGCGGCTTCAAGAACGCGCGCAACCACGGGCAGGGTGTCATGACCTATGCCGATGGCTATCGTTATGAAGGCACCTGGGAAAACGGGCAGCGGCACGGAGCCGGGACGGCAACATACCCCGATGGCACTGTCTATACCGGTGACTTCCTCGATGGGCAGCGCCACGGAACCGGCAGAATCGTAATGGCCTCGGGTTTTGTCTATGAGGGCGAATGGATGCGCGGTGAGATCGACGGAGAGGGCGTAGCGACTTACGCCAACGGCGACATTTACGAGGGCACGTTCAGGAACGGCAAGCGGCAAGGTGCCGGGACCATGCGCTATTCCAGCGGTGAAGAGGCGACCGGGACATGGAACAGCGGCGCTCTGAGCGAAGCGGAAACCCCGGAAGATACCGAAGCCATCAGCGATGGCGGCTGATGTCCGGCTCTTGGCGACAAAGCGTGATCGCGACGCTTGGGCTGTTTGTCCTTGCGGACCCGGCGTTGGCAGACTGGCAATATATCGAGAAATACAGTGACCCCATCCAGGGTTTTGAAACGCGTGCAGCCGTCGCGACAAACGGGGAAGGCTACGGACTGCACCTTTATCGCAACCCGATCGGGCGGGTTTATGCGCTGATTACTGTGCCGGACGACCGCCCCGATCTGGTCCGCACTGGTCCGGTGGCCACTGTCACGCCCGCCGGTTTTGAAACCAAACAGATCGAAGCTCAAAACGAACGCGGGCGGGTCGTCGAATACGCAATCAGCACGGGGCGGGCCCTGCGCGACCGGCTCTGGCATGGCGAGGGGCAGGCGCCTGCATTCGGCACGTTCCACGACGTGCTGGAGGCCCCCAGCCTTGCCGTCACTCTGACTTTCGAGACAGGAGAAACGGATCAGACGGAATGGTCCATGGCCGGCGCAGAAGCACCGATTGCCAAAGCCCTTGGCATTTCCATGAACGGCGTTCCGGCAGGATCCGAATGGGAAGACGAAGCAGCGCAGGCACTGCTGGCTGCAATGACAGCCTGCCAGTTCCCCAAGCTGGACGTCGAATGTGTGCAAAAGGTATCGGCGTGCAGCACGAAAATCAGTGAAGACCGGAATATCGAGGGTTTCGACATCTGTGTCGCAGCACAATAACGACTAACGTCCTAGAGCAGCCTGGAAATATAGACAAACCGCACTGATCTCGGTAACGAACGAAAAACAGCAAGAACGAGGGCCCATCAACATGGCAACTGAAGGCACACATGGGCATAGCGAACCCGGCTGGTTTGTTCCTCCGGATGCGTTCGATCAGCTGTCCTGGGTCGTTCTGATCCTTTTGGCGCTGGCGATTTATGGGCTGGTTTCGCTTTACGCTGCCTTTGACCGCTGGGCTGAACGCCAATCTCATGGTACCCCGCTGGCCAAGACGATTCCGACACTGCTGACGATTGCGCTGCTTTACGAGATCTTCCCGCTGGCGCATTTCAACATCCTGCTGCCCGTTGCCGCGATCCTGATCGCCCTCATGGCAGACTGGTCACGCTTCCACCTGAAAACCCCCGAAAGCCGCGAAGCGCACGAGGCCAAGCAGCACGAGGAGCCAAAAGCAGATGTTTGAACTGATGTTTACATCTTTTCCGGTCATCATCCGCTACTACCAGCTGAAGCGGCGCGGTGAAGCGATGACAGTCTGGAACATGCGTGCCGCCGTGCTCATGTGGCTGGGCATGGCCTTTGCACTCTTTCTGACGATCTTTTATTTCCACCCCAAGAGCTACTCGGGCCTCGTCCCCTTCCGTACGGTCTCTGTGGTTGCGCAAACCAGCGGACCTGTCACCGAAGTCGCCGTATTGAACCAGGATCGTGTGACAAAGGGCGATTTGCTGTTCCGGATTGAAGACAGCACCCAGCGCGCCGCCGTGGCGCAGGCCGAAGCCCAGCTTGCCGAGATTGATGCCGCAGAACAAAAGGCCAGGGATCAGTTGATCGTGGCGCAGGCCAGCGTCGCGCAGGCCGAATCCGACCGGGACAAGTTTGCCGTTGATCTTGAGAACGCGCAGACGCTGGTTGAGCGCAATGTCGGGCGACAGGACGATGTGCGCCGGTTTCAGGCCGCCTTCGACTCGGCAGTTGCCGCCGTGACCGCAACCACCGCGCAGGTGGATCTCGCACAGCTTGATATCGAGCAGACCATTCCCGCGCAGCGCCAGACTGCGCAGGCCGCTCTGGACGCCGCCCGGGTCGAACTGGCCAAGACCGAAGTCCGCTCGTTTACCGACGGGACCGTTACCCAGCTTTCCCTTGCGGTCGGAAGCCCGGCGTCGCGCCTCATTCTGAGCCCGGCCATGGTGATCGTACCGGACCGGGACGAAGATCACCCCATCGGTGTTATCGCAGGGTTTGATCAGGTGGCCCGGGCCACGCTTTACGAAGGCATGCCTGCCGAAGTCGCCTGTGACAGCAACATGAACCTGTCCTTCACCAACGCGGTGCTGCCTGCCCATGTCACGTCCATCCAGCCCGCGATTGCGGCTGGTCAGATCCAGCCCAGCGGAACACTGCTGGACCCCAGCAACCTGCTGTCTCGTGGGTCGATGCTGGTCTATTTTGATCTCGTACACCCCGAACATAAAGAGATATTGCTGAACGGGACCGGCTGTCTGGTACAGACCTACACCAACAGATTGCCCGGTTTTCTTGGCCACGTGATCAGTGCGACAGGTGTGATCAAGGCCGCCGGTTTGCGCCTGAAGGTATGGGGATCGCTGGTGTCTGGCGTCGGTCTGGCCGGCGGCGGCGGTCACTGATTGGCAGGCGGGGCTGGTTAAACCGTCTCGCCCGCAGACATCTTGTCCAAAAACGCCTCGGCTTCGCGCAAGACTGTGGCGCGGCGCTCTGCGTCCATCCGATCCCAAGTCCGGTACATGTTCCCCATCCGCGCGTTGTTCGAAAACCGGTCCCGGTTCCGGTCAAGGAAATGCCAGTACAGCAGATTGAACGGGCAGGCGTCGTCTCCGGTTTTGACGCTGACCTTGTAGTGGCACCCTTTGCAGTAGTCCGACATCCGGTTGATGTAGGCGCCCGAGGACACATAGGGTTTGGATGCGATCACACCTCCATCGGCAAACTGGGACATGCCGACAACGTTCGGCGCCTCCACCCACTCAAAGGCATCCGCGTAAACGGCCAGATACCATTCAGACACCTCTGCCGGGTTCAGCCCCGCAAGCAGGGCAAAGTTGCCGGTGACCATCAAACGCTGGATGTGATGAGCGTAGGCCTCGGTTTCGGTCTGCGCCACAGCCTTCTTCACGCAGCGCATCCGCGTCTCACCGCCCCAGTAAAACGCTGGCAGCTTGCGCGTGTGGTTCAACCCATTGCGTTGGGGATAGTCGGGACCTTCGTGAAAATAGATGCCGCGCACATATTCACGCCAGCCAATCACCTGCCGGATGAACCCTTCAGCGGCGTTTATCGGAACGTCGCCCGCTTTCCACGCGTCTTCGACCGCTTGGCAAACCTCCAGCGGATCGAGCAATCCGATGTTGAGGTACGGCGACACCAGCGCATGGTAAAGGAACTGATTGTCCGCCAGCATCGCGTCCTGATAATCACCAAAGCGGGCCAGCCCGTAGCGCACAAAGTGCGCCAGTGCCTTGCGGGCCTGTCCCTGATCGGTGGCAAACCAGAACGGGCGCAAGTCTCCGAAATGATTGCCAAAGCGGGCCTCGACCAGATCCAGAACTTCGGTCACGACCTCGTCAGGATCAAACTGCATCGGTCCGGAAAACGTCACCTCCCCCGGGGCAGGTTTGCGATTGTCGTGATCATAATTCCATTTGCCACCCGCAGGCTGATCCCCCGCCATCAACAAGCCCGTCTTGCGACGCATATCGCGGTAAAAATACTCCATGCGCAGCGCCTTGCGCCCTTCGGCCCACGCCTCGAATTCGGCATGAGACGCGATGAACCGGTCATCCTCCAGCATATCTACATTCAGCGGGCAATGCTCAAGCGCGTCAATCAGACGAAACTCGCCGGGGCGCGTGGCGACGACCTTGCTCAGCCCGTACTGATCGGCACGGCGCAGCAACTCACCGGCAATGGACTGGGTGTTATCCGTATCATCCAGCTCCGAATAGGCCACCTGCCAGCCATCATCGCGCAAGCGAGCGGCAAACTTTCGCATCGCCGCCAGAACCAGAACGATCTTCTTGGGATGATGGGGAACGTAAGATCCTTCTTCCCCCACTTCCGCCATCACAATGATATCGCGGTCCCTGTCGGCGGCACGCAGGGCGGCCACGTTGTCGCTCAACTGATCGCCAAGGATCAGGATCAACCGCCCTACCATGGAACAGCCGCCCCGGAGTAATCAAAGAACTGACCAGTCTGTTCCGGGCTCAATCCGTCCATGACAGCAATCAGGTTCCGGGCCGCGTCTTGTGGCGAAACGGCCGGGTGACGGCCCAGATACTTCTCTGTAAAGGCGGTCGCGACGGTGCCGGGATGCAGGGCGACAACCGCAAGCTTGGAATGCGTGCGCGCCAGTTCAATGGCGGCGGTGTGCACGATCTGGTTCACGGCCGCCTTTGCCGCGCGGTAGCTGATCCAGCCACCGATGCGATTGTCCCCGATTGATCCCACGCGGGCTGACAACACGGCGCATACGGCGGGCCGATCCCGGGGCAAAAGACGATGCGCATGGGACAGCACCACGGCCGGACCAATCGCGTTCAACGCAAACTGATCAGCCATCGCACCTGCGTCCAACCCCTTGATGGTCTTCTCGGGCGAGGCCCTATTGATCTCCAGCGCGCCCGTCGCCACGACAATCCGGTCATATGGCGCGCGCCCGGCCAGATGATCCGCGACCGATGCCGCATCCGTCACATCAAACCCATCGCCCGACCGGGACAACCGGTCCACCTCGGCCCCGTCTGTGTCGTAGGCATCCGCCAATGCGGACCCGATGCCGCCAGACGCGCCCAAAATCAAAACCCTGCTCATTCCGGCAAACCTAGAGGGCAGGGGCAATCCATCAACTTCATCTTGCCAAATAAACTTCCCCCGGAGGGTCCCGCACCCGGCAAAGGGCTCCAAAGGTGCGCAATTCCGGACTTCCCATTTGCAAAAGGCGCAGTATAACTACGGCCATGACACGTGCCGCACATAGCCCTTGCTTGCGCCTTTCGGGCGCGCTTGGCCGCGGCCTCCTGCTCCTAATTCGCCTCTGAGCGCAGCCGGTTGGCGCGCCCGCTCAGAGGATTGCCCGCGCGCCAAAGGCTTCAGGAACAGAACTCAAAGAGAACCCAAAATGACCGATACTGACAAAACCCAGGACCGTGTTGTCATCTTCGACACCACGCTGCGCGACGGCGAACAATCCCCCGGCGCTACCATGACCCACGCTGAAAAGCTCGAAATTGCCGGCCTGCTGGACGAAATGGGCGTGGACATCATAGAGGCCGGATTTCCCATCGCTTCCGACGGCGACTTTAACGCGGTGAGCGAGATTGCCAAAAACGCGCAAACCGCGGTCATCTGCGGACTGGCCCGCGCGCAACTCGGCGACATCGATCGCTGTTGGGAGGCGGTCAAGCACGCGCGACGGCCTCGCATACATACCTTCATCGGCACGTCGCCCCTGCACCGCGCTATCCCGAACCTGACCATGGACGAAATGGCGGAGCGGATCGAACAGACGGTGACCCACGCCCGCAACCTGTGTGACAACGTGCAGTGGTCGCCCATGGATGCGGGCGTGGGTCACCGTCTGTTCGATCC
>JBCBDZ010000017.1:0-32975 GCA_038529225.1 Pseudomonadota bacterium | reverse complement strand
TCCTGAACCGGGATATCGCGATGTTCGCGCAAGCCTGGACGATCGAATTGCTGATGTACCTGTTCCGGATATTCTCGAGCGCCGCAGTGAGGATCCCGTCCCCAACGAAAAGCCAGTAGATCGCCAGCGCTCCGATCACCGGGGTGATGATGAACGGCAGAAGCGAGATGAAGATGACTGGCCCGCGGATAGAGTTCACCGCGTTGTTGACCGCAAGTGCGATGGCCAGTCCGACCCCGATCACCAGCGGGAGCGTCAAAAGCGTGAACATCAGCGTGAACCGCAACGCCTGCCAGAAATCGATCTGCAAGATGTCGGCGAAATTCCCGCTGCCCACTGCCGCCCAGAACTTGTCCATTTGCAGCACGTTCTGGTAGCTCTGCAGTCCAACCCAGGACGTGGTGGTGATGGTTTTGCCCGTTTCCTCATCAATCGTCGGAACTGTCTTGATCTCGGTTGTGCATGTCTGTGTCAGGAAGCCCGGCGTGCAGGTTTCCACTTCGATCTGTTGCATGACTGGCTGCGTCACCTGAAAGGATTGGATCAGCACCGATACCAGCGGGGCGGCGATAAAGAGCAGCATCATGAACACCGATGGTGCGACGAACCAGAAGAATGTCTTGAACTTCATGCTGCAGTCCTTTCCTTGGCGGCAGCGGCGACATGGCCCCCGATCTGCCAGCCGATCATCATGGATGGGGCGTTTGTGTTGGCCGACGTGATGCGCGGCATCACGCTTGCATCTGCGACCCAGAGGTTCTGAACGCCCTTAACCGCCCCCTTGGCATCAAGTGGCCCGCCCAGCGCGACCGTGCCCACTGGATGGTAGGCGGTGCCTGCACGCGTGCGGATCGTGTCTTTCAGTGCGTCTCCAGCGACATCCGGTCCGGGAAACGCCTCAGGGGCACGCCGCGCGCCAAGGTCGGCCTGATCCAGTACGGCGCGCAGGCGCGCAACACCACGCACCATCATGTCCAGGTCCCAATCATCACCGAACAGGTTGAGGTCGATCAGCGGCTCAAACCGGTCTTGCCCGATGCGCAACCGCCCGCGCGAGCGGGGTTGGCACAGGCAAACATCCGCAAAGTAGCCTGAGCCCCAGACAATCGCCCGCCCCTTCCAGCCCATCATGAAGGGCAGAAAGTGCGTCTGTATCTCGGGTGTCGGATTGTCCGTGACGCTGTAAAACGCACCCGCCTCCACGGTGTTGGACGTCAAACGGCCCGTGCGGCCAAGCCACCATTGGAAAGGTGACAGAGCCCAGAGCGGCAACTGGCCAAGCGTCAGACCATAACCCGATCCGCTTCCGGCGAAGTGGAGGCCGAAACCGGGGTGGTCGTGCAGGTTTGCACCGACACTTTGGGCGTCGAGAAGAACGTCAATCCCTGCCTCACGCAGATCATCTGCAGGTCCTATCCCGGAACGCATCAGGATCATCGGGGACTCGATGCTACCTGCCGAAAGGACAACCCCCGCACGCGCCGTTATCCTGCGCCCGTCCCGCAAGGTGACGCCCGTGGCGCGCATGCCGTCAAAGCGAACACGGTCGACCTCGGCACCGGTCAGAGTTGTGGCTCCGGAAGGGCGCAGAAATCCATCGGCTGCAGACCAGCGCGCACCGTTTTTCATGTTGCAGTGGAACACGCCCGCGCTCTGACGCTCCGGGGTGGGAGGCGCGTGCGGGTCGTTGGCTGCAAAGGCACGCCCAAAGGCTTCGCTCAGGGGGTGCGGGTGGGGCAGACGTGCCGGTGACATCCGTTCCTCGACCGCGTCATAGGCGGACCAGACGGTCTTGCTGTCCCAGCCTGACTGACCCCAGGCGTCAAAGTCTGCGCGGGTTCCGCGGAACCAGACCATCGAGTTGATGGACCCCGACCCGCCCAGCATCTTGCCGCGTGGCACATTGACAGTGCGCCCGCCAGCGGCAGCCATGGGCACCGTGCGGCGCTTCCAATTGCGCGCGTTAGACCCCAACAGGTTCACCAGTGCGAACGGCACCTTGACCCTGATGTCGTTGTCCGTTGGTCCGGCCTCGATCACACACACCTGTGCGCCCGGTTGTTCGGCAAGACGCGCGGCCACCGCGCATCCAGCAGAGCCACCGCCCACAACGATATGATCGAATTCAGTTTGCATCTGTCCCCCGCGAAAACAACTGGCCGGAGCGTACTCCGGCCAGCCGTCTGGTTGCTTATTCCAGCACACCGGCCTCTTTGGCCGCTGTCGTGTATGCTTCCTCGATGGCGACAAGCGTGGCCGCTGCGTCGCGCTCGCCGGTCAAGAAGGCAGGCAATTCGTTGCCCAGTGCTGTGTGCATCAGACCCATTTGGGTGGTCGATGGGTACGGAGGTGCCGCAGGCGACGCCGTGGCCGTTGCGATGGCACCAGCCGCAAGTGGGCCGGGCTCATAGCCTTTGACCAGCCAGATCGCCGCCTCGTTGGCGCCTTTCACCATCTCTTCGTCCAGACCTTCCATCGCCAGCCGGAAGGCCGCGTCCGCTTCCTCATCCGTGATGTTGGCCGCGATCACGATACCATCCCACCACAGTGTCGTGGCCGGTGCACCGCCTTCCATGGCAAGCGGTGCCGCCGCCATTTTGACTTTGCCCACGACTGTGCTTTCGGCTTCGTCATCCATGGCACCGCCACGGCTGGCCCACAGATTCGACATGGCGATCTTGCCCTGCTGGAACTGCTGCTGCACATAGGTCGAGTCGCTGACAAGCACTTCCGGATCGGTGTACTCCAGCGTCTTGGCCATTGTTTCGAGGGCTTTCATGCCCGCTTCGGAATTCACCGCAGCCGAGTTGTCCGCGTTGAAGAACTCTCCACCAAAGGCGGGGAACATGTTCACGAATTCCTGCGCGAGGTTCCAGCCGGACTTCATCGTGGCACCAATGGCGTGGTCGACAACACCGGCCTGCTTGATGGTTTCGGCAGCGGCAAACATTTCGTCCCACGTGGTTGGCACTTCGAGACCGAGGTCGTTGAAGATGTCCTCGCGGTACATCAGGTGCTGAGTGTTGACCATCATGGCGATGGCCATGGTCTTGCCGTCAACCTTGATCAGCTGATTGGGCGACAGGTTCTGGCCATACTTGGCGACCAGATCATCCAGCGGGCGGATCGTGCCGGCGTTCAGCAGAGGCGTGATCGTGCCGTTGGACACACCACCGATCTGATAAAGCGATGGGTTCGCTTCAAAAGCGGCAGGCTGCTTGGTGCGGAATTCCTGGTCAAGCTCGGCCTGAAAGTTGCCGCACTCGGCCATGGCGTCAGTGACGGCTTTCCACGCTTCAAAACCCGCGCTTAGAGATTTCAGCGGCACCGTGTTTTCATAAGAGCACGCCGCGAACGCGGATGTGCCCATCAGCGAGACAGCGCCCGCAAGTGCCAGTTTCTTAAGATACATATGCAAACTCCCTGTTGCGTTTATGGTCGGTGCATCTTGCAAGTCTGCACCAACTTGGATTGCCCGCAGCCCGGGTGCCCCCGGGACAACGGGTGGTCACGTCAGGCGAGACGTTCGCCTGACGTACTGTCAAATGTGTGACAGATTGCCTTCGGGATCGAGAAGGAGACCATGTCCCCAATCTCTGCCCGGAACTCCTTGTTGGCCTTGACCGACACCAGTTGCCCGCCCGCGCGGACCGTCAACATGGTCGCGTCGCCCAGCAGTTCGATGGTGTAGATCGGGGCGCTGATCTGACCCTCGCCTTCGGCCAGGGCCGCGTCTTCGGCCCGAAACCCCAAGGTGACGGGCCCGTCCGGTGCGCTGAGGCCGCTGATCTTGACATTGTCGCCAGTAAACGTGCCCCCCGCCATTGTGCCGTCCATCAGGTTCATCGCAGGCGATCCAATGAAGCTGGCGACAAAGGTATTGGCCGGGTTGTCATAGATTTCCGTAGGCGTGCCGACCTGTTGAACCTTGCCCGCCTTCATCACCACAACCCGGTCGGCCAGGGTCATCGCCTCGATCTGGTCATGGGTCACGTAGACGGTTGTCACCTTCAACTCGTGGCTCAGGTTCTTGATCTGGGCACGGGTGGAAACCCGCAATTTGGCATCCAGATTGGAGAGTGGTTCATCCATCAGGAACACGTTCGGTTCGCGCACGATTGCACGGGCAAGGGCAACGCGTTGACGCTGACCACCAGAAAGCTCGGCAGGCTTGCGGTGCAGGAATTCGTCCAGTTCAACCATGGCAGAGGCGCGGCGCACCCGCTCGTCATGGGTTGCGGGGTCTGCTTTGCGGACTTTCAGAGGAAAGCGAATGTTTTCATAGACGTTGAGGTGCGGATAGAGGCCGTAGGACTGAAAGACCATCGCCACGTCGCGATCCTTGGGGTCCAGATCGTTGACCCGCTTGCCGTCAATCACGATGTCGCCGTCTGTTGCGTCCTCAAGCCCCGCAATCATGCGCATCGTCGTGGTCTTTCCACAGCCCGACGGGCCCAGCAGCACCAGAAATTCCTGGTCCGCAATGGTCAGATCGAAGTTGTCGACCCCCACAAACGTACCCCAGCGTTTGTTGATATTGCGTAGCTGAATTTCGGCCATGGTGATCCCTCGCGACGGCTTGATATCAAACGCTAGCCACCGCTTGCACAACTTGGCAACTGTTTTTTGCACACGTGTGCAAAAAAGTTAACCCTACGTCGCCAAAGCGATGGAATCGCATGCTTTCCCGAATGTCCAGTGGGTTCGAAAATATCGTTTCAGGTCGTTTTCTTCGCCTGCAAACCCGCAACTGCTGCGCGAATCCCCTCGGTCGAAGGCAATGTATCGCTAAAAGCCCGTCCCGTCGGAATAAAGCTGTCTTCGGCTGTGTAGCGTGCAATGCTGCGATGCCCCGCCTCGAAAAGGGCCGTCATGATGCCTTCGGCGACACCAGCAGACCTGCGCGTTTCATCGACAACCAGGATGTGTTTACACCCCTGCACCGCCTCCAAAAGGCTGTCTACGGGCAGCGGTGCCAGCCAGCGCAAATCAATCAGCCGCACGCCCGGAATGTCCGCCTGCTCGGCGAGGTATCGACCATTTGCAAAGCTCACAATGGCCAGATCGCCGTCCCCCTGCACACCCACCTGACCGACGTCGATACGCTGATCCGGCGCCGGGTAAGTCCGCATCCACGCGCCATCCCCGGGCTGCACATCGCGCATCGGGTAAAGCGCAATGGGCTCCACAAAGACGCACAGCCGGTTTTCCTGGCGCGCAAGGCGGTGGCACTCGCGCAGCATCCTGACGGCTTCGGCCCCGTCCGAGGGACAGGCAAGGATCAACCCTGGAATGTCGCGCAGCACGGCAAGCGCATTGTCGTTGTGAAAGTGACCACCGAACCCTTTTTGATAGCCAAGCCCTGCGATACGCAGCAACATCGGGTTGGCCCATTGCCCATTGGAAAAGAACGGCAGGGTCGCCGCTTCGCCGCGAATCTGATCCTCGGCGTTGTGCAGATAGGCAAGGAACTGGATTTCGGGCATCGGGATGAACCCGTTGTGGGCCATCCCGATTGCAAGTCCGAGAATGGATTGTTCGTCCAGCAGCGTATCGATCACACGGGACGCTCCAAACCGTGCCAACAGCTTTTGCGTGACACCATAGACGCCGCCCTTGCGCCCCACATCCTCGCCCATGATCACGGTTTCAGGATGGGCCAGCATCAGATCTGTCAGTGCCCAGTTGACAAGCCGCGACATGGGTTGAGGGCTGGCCATCTGGGCGAAGTCGGTCCCAAAGGCGTTTTGACGGGTCAAGGCGTCCGGACCGTTTGTTCGAGACGCAGCGCGCGCCGGTGGAACAATGGCGGACATCACCGCCTCGGCGCCTTTCAAAGGTGGGACATTCACAATCCGGGCCGCCTCATCCCGGGTGCGCGCAAGGGCATCCGTGTAGATGGCAAGGACGGCCTCAGGCTCCGCTCCTTGTGTGATGAGCCCGGCCGCCGTGTGCAAGAGCGGGTCATTGGCTTCATCGGCCTCGACTTCCGCGCGTGGCAAATAACTTGTCGCCACATCGGCACCGGCATGTCCATACAGGCGCACTGTGCGCAGGTGCAAAACAGCCGGTTTGCGCGTGCTGCGCACAAAGTCTGCGGCATTTGACGCAGCTGCGTGGACATCCCACAGATCGCAACCATCGCCGCTGAAATACGTCAGCCCCGGACGGTGCTTGAGGCTGGCTTCAACCCAGCCAGCGGGTGTCCTGGTCGAAATCCCGATCCCGTTGTCTTCGCAGATGAACAGCAAGGGCAACGGGGCGCCCTTTGTGCTGGTCCAGCCTGCGGCGTTGATCGCACCCTGCGCCGTCGAGTGGTTGAGCGAGGCATCCCCAAAACTCGCAATGGCGATTGCATCTTCTGGAAGGATCGCCAGTTCCGGGCGATTGCGGCGGGCCAGAGCGATACCATAGGCTGCCCCAACCGCCTTGGGCAGGTGGCTGGCAATGGTCGAGGTCTGCGGCGGAATGAAAAGGTCGCGGCTGCCCAGCACCTTGTGGCGCCCGCCGCTGGTGGGGTCATCCGCGGCGCAGGCATAGCTGAGCAGCATATCGCGGCATGCATCCTGTCCGGCCTTGGCGGCGCGGGCCACTTGAAACGCGCCATCCCGGTAGTGCAGGAACGCGATGTCATCGACGCGCAGCGCATCGGCAACCGCTGCCATCCCCTCGTGCCCCGAAGAACCAATGGTGTAAAATCCGTAGCCTGCCTTCTGCATCTCTCGGCTGACAATGTCCAACGCGCGGGTCAGGCACTGGTGTTCAAACAGTCGCACCCCTGTTTCAGCATCGAGCCCGTGCGGCGCGACATCGGGCAGGTCACGCGCCGCCACCTGTCTCAGGAAGTTGTCGTGAACAATCGAAACGCGGTCCATGCGGCCTCTGTCGGAATATTTGATTTCGTGCCTCCGGCGGGGATTTTTTGGAAACAGAGAAGAAAAGACCCTCTACTTCTCTTGGCCAAGAATACCCTCGGGCGGAGGCACGCAGCGCCGGGGGACGGACAGCCCCCTGCAACAGTTCAGAAAAAGGCCTGCAGCCCGGTCTGCGCGCGCCCAAGGATCAAGGCGTGCACATCGTGGGTGCCCTCATAGGTGTTCACCGTTTCAAGGTTCATCATATGGCGCATCACCTGAAACTCCCCCGAAATCCCGTTGCCGCCATGCATGTCACGGGCATTGCGCGCGATGTCGAGGGCCTTGCCGCAATTGTTGCGTTTGACGATGGAAATCATCTCGGGCGCGGCTTCGGCTGCATCCATCAAACGGCCCACCTGAAGCGACGCCTGCAGCCCAAGTGCAATTTCGGTCTGCATGTCTGCCAGTTTCTTCTGGAACAATTGGGTCTGTGCCAGTGGTTTGCCGAATTGCTTGCGGTCCAGCCCGTATTGGCGCGCCGCGTGCCAGCAGAACTCCGCAGCACCCATCGCGCCCCAACTGATCCCGTAACGCGCACGGTTGAGACAGCCAAACGGCCCCTTGAGCCCCTGCACGTCCGGCAACAGGGCATCCTCGCCAACTTCAACGTCTTCCAACACGATCTCGCCCGTTATGGAGGCGCGCAAAGACAGCTTTTGCTCGATCTTGGGAGTGGACAGGCCCTTTGCCCCCTTTTGCAGAACAAACCCGCGGATTTTGCCGCCATGTGCATCGGACTTCGCCCAGATCACAAAGACATCCGCGATGGGTGAATTTGAAATCCACATCTTCGCGCCGTTCAAAACATACCCGCCATCTGTCTTCCTGGCGGTGGTCTTCATGCTGGCAGGGTCCGAGCCTGCGTCCGGTTCGGTCAACCCAAAGCATCCGATCCATTCCCCACTTGCCAGTTTGGGCAGGTACGTGGTGCGCTGCGCTTCGGACCCGTAGGCATAGATCGGATACATCACGAGACTCGATTGTACCGACATCATCGAGCGATACCCGGAATCGATCCGCTCCACCTCGCGCGCGACAAGCCCGTAAGACACATAGGACCCGCCAAGGCCCCCGTATTCTTCCGGCAGTGTCACACCAAGCAGGCCCATTTCACCCATTTCGCGAAAAATGTCAGGATCCGATGCCTCATTGGCAAAGGCCTCCACAACGCGCGGGGCCAGTTTTTCCTGCGCGTAAGCGGCGGCAGAGGCCTGGATCATCCGCTCGTCCTCACTCAGTTGTTCAGACAGGCGAAACGGGTCAGCCCAGTCAAAGCTGCCCAGATCCGGGGCATCCTTGGCTTTGAGTATCCTGGCTTCTGCATTCATCCGAGCTCTCCTTTGCGGGTAAGGCGGCCCCCCTGATGCTGCAGGCTTTGGACCGACCGTTTCTGCACACATGTGTTGTGCCGCGATCCGGTGTCCAATGGCAATGCATGCGTGCCTGTTTTTTAGACAGACCGCGCCACCAGTAATGACCTAGACACCCTGCGGGACGGATTGGATTGGGCCAAAGCGCCCGATCCTCGACCTGCCTTTGCCCCATTTTCGCCGCAATACCTGACGATAAGACAATCACATGATTCTGACATTCGGGTGGGGCCGAAATGTAAAAGGAGTGCTGCCATGAAGCGCGCGTTTTCTCTAGTGGCAACAGTTGCCGCACTGTCCATCGCCTCCGCTGCGACGGCGGACGAACATACCGTTCTGATCCTGCCCGATGCCTATTTTCCCCAGATCACTTATCTGGACAACGGCGACTCGGTGCGGTTCATCAACATGTCCGGCGGTGAGCACAACATCATTGCCGAAGGCGCAGCATGGGAAATCGGCCCGATCCCGGATCAGGGCGAGGCAGTGCTTGAAGTCAGCGACGTCGTTGAAAAGTCCTTTTTCAACAAAGACGCCACTGCCGAAGACGGCACAATGCTTGTTCAGGGCGAAATCAGCTTTGACACGGCGCCACTGAACTAAATCGGCGCGTCGCCCAGCGGTTCAATCAGCGCAGGTCCAGCGGCCCGGTTGGAATTTACCGCAGTCCCGACACGATACCAGCCCAAAGTCTCTTCCGGGGCCGCACGCATTAGCGTGGCGGCCCCTTTGCCCTGTTCTCCCAGCCAAAGCGGGATGTCATCCGGATCCAGTATGACGGGCATGCGGTGATGGATCGCAGACATGCCCGTGTTCGCAGCCGTAGTCACAATGGCCGCCGTGCGTATTTCGTCGGGGTCGTCCTTGGCCGACCACGCCTGCCAGATCGCGGCAAAGGCCAGGGGCGTGCCATCTGTCCGGCTGATGTACCACGGCAGGCGTGCCTCTCCATCACGGGTCCATTCATAAAAGCCCGAGGCGACAATCACGGCGCGCCGTTCCCGGCAAGCCGCGCGGAAGGCAGGCTTTTCCGCCACCGTTTCAGCCCGTGCATTGATCAGCAACGGCCCGTCATTCGGCTTTTTGTACCAGTGCGGGATAAACCCCCAGCGCATCGCACCGAGGCGGCGTTGTCCGTCATCTGTCGTCACAACATGCACGGCATTGGTCGGGCAGACGTTGAAATTGGGCACGTCCGGCAGGTCGTTGGCAGGCACGGCATCAAAGAGCTGCGCCATGGCGTCCGGGGGCAAGGTGATGGAGAAACGTCCGCACATGGAAATGACCATGGAACGATGCGACCGCACCTGCAACCCGCTTGCGGACCCGTAAGCACCCGGGCAAGGTGGCGCGATGGATCACACTCAACCCCTCATCGCCCTGCCGTTTTATTCTGGCGCCGGTCACACCGCGCAGGTGGCCCACGCGATCGCACGCGGCGCTAGAGGCGATCAGACCCGCGCAGAAGTTATTGATATCGCGCATATGACGGCGACCCACTGGGCCGTTCTGGACAGTGCGGACGCAATCCTTTTCGGCGCACCAACCTATATGGGGTCCACCGCCGCCCGTTACGGCGCATTTCTGGAAGAGGCCGGCGCGCGATGGATGGACCTTGGCTGGAAAGACAAGATCGCCGGGGGATTCACGGTCGCTACATTTCCGTCCGGAGACAAGCTTGCGACCTTGCAGCGCTTTTCGATCTTTGCGGCGCAAATGGGCATGATCTGGGTGGGTCCTGCCGATATTGGCGCCCCTGTCTTTTCCGAACGGGAAGGTGTGAACGCAGACGGTGGCTGGCTTGGATTGATGGCAACAAGTGCGCGCAGCCCGCGCGGTGCTGTGCGCCAAGGTGATCTGGAAACAGCCACTCGGTTCGGTGCGCGGGTGGCCGGAATTGCCCTGTGCTTGCACCGGCCTGACAGGTGAGCCCCGGCAAAAAGCAATCCCCCCAACGGCACCTGCCATCGGGGGGATTGTGATCCTTCCAGTAAGGCGCACCTGTCGGTGCGCCCCACCGTTTACTTGGCCGTGATCCGTCCGTCCGTATAGGGCGTGAACGGACCCTTTTCGGCCAGGAACTCAGCCGTCACATCCGCAAGATCGGGCCCAAAGTCATAGGCGTTGAGCGCCTCTTTGAACATCGCATACCCGTCGCCGCCATTGCGCACATAGTTGTTGGACACAACGCCATAGAGCTTGTCTGGATCAATTGGCGATCCTCCCACCATGACGTCGCTGATCCGTGCACCCGGCTCGGCCGCCGCGTCAAAGGCATAGCTCATTCCCGCCACTTGCGGGAACCGCCCTGCGCCATCCTCGATCTGGCCTACGCCGTTTTCAAGGGCCGCCACAATTGTCGCCCCCGTCACCTGGAACGTGGACAGCGTGTTCTGGAAAGGCAGAACGGTCAGGACTTCACCCATGGTGACTGGCCCTGCATCGATGGAGGCACGAATGCCGCCGCCGTTCTGGATCGCAATCTCGATCCCCTGATCGGCCACCCGGTCCAGCATCGCATCGGCAATGAGTGAGCCCATCGGGCATTCCATCGCACGGCAGGTGTCACGACCACCTTCGATTGCTTCGGCTGCCTCGGCGACAACGCGCGTCTTCATCTCCTCGATCGGGGCACCCATTTCGGCGATCCGGGCAAGGAAAGCATCATCCGGCGTGACCGAGGCATCCAGAAGCATCGGGTCGCCCGATGCGGCGGTGACATTGCCATCATCGTCAAACGTGACAGTCAGATGGCCAAGATATTTGGTGTAGGCATAGGCTTGTGCCACAGGCGTGCCGTCCACCATTGTGGGGTAGGCTGGTGCGCCGTCCTCGGTGTTGGACATCAATGTGTGGCTGTGCCCGCCAATCACCACGTCAATGGCCGGAACGGCCGCGGCGATGTCCAAATCCTTGTTCAGACCGACGTGGTTCAGCGCGATGATGATGTCGACACCCTCCGCCTCAAGGGCGGCAGCATCCGCACTCAGCGCCTCGATCTCGTCCTGAAAGATCACGTTTTCGCCGGGGCTGGAGGTTTCGACAGTGTCCACGGCCAGCGCCGAAATGACACCGATTTTCTTGCCACCGACCTCGAGGATGACATGGTCATCGACCTTGCCCGCCAGTGACGCTTCGCCAGATACATCGAGGTTACCCGAGATCACCGGAAAGCTGACTGCGTCGACGAACCCGGCCAGTCCTGCCGGCCCGTCATCAAATTCATGGTTGCCCACGGCCATGACGTCATAGCCCATTTGTTCCATGAATTCGGCTTCTGCAGCGCCCTTGTAGGTGGTGTAAAACAGTGACCCCTGAAACGGATCACCGGCGTCCAGCACCACGACGTTCTGGTTGTCCAGCGACGCCTTCTTGGCATCGATGGCCGTCTTGACGCGCGCAACGCCGCCAAAGCATTTGCCCTCGCCTTCATCTTCCGCGTTGCAGGTCGAATCGAACCGGTTGATCGATTCAATCCGGCTGTGCATGTCGTTGGTGTGAAGAATGTGCAGCGTATACTCGGCCGAAGCGACGCCAGCGCTCAGCGCCAAGGCAGCTGTGCCCATCAAAAGTCGGGTCATGTCGGTGTCTCCCATGTTGATTATGACAGTTACGTGACAACAATCCGGGCCGCGTGTCAAAGGACATCCTGCGGGATTGAGGCAACGAGCATATGACAGCCCCCACTTGATTGTTTGATAAGCGGCGGGCATCAGGGGGCCATGCTGATCTACAAGATTTTCCGTGCCCCGGAATGGGCTGTCCTTCGCCAGAACACGACCACGAGCGGTGCGCCGATCGACGTCTCTGACGGATACATACATTTCTCCACTGCCGAACAGGCGGGTGAAACCGCAGCAAAGTACTTTGCGGACGCGGATGACCTGTTCCTGATCGCTGTCGAGGCCGACACATTGGGCGACGATCTGAAATGGGAGCCATCGCGCGGCGGCGCGCTGTTTCCACATCTCTATCGCGAGATGAGGTTGTCGGACGTGCATTGGGCGCAGCCTTTGCCGCTCGTGGATGGCGCGCACCAATTCCCGGTCGGAGCCGGGTTTGACACATGAGCGAAGCGGCCTTTGTTGATCCGACACGCCCACAGTTCGATGCGTTCAAGGGTCTCGACCGCGACCACCCCATCGAGATGCTGAACCTTGTTCGGTTTCGCGACCTCGCCAACTACCCCGGCGATCACAAACTGGCGCGGGATGGGCTGACCGGCGCCGAAGCTTACGCTCTCTACGGCAAGCACACAGCGGCAATCCTGGCCCGCGTTGGCGGCAGCATTCTGTGGAGTGCGCAGTTTGAAAGCACGCTGATCGGTCCAACGGATGAGGTGTGGAATGCGATGTTCATTGCGCGCTACCCCTCAGGGCACGCCTTCCTAGCCATGATATCAGACCCCGACTATCAACGCGCCGTGGTGCATCGCCAGGCGGGCGTGGCCACGTCGCGCCTGATCCGCACCAAACCGGGCGACATCGGGACCGGCTTTGGATGAAGCGCCCCATTGAAACCCTTGGCCTTGCCGCGTTGCGCCGCATGGACCCCGAAACCGCACATGGGCTCGCGCTGCGCGCGGTGCGCACGCCGCTGGCAAGTCTGCCCGGGCCCGTGACCAGCGGACGGCTCTGCACCAAAATCGCCGGGCTGACGCTGCCCAACCCGATCGGCCTGGCCGCAGGTTTTGACAAGAACGCCACCGCCATCGCTCCGCTTTCGCGCGCCGGATTCGGCTGGATCGAAGTGGGTGCTGCCACCCCGGTCGCGCAACCGGGCAACCCACGCCCGCGCCTTTTCCGGCTGCCCGAAGACGCAGCGGCCATCAACCGTTTCGGCTTTAACAACGACGGGATGGAGGCGATCGCACAGCGCCTGTCCAAACGTCCCAAGGGGGCGGTGGCGGTCGGGCTCAACCTTGGCGCAAACAAGGACAGCGCGAACCGGGCGGAGGACTTTGCGAAAGTGCTGGCCCATTGTGCGCCGCACATCGACTTTGCCACCGTCAATGTTTCAAGCCCCAACACCGAAAAGCTGCGGGACCTGCAAGGTCCCATGGCTCTTGCCGCATTGCTCGACGGAGTCATGCAGGTGCGTGGCGCCGTACCCGTCTTTCTCAAAATCGCACCCGACCTCACTGATCAGGACCTCGCTGACATCGCAAAAGTGGCAACGGACGCGCGTGTCGCCGCGATCATCGCAACCAACACCACGCTGGACCGCACTGGCCTGAACAGTGCACATGCGCGGGAAAAAGGCGGGCTGTCCGGCGCGCCGCTTTTTGAAAAATCAACGCGGGTACTGGCGAAACTTCACGGGTTGACGGACATCCCCCTGATCGGGGTTGGGGGCATATCCTCGGCCCGGGACGCCTATGCCAAAATCTGCGCCGGGGCGTCAGCGGTGCAACTCTACACCGGGCTTGTCTACGGCGGGCTCAGTCTTGGGGCGGATATCGCGCGGGAGCTTGATGTGCTCTTGGAACAGGATGGGCACGGCGCGTTGGCAGACGCGGTCGGCTGCAAAGTCCGGGACTGGCTCTGATCCACCTTCATCTTGCCAAGAAAACTTCGGGGTCTGGGGCAGCGCCCCAGTGCTCAGCCCGCCGCGCGTTCCAGCGCAGGATAGCGCATGCCCAGTGTCACCCCACGGGCCACAAAAGAAATCAGCAATGCAGCCCACAGACCGTGGTTGCCCATCACCGGCAGCAACAGGAAAATCGCGACCCAGTAGATGACGAATGACACCGCCATCATGTTGCGCATGTCCCGCCCCCGTGCCGCCCCGATGAAAATGCCATCCAGCATCCACGCCGCACAACCCAGCAAGGGCGCAGCCACCATCCACCACAGATAGGCCCGTGCCTCCCGTTGCACATCCGGGTCTTTGGCCATCACGTCAATCAGCCATGGACCGGCCAACAGGAATGCAGTGGCAGTCACCACGCAGATTATCAATCCCCACATTCCCGTTATCAGCGCGGCGCGGCGGACACGGTGCCGGTCTGCACGGCCATAGGCCCGCGCGATCAGCGTCTCGGCGGCAAAGGCAAACCCGTCCATCGCATGTGCGGTGATATACATGAACTGGATCAACACTTCGTTGGCCGCAAGGGTCACATCCCCGAACCGCGCTCCGATAAAGACAAAGCTGGAAAAGATGACCATCAGCATGGCCGAGCGCAGCAAGATGTCCGTGTTCAGCAACGCCATCCGCACAAGCTTGGCCCGCTCAAGCACCCGCGCGCGGTCCCGCCATGCGGGCCGCGCAAAGGCCGCGCGACAGAACCAAAGACCCAGCGCCGCGCCCAGCGCTTCGGCAATGACCGTGGCGATGGCCACGCCTTCAACCCCCCAGCCAAAGCCGAGCACGAAGACAAAGTTGAGCGCAATGTTGACCCCGTTCATGCTCAACTGAACCCAGAACACAGCGCCCGTGCGCTCCATCGCGATCAGCCAGCCTGTCAGCGCATAGACCGCGATGGCGGCGGGTGCCGTCCAGATGCGTATGGCCAGATAGCCGCGTGCAAGGCTTTCAACCTCCGCGCTGGCCGGCGACAGCTGGAACGCAGCCCAGAACAGCGGGATTTGCAACACGATCAGAGTGAAACCGCCGATGCCAGCAACCAAGAGCGCGCGTGTCAGCCATGCCGACACCTCATCCTCATCCCCTGCGCCGGCCGCCTGGCCGACCAGACCAACCGTGCCCATGCGCAAAAACCCAAAGATCCAGTAGACTGTGGTCAGAATGATTGCGCCCATGGCAACGGCTCCGATGGGGGCGGCCTCTCCCATCTGCCCCACGACACCGACGTCGACGGCCCCGAGGATCGGAACCGTGGCGTTGGACAAAACGATGGGCACCGCGATCTTCAGCACCCGGCGATGGGTCAAGGGTGCGGCTGGTGCCGTTGGGGGCGCTGTCACACTCACCGCCGCTGGGGCATGACAAAGTGACCCGTGCCTTGCGCAAAAAGCCGGTCACGATTGTCTTGCCAAGCCTCCACATGCACGCTGGCATAGCGCCGTCCGGACCGGTTGATCCGTGCCCGCGCATAGGCATCCCGCGGCAAGCCGGAGCGCAGGTAATCCACGGAAAAGTCGACCGTCTTTGGTAGGCGCGGCAAGGATGGCGACTCCGCAACTTCAAAATCAAGCGCGCCGCTTTCGATATCGTCCCAAAGGTAGGACCAGCTGAGCGTGATGACGGCCGTTACCTCCAGAAAGGCAGCCGTTACTCCACCATGAAGCGCCGGTAACATGGGATTGCCGATCAATTTGTCGGCGAACGGCAGGATGGCAGTCAGTTCGTCTCCGCGACGATCAATACGCACATCGAGGTACCGGATGTAAGGCACCCCAGCCACCAAAGCACGCAGGGCTGCATCGCGCCGCTGCTTGACCGCCTGAACGGGTTCGGGTCGTTTCATCGCGCGCCCTCCACCGTGAATGCCCCGGTCGCCGTGGCCACGGGGTTGCCGGTATCTTCGTCCGTGGCCGTGGCGCGCACAAAAGCCACGGACCGGGTCACATGATAACACGTCGCGTGCGTCGTGACCCCCTGCCCGGGTGTTGCCGCACGCATGTAATCGATGCGCAGGTCCAGCGTTGCCGTGCCACCGGTATTGGCCGGATGCGCCATCACGGCCGCCCCGCAACAGGTGTCCATCAGCGCAGACACCGCCCCGCCGCTGATCACGCCAGTTTCAGGATCACCGATCAGACGGGTGTCGTAAGGCATGCAGATCACCGCTTCACCATCCGTCACTTTGACAAGTGTCATGCCCAGGTCGCGCGAATGCGGGATGGCTTCGATGAACTGGCGTACGTTCTTCAGTCTGTCGGACATGTCACTCGTTTCCTGCTGACCTGTCACCACGTTATGGGCCTGCCCCATGATCAGGGCAAGGCGCCTGTTGCCCTTGGGGAAATCCCGCCGTAGGATTCAGCACAGGGGAGAGGCAAGCCATGTCAGATGAGCGCTTGAGCTTTAAGGAAATGTGCGCGCAGTTCGACGTGACGCCACGCACGCTGCGCTATTACGAATACATCGAACTGCTCAAGCCTGACCGCGAGGGACGGTCCCGCTTTTACGGTGCGCGCGAAAAGGCGCGGATGAAACTGATCCTGCGGGGCCGCAAATTCGGCTTTCAGCTGGAAGACATCCGCCAGTGGCTGCTGATCTATGAAAACGAAGGCAACGAGGCGCAGATGCGGGCGTGGGTCGATTTGGCAGATGGCCAGTTGGCCGAACTGGAAGAACAGCGCAAGCAACTCGCTGATGCCACGGCCGAACTGCAAGACCTGCGCGACAGCGTTGCCAACGAATTGGCGGGCAAATAGGCGTGCGCTCCGTCTGTCGGACCCAGGTGACTTTTTGCAAGCACTTCGTTTGACCTTGCCCCGGTGCGTCCTAAACCGTTTGGGGCACAGGCAAAGGTGACCACTGCAATGACAAAGTCCACGAAACCTGTTCTGATCCTTGGCAGTGCTCCGGGTGTGCTGGCAGCGCGGGACCTGCCGAAATCGTTGTTTTCATCGATTGTCGCCATCAACAATGCATGGAGCGTGCGGGACGACTGGGACTACCATATCTCGCCCGAGGATTTCCCGGCGGACCGCGCCCCGGTTGATCTGACATCCGGCCAGAAGCGCATCGGTGCGGCTGAATTCGTGCCCGCCAACAACGCTTACGGTGGGATCATCTATGCGGGCGCGACGATGGCTTTCACGGCTGGATATTGGGTTTTGGCGGCCTTGCGCCCCTCTGCCATGATTTTTGTTGGCTGTGACATGGTTTATTCCGCCACCGGCAATCCTCATTTCTACGGCAAAGGGTCAGCAGACCCTCTGCGCAAAGACATCACCTTGCGCAATCTTGAAGCCAAGTCCGCGCGCCTGATGCTGCATGCTTCGGGACAGGGCTGTGCGTGCGTGCGTGCGCCCGGCGGAGAAAGCCGCCTTGTCTTTCCGGCTATGGATCTGAAAGATATCGGCCGGATCGATTTGCCCCGGATGCATGCCAATCCTTCGGCGTTCGACCGGGCGCAGGGTTTTGAAGATACCCTCGGCTACTTTGTCGAGTCGGGCCGATACTGGGATGCATCTCCGACTTACTCGACCGAACGTCTTGATGAACTCGACCAGTTGTGGATCAGTGCAGGCAACAGCGCACGCGCGGCGGATCAGCCGGCACCCTGAGGCGCTGTTGCAGGCGAAACGGCGACGGCCTGTCCCAATTTCAGGTCATTTCCGCGCTTTACGCAGGCGGCGGGCACGTCAATCTCAAAAGTGACGTAACGTATGACTTACGTAAACGTCACTGCACAGTTGCATCGCATCACCGGCTCTCCCATGTACTTGGCGTAGCAAGACACGCGAGTGATCCAAATATGATTGATAAAACCATGACCATCCGCGAAATGTGCGACGCTTTTGACGTCACACCGCGGACATTGCGCTTTTACGAAGCCAAAGAACTGCTGTTTCCAGTGCGCGAAGGGCAAAAACGCCTGTTTACCAAACGCGACCGGGCCCGGCTCAAGCTGATCCTGCGCGGCAAGCGTTTTGGCTTCAGCCTCGAAGAAATCCGGCAACTGCTCGACCTCTATGACATGGGCGATCAGCAACAGACCCAGCTGGCGCGTACGTATGAAATCGCCAGTGACCGCCTTGCCGACATGGTCGCCCAGCGCGACGAGTTGAACGAAGCCATCGGCGACCTGCAAGACCAGTTGAAATGGGGTGAGAAAATGCTCGCCTCGATGAATACTGCCAAAAACGCCGCTGAATAGAGCGGCGATGAATACTGCCAAAAACGCCGCTGATTAGAGCGGCGATGAACACTGCAAAAAACGCCGCTGCATAAGCGGCGCATTACGACAGGGAGAAAACCATGCCAAGCTACACCCCCCCCACCAAAGACATGCAATTCATCCTGCACGACGTGCTGAATATCACAGGCAGCACGATCCCCGGCTATAACGAGCTGGAGGCCGACTTCACCTCTGCCATCCTCGAAGAAGCGGGTAAGCTGACTTCCGAAGTGCTGGCCCCCCTGAACGTGGTCGGCGACACCGAAGGCTGCCGCCTTGAAAACGGCATCGTCTACACGCCCACCGGGTTCAAGGACGCATTCGAGCAGGTCAAGGAAGGTGGATGGACCGGATTGGACATGCCCGAAGAATATGGGGGGCAAAACATGCCCGTCGTCATCGGCTCGGCCGTTGGGGAAATGTTCAGTTCGGCCAATATGGCGTTCACGATGTACCAGGGCCTGACGCATGGCGCGGCCTCGGCAATCCTGGCGCATGGTTCGCAAGAGCAGAAAGATACCTATCTGCCCAAGATGGTGTCCTGTGAATGGACCGGCACCATGAACCTGACCGAACCGCATTGCGGCACCGATCTGGGCCTGATGCGCACCAAGGCCGAGCCACAGGACGATGGCACCTTCAAGATCAGCGGCCAGAAGATCTTTATCTCGGCAGGTGAGCACGACATGGCGGATAACATCATCCACCTCGTGCTGGCGAAGATCGTTGGTGGTCCCGAAGGGATCAAAGGCGTGTCGCTGTTCATTGTTCCCAAGTTCCTTGTGAACGAAGACGGCTCTCTGGGCGCGCGCAACGGCGTCGCCGTCGGCAACATCGAAGAGAAAATGGGCATTCACGGCAACTCCACCTGCGTGATGAACTATGACGGTGCCGTGGGCTACCTGATCGGGGAAGAGCACAAGGGCATGCGCGCCATGTTCACCATGATGAACGAGGCGCGTCTGGGCGTGGGCATGCAAGGGCTGTCGCAGGCCGAAGTCGCCTACCAGAATGCACTGGACTACGCCAAGGATCGCCTGCAGGGGCGCGACGTGACAGGCGCGAAGAATCCTGAAGGCCCGGCCGATCCGCTGATCGTGCATCCCGACATCCGTCGCTCGCTGATGGACCAGAAGTCTTTTGCCGAGGGCGCCCGTGCGTTCATCCTTTGGGGTGCGACCATGATCGACGCCGCGCACCGGTCCGATGACAAGGATGCGGACGGCCTCGTGTCGCTGCTGACGCCGATCATCAAAGGGTTCCTGACGGATGTTGGCTATGACAACACCATCAAAGCCCAGCAGGTCTATGGCGGGCATGGCTACATCGAGGAATGGGGCATGTCGCAATACACCCGCGACGCCCGGATCGCGATGATCTACGAAGGCGCCAACGGCGTGCAGGCGCTTGACCTTGTGGGTCGCAAACTGGCGCAGGATGGTGGCAAGCACGTGATGGCGTTCTTTGATCTGGTAAAATCCTTCATCAAGGACAACGCAGGCCAGGACGAGGCGTATGACAAGGAGTTCCTTGAACCCTTGAAGGCGGCCTCCAAAGACCTGCAGGCAGCAGGGATGTATTTCATGCAAAACGGCATGAGCAATCCCAACAATGCGCTGTCGGGCTCTTATGACTTCATGCACATGTTTGGCCATGTCTGCCTTGGCCTCATGTGGGCGCGGATGGGCAAGGCCGCGCGTACTGCGCTTGCGGACGGCACGTCGGACCCGGAGTTCTACGAGACGAAGCTGGCCACCGGGCGGTACTATATGGCGCGCCAGTTGCCCGCCACGGCCCTGCACCTGACGCGCATTCAGTCGGGCGGCGATACAGTGATGGCGCTTGAGGCTGCAAACTTCTAAGGTCAGAGGCGGGGGACACCCCCGCCTTACCTTTTTCAGAGTTGCCCTCATGCCAAAACGCTTTCGCCTGACCCGCCGTTTTCCTGTTGCCATGACCGAGGACGGCTATCGCCGGCTCAAGCGGTTCGCAGCCGATGCAGGGTTGGATGAGGGCGAGGCGCTGTCATTTCTGTTCGAAAACTTCGAGAGTGTGATGAACGAAGAAAACCTGACAGCGCGGCTGCGTTTGTTCAATGCAGAACTTGAGGCCCGCAAACGCTGACCTTTTTCTTTTGGGGAGGAGAAAAATGAAGGATCTGGATCACAGCGCCTCCGGGTGGATGAGCGACGAACATCAAATGATCGCGGATATGACCGCGCAGTTCATCACGAACGAATGGGCTCCGCATTTTGAACGCTGGCGCAAACAGGGCGAGATGGATCGCAGCACCTGGGGCCAGGCGGGTGAATTGGGGCTGCTGTGCCCGTCCATCCCCGAAGAATACGGCGGCGCGGGCGGTGACTTTGGCCACGAAGCCGCCATTCTGATCGAGGCCGCCCGCTGCAATCTGGCAGCCTGGGGTCACGGTATCCACTCAGGCATCGTTGCCCATTACATCCTGGCCTATGGCACCGAAGACCAAAAGGCGCGCTGGTTGCCCAAGATGGTCACGGGCGAGATGGTCGGCGCGCTTGCAATGACCGAACCCTCAACCGGATCGGACGTGCAGGCGATCAAAACCCGCGCAATCCGCGACGGCAATGCCTACAGACTGACCGGGTCCAAAACCTTCATCACCAACGGCCAGCATGCCAACCTGATCATCGTTGCAGCCAAAACTGACCCCGCATTGGGATCAAAAGGCGTGTCTCTGGTCGTCCTGGAAACCGATGACGCTATGGGGTTCGAACGCGGGCGCAACCTTGACAAGATCGGGATGCATGCCTCTGACACGTCTGAATTGTTCTTTGATAACGTCGAAATCCCACCTGAAAACATCCTTGGCGGCACCGAGGGCCAGGGGTTTTACCAACTGATGCAGCAACTGCCTCAGGAACGGCTGATCATCGCCTGCTCCGCCGTTGGCGCGATGGAAGGCGCGGTGGAACGTACGATCGCGTATTGCAAGGAACGCGAGGCGTTTGGCGGCCCGATCATGCAGTTCCAGAACACTCGCTTCAAACTGGCCGAGGCCAAGACCAAGACGATGGTCAGCCGCGCCTTTTTCGACGCCTGCATGGCCGAGCATCTGCGCGCAGAACTGAGCGTCGACAAGGCTGCCATGTGCAAATACTGGACAACAGACACACAAGCCTGGGTCCTGGATGAATGCCTGCAACTGCACGGCGGCTACGGGTTCACGCAGGATTACGACATCGGCGGAATGTGGACAGATGCACGGGTACAACGGATCTATGGCGGCACCAACGAGATCATGAAAGAGTTGATTGCGAGGGCATTTTGATGAAGCTGGCATGGGCGGCGGCTGCGACCCGACCCTTCGGGGAAAGTTTATTTGGCAAGATGAAGGGGGATGCATCGCCCAAGATCCACCCCGCCACCCGGCAAAAAAGCGGGGCGTTGGGGCTTCACCTTGCACATGGCTCAACTCTTCAGTCTGCCATGCCCGGACATGATGCGGGTGTTAACCTTAATGTTTGGTGAACTGATCCAGCTTCATCTTGCAAAATAAACTTCACGGGGGTCCGGGGGTGTGAAACCCCCGGTCCTGCCGTAGCCATAAATGGAACGAAAAGGCACAACGAAATGACCCTCCAATTGCACTGCTTTGGCGAAAGTGGGAACTCTTACAAAGCCGCTCTGGCCCTCGAACTGTCCGGACTTGAGTGGGAACCGGTTTACGTCGATTTTTTCGGCGGGGCTGCGCGCAGTGATGCCTTTCGCGCCATGAACCCGATGGGCGAAGCCCCCCTGTTGGTTGATGGAGACAAAAAGATCAGCCAGTCCGGCGTGATCCAGCAGTTCATCACGGACAAGACCGGGAAATTCGGAGGAACGGGCGAAGACAAGTATGAAGTCCTGCGCTGGGTCTTGTGGGACAATCACAAACTGTCGTCGATGTGCGGCGTCACCCGGTTCCTCATGAATTTCCTGCCCGAGGAAAAACGGCCCCAGGAGGTTATCGCGTTCAATCAGGGGCGGTTGAAAGGGGCCTACAGCGTGCTTGATACGCATCTTGCGTCGCGCGACTGGATTGTGGGTGATGGTGTCACAAACGCTGATCTGAGCTGCTGTGGATATCTGTATTACCCGGAGCCGTTTGGATTTTCGCGGGCTGATTGGCCCAACATCGATCGCTGGTTGTCCAATTTACAGGGTTTGGAAGGCTGGAAAGCGCCTTACGACCTCATGCCCGGGTCTCCTGCGGACCGCGCTTGACTTAACGTTTACGTAAGTCGTCGCAACGTCACTCTTGATTGGACCAACCGGTCCACTCCACCTATGACATGAACACGACGCCCATGCCGAAAGGACGAACATCATGACCGAAGCCTATATCTACGACGCGATCCGCACCCCGCGCGGGAAAGGGCGCAAAGATGGCAGCTTGCACGAAGTCACCTCGCTGCGTTTGTCTGCCCAGACCCTGAACGCGATCAAGGCGCGCAACGGATTTGACGGTCACGCCGTCGAGGACGTGATCTGGGGCAACGTCACCCAAGTCATGGAACAGGGCGGGTGCCTTGCGCGTTCTGCCGTACTTGCGTCGGATCTGGACGAAAAAATCCCGGGCCTTGCAATCAACCGCTTTTGCGCCAGCGGCATGGAGGCCGTCAATCTGGCCGCCAATCAGGTCCGCGGCGGGGCGGGTGATGCCTACATTGCGGGCGGTGTCGAGATGATGGGTCGTGTTGCCATGGGGTCGGACGGGGCCGCGATTGCAGCAGATCCCAGCATCGCCATGGACACGTATTTTGTCCCCCAAGGCATCAGCGCGGACATCATTGCCACCGAATACGGCTTTTCCCGCGACGACGCCGACCAACTGGCCGTCGCCAGCCAGCAGCGCGCCAAGGCGGCATGGGATGACGATCGCTTTGCGAAGTCTGTGATCGAAATCAAGGACGTCAACGGCCTGACCATTCTGGACCATGACGAATACATGCGCCCCCAGACCGACATGCAGTCTTTGGGCAGCCTCAACCCCGCGTTTCAGGCGATGGGTGAGGTCATGCCCGGATTCGATAAAGTGGCGCTGATGAAATACCCGCACCTTGAACGGATCAACCACATTCACCACGCGGGCAATTCGTCAGGCATCGTGGACGGTGCAGCCGCTGTTCTGATCGGCAACAAGGAGTTTGGCGAAAAGTGGGGTCTCAAGCCCCGCGCGCGTATCCGGGCGACAGCCAAAATCGGCACCGATCCAACCATCATGCTGACCGGCCCCGTTCCCGTGACCGAGAAAATCCTGAAGGACAACGGCATGGACATCTCGGACATCGACCTGTTCGAAGTGAACGAGGCCTTTGCCAGCGTTGTTTTGCGATTCATGCAGGCCTTTGACGTGGACCACGACAAGGTCAACGTAAACGGCGGTTCAATCGCGATGGGTCACCCGCTGGGTGCGACGGGTGCGATGATCATCGGAACACTTCTGGACGAACTTGAGCGTGCCGACAAAGAGGTTGGCCTTGCCACCTTGTGCATTGCCTCCGGCATGGGGGCAGCCACGATCATCGAGCGCGTTTGATGGTCGAAGGATCAGGGAACCAGATCCAGCACGCCGAGGCGATGTTGCTGATGCAGGAGGTTCTGGACTTACAGTCCGATGCCTTGCTTGACGGCAACGCCTCGGCGATGCGCGCCACGATGAACCTGCCCTATCGCCGGGTGACCATCGACGTAGATGTCATCGTTGAACGAGACGCCGATTTGCAGGCCGGCGTGGACGCCTATGCCACCTCTTTGCGCAATCTTGGTGTGAACCAGTTGATCCGCCTTGCCACCGATGCCGAATTTATCAACGATCATGTAATCGAAGGTCATTACGTTACCCACGCCTTGCGCAACGCCACCCAGATGGTGCCGAGTTACGCGGGCCACGATGGCGGCCATGGGGGATGCCTACCCGAAATCGGGTGCGGACGATCTGATCTTCTGGCTTGAAGGCGAGGGACGTCTGGGTCGCAAAGCCAACGCAGGTTTTTATGCCTATGACGACAAGGGCAAACGCACCGGGTTGTGGAATGGTCTGAATGAAAAGTACCCGCTGGCCGAGGATCAGCCGGAACTTGTCGAAGTGCAGCACCGCCTGCTGTTTTCCCAAGTGCTGGAAGCTGTGCGCGCATTGGAAGAGGGCGTGTTGATGGACATCCGCGAAGGCGACGTGGGTGCGATTCTGGGCTGGGGGTTTGCCCCCTGGTCCGGTGGGCCGCTGTCATGGCTCGACATCATCGGAGCACCCTATGCGGCCGAACGCTGTGATCAGCTTGAAGCCAAGTATGGCGCGCGGTTCAAGTGCCCGGACCTGCTGCGCGAGATGGCCGAAAAGGGCCAAAGCTTTTATGGTCGGTTCGGCCCGAAGGATGCCAAAGCCGCCTAAGCGACAAGAACACCGGAAAAAGAAAGGCCACACGCGCGTGTGGCCTTTTTCACTTGGGCGGCTCAGACGGCGTCAAACAAGACCTTTTTCCAGAAGGCGCAAGTAGGTCATCCGATACAGCTCCACCGGTTTCGCTTTGGCGTCCTTGCCCAAAGCCAGAATTTCCTGGGCCTGTTGCAATGCTTTGGTGTTGGGTTTGTTCCCCACCTTGGTGGCCAACAGCGCAAGCTCTTCGAGGCGCGCCTTGCATTGGGGCAGCTTGAATTTGGACATGGTGGATTTCCAATCGATCTTCGCCACTGCCTTGGCCAGTTCGCTGCCCTTTGGTTTTTCCACCACTTCGGCCATCGGGATCTTGTCTTTGAATGTGGTGCCAAATTCTCTGGCAAATTCGGCATATGGGACATCGGGAATCTCGCGGGCGCTGACCATGGAACGGTGCAACTGCTGGCTCATCCGCTCGACCTCTTGCGGTCCCTTCTTTTTCCCGGCGCTGATCATCTTTTTGACGTCACCTGCGCGTTTCATGAACGCCGCCTTGTAAGTAAAGCGGGCATGTTTCTTGCCATAGGCTTCGACAGCCTTGGCCACCTGAGGCAAGGCGGAACTGGGGAAGCCATCGATTTGGCTGACCGCCACAGTAAAGCCCTCAAGCTCGCTTGCAGCTTGCGTTTTATTGCCCAGACGGCGCTCTGTCAGGTAGTTGGCCAGATACCCGATCAAAAGCGTCTGCGACCCTTTCTTCAGCGTCTTGCTCTTGTTGACAAAATCCTTGGCCAGTTTTTCGTCTTCATCCGTTGCCATCGTTCTATCCCTTACTGCGTGTCTGTTTTCGTTTTCACAAGGCGGGTGGATCAAACCACACGCGCCGCATGAAAGGACAACACGACAGAGGGGGAGTTTATTCGATTGGCTCAGGAAATGGCGTTCTCGACGCGTTTGGAGGATACGCGCGAGAACGCACCCGGCGACCCCCACGCGCCGCCACAGCGCGTTGATCTGTTTGTCTGCTCTCAGGCGGCAGCGCGCGCGCGGTCTTCAACCATCATGCACTCGACCAAAAACTCTGCCTCATCCACCGGAATGACATCGTAGTCATCACGCTGCTTACCGAAATCTGACAGGCAGACTTCAGCAGGCGGGCAATAAATCAGAGCGCCACCATTGGCATAGATGACCTGAGCCCTGTCAAAGATCAGGGTCATCACTTCGATCTGTCGGCGGGCCGGCGTTCGGCTGATGCCGCGAAACCCGACCAGAGATCGTGCAAGGACAACAGCAAACGGGTCGCCATGCGCGTCACAGGCCGCGTCACTTTCAATCAAAACGCCCTGATCCGGCAAAAGTTCGACGTCCTTGGTGTTTCCAAGCGCACCTGCCGGCACATAGACCGAGTCGTAAACCGATGGCGTGATCATACCCGCGACGCAAAACGTTTCTCGACGCACTTCGCGCACCGGGCACAGCCCACAGTCAAAGGTCATTATCATGTCGCCAACTGCAATCGCCTCGACCGGTCGCCACCCTGTAGACGTCGCCACATAGCATCCACTCAGCAGCCCGGCGGTATTCAAGGCAACACCATCGCTCGCGCCAGACATTTCCGGCATGTAGCGCGGCGCAGTTTTCTTCGTCCATCCAAACATCTCATCCATCCCCATGGTGACAGCGCCTTTGATGCGCCGGTTGCGTTTGATGGGACCAGTTGGAGTGATTCTCGGGGCGAAGACTTGCCGCGAATGAGGCTGAACTTGGGCACTGTCGCCATATTGCCGTACAATTCATGTCCACTCCCCAAGTTTATCGCGAAAGCCGGGACAATTTTGAGGTTATTTCTCTTTAGACGGGATTATTCGAAGGTGTAGCCGAATCTGTTGATGTCTTCGGCGCAGGCCGCGCCGACTGCATTTTTCGCCGCATGGGTGTAGTAAGTGCGGTAATCAGCACCCCGCAGCGACGTATTTGTGTGCGGCAGGGTGAGTTCAAACCCCAGATGATCCCACAATGGGGCTGCGTCGGCCGCGAACGCCTCAAGGCGGATATACAGGTCACACCGCTCCTGCCCTGTCGCATCGGTCATGTAATGCCGCGCCGGGGTCGCCTGCATGGAAGCACAGGTTTCGGGCGCGCAGGCAAAGTCGACGAACTCCGTCCGCGCCGCCAACGCGACGGCCGGATGATCAAAGGACTGGTCGCGCAGCCAATGGTAGTAGCTGACCATCCGGTCCCATGGATTGCGCACAAGGGTAAAAGCAAAGAGCCCTTCAAGCGTGGGCACCAGCCCTTCGATATCGGCAAGGGTGCTGTGTTTCCACAACCGCCCCCGCGTCTGGCTGTCCTTGACCCGCTTGCGCCGCTTGGACGCCTTGGGCGTGTCGCCCAGCATGATGTCATCCTTCATCGCCCGCCCTTCCAGCGCCAGCGCCATGGATGTACCCCCCGTCTTCGGAGCGTGAATAAAGACGTATTTGCGGCCCGAACTCAGGATCATGATCGCACCCTAGAGATGCACGCGCGTGCGTCCAATGTTTTGCGGCGCATCCTCTCTTTTCATCCCGGACTTAGATCGCCATAGTTTGCCGACATCGTATTGCGGTTATGGGGAGAGACGTGATGGGTTGGATGGACGATGAAACGGGTTTGGACAAAACACCCGCGAACCATGTGGCGTTGACGCCGCTTTCGCATCTGCGCCGCGCAGCCCACGTATTTGCTCAGCGCACCGCCATGATCTACGGCGCACATCGCGTGACATACGCCCAGTATTACGACCGCTGCACCCGGCTGGCCTCTGCACTGGCCGCACGTGGCGTTGCCCCCGGCGACGTTGTTGCGACCCTGATCCCGAACCTGCCCGCACAGGCCGAGGCGCACTTTGGCGTGCCGGCCTGCGGCGCGGTGCTGAACACCATCAACATGCGGCTGGATGTGGATACGGTGTCCTACATTTTCGCCCATGGCGGCGCCAAAGTGGCGCTGGTTGATACACAGTTTGTCCCACTGGCCGAGGCCGCACTTGCCGATATGGACGGGTCTGGCCCCGAGATCATCGAAGTGCCTGATGAGGCCGCTGGCTTTCCCGCGACGGGGCGCCACCCGGTTTACGAAGAGGTGCTTGCGGCCGCGGACCCTTCCTTTGACTGGATCATGCCAGAGGACGAATGGGAAAGCCTCGCGCTCAGCTACACCTCAGGCACCACGGGACGCCCCAAGGGCGTCGTGCATCATCATCGCGGTGCATACCTGATGACGATGGGCACCGTGGTGAGCTGGCAATTGACGCTGCGCCCGGTCTATCTGGCCATTGTCCCGCTCTTTCACTGCAATGGGTGGAACCATACGTGGATGATGCCCATGCTCGGCGGCACGATCGTTTGCTGCCGCGACATCACGGCCGCGAATATCTTTGACGCCATCGCAGATGAAGGGGTCACCCACTTCGGCGGTGCCCCCATCGTGCTCAACATGATTGTCAATGCCGACGAAAGTGACCGCCGTCCCTTTGACCACGTGGTCGAGGTCTTTACTGCAGGCGCGCCCCCTGCCCCGGCAACCTTGGGCAAGATCGAGACAATGGGGTTCAACGTCACCCAGGTCTACGGCCTGACGGAAACCTATGGTCACGTCACGGAATGCGTGTGGCGGGGTGAGGATTGGGATGAATTGGCACAGGGTGACAAGGCAGCCATCAAGGCGCGTCAGGGGGTCGCCTTCCCGATGATGGAACATATCACGGTCATGGATACGGACATGGGCCAAGTACCGATGGACGGAGCAGCTCAGGGCGAGATCATGATCCGCGGGAATTCCGTCATGAAAGGGTATTATAAAAACCCGCAAGCGACGTCCGAGTCCTTCGAGGGCGGCTACTTCCATTCCGGTGACATCGCGATCCAGCACCCGGACGGGTATATCCAGATCGCCGACCGCGCCAAGGACATCATCATTTCAGGGGGCGAAAACATCAGCTCGGTCGAAGTCGAGGGCGTGCTGATGGCGCACCCGGATGTGAACCTTGCCGCCGTGGTTGCCAAACCGGATGAGAAATGGGGTGAGGTGCCCTGCGCCTTCATTGAACTGAAACCGGGCACAGCCCCAAGCGAGGCCGACCTGATCGCGTTCAGTCGTGAAAAACTGGCCGGGTTCAAAGCCCCCAAGAAGGTTGTGTTTCAGGAATTGCCAAAGACATCCACAGGCAAGATCCAGAAGTTTGAGTTGCGCAAACTGGCGGCGGCCGATTAGGCCGCACCATACCCCGCACGCCGTCCGAACACAGCGCCCGACGTCAGGCCGGACCCGCCCGGATAGCCTGCAAAGAACACACCGCCCACCATCTCACCACAGGCGAACAGTCCTGAGATCGGGGCACCATCGGTGCCGATCACACGGCCTTGCGCGTCCACTTTCACGCCGCCGTAGGTAAAGGTAATCCCACCCGTCACGGGGAAGGCACGGAACGGGCCCTTGTCCAGCGTTTGCGCCCAATTCGATTTCTCCAGCGCAAGGCCAGTCGTGCCTTTGCCATCAAGGGAGGTGGGATCAAACGGCGTCTCTGTATCCACAGCCGCGTTGTAAGCGGTAAGGGTCGCCATGGCGCCGTCCGGGTCCACGCCCTCCATCTTGGCCACTAACGCCTCCAGCGTGTCGGCCTCGACAAAGTGAGCATCATGAAAGCTGTATTCGCCGTACAGCAGGTCAAACACCTTGGAATCAAAGACCTGCCAGGCAAACTGGCCGGGTTGTTTCAAAATGGCGGCCCCATACTGCGCGTATGTGTAGTTGCGGAAATTTATGCCTTCGTCCACAAACCGCTCGCCCTTGGCATTCAGCATCACACCAAGAAAGTAGCAGATCTTGCGATAGTTCTTGCGCTCTCCCGGGGGCAGGTCGAGGTTGCCGAAATCGGCCATATGCAGATCCATCGGCGTGGCGTGCCCGCCTTTGTAAAGGCCATTTGCCGCCGCCCCTGCGGCCTCAGCCATGCGCAACCCGTCACCGGTGTTGTGCGGCGTCCCCCGCACCTTGGCCGCTTTCCAGTTGGGGCCCATATGGGCCACACGCATCTCTTCGTTCGCCTCAAACCCACCAGAAGCCAGAATGACCGCATCCGCATGCAGTTCCTCATCACCCACGCGCACCCCAACAACGCGTGCCCCGTCCATGATCAACCCGGTCACAGCACTGTTGTAACGCACGATGCCACCCATCCGTTCAACGGCCGCCAGTTCCATATCAAACAGCCCGACGCCCTCGTTCTCGGCCGCCAGCGTCAGACCGCCCCAGAACACATGCCGTCCGTCTTTCTCAAAACTCTGACGGCTGTAGATCGGTTCGAATTTGACATCATGCGACGCCAGCCATCCCATTGTCTCAAGAGACGTGTTGACCAGAGTTTGTTGTTCCACAGACAACGGACGACCATCGTTGAAGCCCAGCAGGTCTGATCCGAATTTCTCGGTGGTGTAGCTGCCGAAATCGGTGACGCTCAGGCGTGCATCGTTGGGGTCGCGCAGCAGTGGCATAAGGTCGTCAGCCCCATCATAGGCAAAGCGCATCGCCCCTGCGGTGTATTTGGTGTTGCCGCCAGCCAAGGATTCGTCCGCTTTTTCCAGCAAAGTAACGCGCGCGCCCTTTTCCAGCGCCGCGATGGCAGCACACAAGGCGGCGTTTCCAGTTCCCACAACGATCACGGATTTTGACATTTCTTTTCCTTTAGTCCATCTTGTATCCAAGCGGATACAATTTTTTCGTGCTTAAAAGGAAGCACGTGAAATGACAAGCCCTGATCCGGCCGAGGGCGCACAAACAGAGTGGACAACATGACCAACGACCTAACCAGCCTTGCCAGAGACGGCGTTTTGCGGGTGGCCATCAACACCGGCAATCGCGCGTTGGTGCAGCAAGAAGGGGCGCATTTGCGCGGCATCAGCCCGGCCCTTGCGCGGCGCCTTGCAGATGAAACCGGGGCACGTCTGGAGCATGTGATCTATGCGGGTGCGGGCAAAGTCTTTGCGGATGCAGATCGCGACAATTGGGATGTGGGCTTTCTGGCCATTGACGCAAAGCGCGCAGAAAAAATCGCATTCACCAGACCCTATATCGTGATCGAAGCGACTTATGCAGTCCGTTCGGATTCGACATTTAATCAGATCGCGGACGTTGACAGCGCAGGGGTGCACGTGCTCACCGCCAAGGGGTCGGCCTACGACATGTACCTCACCGAGACTTTGCAGCAGGCCACGCTGGAACGTTTCGGAACACCGCCCGACAGTTTTGCAGCCTTCCGCGACGGGCGCTGCGATGCGGTCGCCGGAGTACGGGAATCGCTGGAGGGGTTTTTTGACGGCGACCTTGGCATTCGCCTGTTGCCCGGCGCGTTGACGTCCGTGCGTCAGGCCATGGTATTGCCGCAGCGCGATGATCCGCGGCGCACAGCTCTCGATGCGTTCGTAAAGCAGGCAATCGACAGCGGCTTTGTCGAGGTAAACAGCTAATCACGCCAAACGGATGACGGTACGAACACCTCACCCGCAGCCAGCTTGCGCGCAGTGCGCACAAGGCCCGCGGATTTGATTTCAAACCCCGCGTCGGTCTGATCATAGTCCACCACCACATCGATCTGCCCGCTTGCATGTTCCAGCGTGATCGTCACAGGCGTCTCATTCGGTTTGGCCGCGAGGCCGTCCGCCACAGTGCCCGGTGTCAGCACGCAAGAGGCAAGGCACTGCGCGCCTGTCACCGCCATGGTCGGATGTGTCCGCCACGGCATGAAATAGCGGGTCGCGATGGTGCCCCCGTCCATGGCCGGGGCCAACAGTCCGAACTTGGGCGTGACCGATTTGGTCACATCCCCCATTCCCATCAACGCACCCGCTTTGATGCGCACAGCCTCCATCCGTGCAAAGAAGTCGGTGTTTTCGTCCAGTTCAGCGGCAGATTCATACCCTGTCAGCCCAAAATCTGCTGCCTGCGCAATGACCATTGGCATGGCGACATCCATGCATGTCACCTGGACGCCGTCTACCTCATCCACATGGTTGCCCGTGGGCAAAAACGCACCTGTCACTCCACCAACCGTTTCCATGAACTGCAGCGCGACAGGGGCAGCCGTGCCCGGCACGCCGTCAATCTGTGCTTCCCCATCATAACGCACTTGACCGCCCGGAGTTTGAACGACAGCCGCAACGCGGGCCTCGGTATTGACGGCGCGGATGTTGACGGGCGTTTCGCCATCCATTGCTTCAACAAGGCCCATTTCAATTGCAGCGGGTCCGACTCCCGCCAGGATGTTCCCACAGGTCGGTTTGAAATCAACCTGGGCGTCATCCACGCTCACCTGAGCAAAGAAGTAATCAACATCCGCCCAGTCATCCTGCGAAGGTGACAGCATCGCAACCTTCGTGGTGACGGCGACCCCGCCGCCAATGCCGTCAATGTTGATCGGATGACCGGACCCCACAATGGCGACCAGCACCTTGGCCAGGGTTTCAAGATCTTCAGGCAAGTCAGCGCGGTTCATATAGGGCCCGCGCGATGTGCCCCCGCGCATGAAGACATAAGGAATCGCCGTTTGGGTCATGTCAGAGGCCAGGGCAGATCAACGTATTCCTGCAGCAAACCGGGCGGGAAGTCACGGTTGAGGAGCCACGCCATTGTGCACATGAACACGATGCCCGCTGCCGTATATCCCGCCGCCAGTGCCGCACTCAGACGCGCGCGCAGCAGCATGAAGCTGAACAGGAACAAGGCCAGCGCCAGAATGAAGCCGAGCAGGGAAGTGAGCACCAAAAGCGCAACAAACCATCCCAAAGTTGCCCAAAGGCCGTGGGTGGCTTCTGCGTCATCGCCTTCACGCTCGCGGTCGGCAAAAATGACGTCTGTTTCCGGTTTGAGCATCATGCGAATGATCAGCACCAGACACCCGACCAGACTGACACCGGCCACAAACATCGGGAAGGTCCGGTCGCGGCTGAAAGACGGGATCGAAGCTGCATCGTAGAAGGCATACGCAATGTAGCCGGTCACCAGCAGCATGAAGATGAAAGGCGCCCGCTTTGATCCGGACTTTACGTCGCCCTCGGCCATGATGTGTTTTGCCTGACGCAGCCCGATGACGACCGACAGCACAGTGATGATCAGCAAAACAATGACGATCGGCGTAAACATGTACTCGATCCCTTCGCCAAAGCCTTTGCGGAAGCGCGAGCTGGCGATTTGCACGGCTTGGTTGGCATAGTTTTCTGCCGGGTTGGACAGCACAAAGCCAATCAGGAAGGCCGGGCGCGACCAGTCAAAACGGCGCATCAGGATGCCAAGGAAACCGATGGCAAACAGCGCCACGAGGTCCATCAGGTTCTGACCCGACTGGAAGGCGGCAAAGCTGATGATCATGAACAGGAACGGTGCGAGCAAGACAAAGCGGATCGTCGTCAGCTTGGCAATCCCGCCCGAGGCCGCGATAC
>JBCBDZ010000016.1:0-33750 GCA_038529225.1 Pseudomonadota bacterium | reverse complement strand
GGGTGCGAGACACTTGCATTGTCTTGGTGAGGCCGAAGTGTGAGCCCAATCAAAAATGCCGTGCGCCTGAAAGGCGCGCCTTTGGATCACAGCCGCTTGAGCACCGCGCGGGCCGCACGCAGACCCGGATCTTCTCCGCCGCGCCCCAGCACATCCATGGTCTGTTCCATCGCGCTGGCTTGCACGGACGGATCAGAAAGCAGCGTTTCCATCGCTGCGCGCACCTTGTCCGCAGTAAAGTCGAACCCGATCAGTTCCGGCACCACGTGGCTACCGGTCACAAGGTTCACCAGACATGTTGTATCCGTGATCAACAGGCGCGGAATGATGATCCGGCTCAGCCAGTTCAGATCAAACGCGCTGACCATCGGTGTCCCGGCAGCAGCCAGTTCCAGCGCGACAGTTCCCGAAGTGGCAAGGGCCACGTCGGCGGCTGCAAACGCAGTGCGCTTTGTGACCTGTCCGCTTTCCCCGTCCATCTGGCGAATGTCGATAACCGTCGCAGTGACGGGCCAATCCTTGACCAGCGCCTGCACCGCGTCCGCAACTGCCGGTGCGGCGGGCACAATCATGCGCATGTCAGGCCTGCTTTGGGCCAGCGCACCCAGCACCTCGCCAAAGACAGGGCCCATGCGCGCCACTTCGCCCCGCCGTGATCCGGGCAGAACCAGAACCAGCGGGTGCGCGTCGCTCACCCCGTGTGCCGCGCGAAAAGCTTGTGTTTCTTGCGGTGTCGCACGCGGCGCATTGGCTGCGGGATGTCCGACAAAGTCGCAGTCCATGCCCTCAGCTTCCATGTAAGGCGGCTCGAACGGGAACAGGGCCAGCACATGGTCGATCATCCGCGCCATCTTTTTGGCCCGGCCCGGGCGCCACGCCCATACGGTCGGTGCAACGTAATGCACCGTGCGAATGTCACTGCCCGCTTTGACCAATTTGGCCACACGCAAACAGAAGTCGGGGCTGTCGATGGTGATCAGCACGTCAGGCTGCTGGGCGATCACGGCTTCTGCCGTCTCGGCAATCCGCCGTTTGAGGTGAAAATATTTCGGCAGCACTTCGGCGATGCCCATCAGGCTCAGTTCGGACATGTCGAACTGGCTGGAGAAGCCATGGGCCTGCATCAGCGGGCCACCGATGCCTGCAAACGTGACGTCCGGGCGCAACTGCTTGAGCCCCGCCATGAGAGCGGCGCCAAGCGCATCCCCCGACGGCTCTCCGGCGACCAGAAAGACCCTTAGTGCACCCATAAGAACATCCCGGCCTCGTCAAGGGTTCTGCGTACGTCCTTGAGGTTCAACACCATGACGCCGCCCGCTGCGATCACGATCCCGTCGAGCCCGGCGCGCGCCGCCAACCGGGCAGTGTCCGGGCCAATGGTTGGCAAATCAACCCGCAGGTCCTGCCCGGGCTTGGGGGCCTTGAACAGAAACCCTCCTGCACGCTTGGGCGCATCCGGGCCGGACAGCCAGTCAGCGGCCGTGTCCAGCGCCTCCCCGGCAAGATCAAGCATCGCCCCGAACGGGTCATCACCAAGGCTGGCCGTGCCCGCGCCACCCACGATGTCGGACAGCATCGCATCTGTTCCCCGCGCATCTTCGCGCGCGATCACGCGGCCTGACCGCACCACACAGGCCTGCCCCAGATCAGCAGCCCCCTGCGCGCCCGAAACCGCCTGCGCAACCGGCAAGGCGGCGACCACCTCCGGCCCCGGTTGCACGGCACCGAGCACGCCGACCTCTGGCAGCAACGCAGGCGCAAGCTCATGGGCGGCGCGCACGGCAAATCCTGCCCCTTCGAACAAACCCAGGACGGCGCGCAAGGCACTGTCTTCTCCACCTGCCACAGCGGCGGCCAGCACGGGCACCATTGGCGCCGTGGCTGTGTCAATTTGCGCCGGATCAATCTCGGGGCGCGTAATGGCCCCGCAAAAGCACACCTCTGCCACTTGGCGTGCGCGCAATTGTTCCAGAAGGCTGCCCAGATGTTCAATGCGGAACCGAATGTCGACCACCAGCTGATCCGGATCGTGGCCCTCAAGCGCACAGATCAAAGGAGGCGTATCCTGCGCGTCGGCCACTGCACACGGCAATGCGCCCCGACCGACGATCAGCGCAAGGTTTGCCTCTGGCATCAGCGCGGGGTCAGGAACGACCGGTCGCTGTCGCCCATGACGAATGCCACGATCTCGCGCACATAGTCGCTGTCGCTTTCCTTGCCCAGCCGTTCGGCGCGGTCATGAAACGTGCCCTCCCCCTGCGCCAGCATCTGAAAGGCCGCGCGCAAGGCGGTGATGTCGCTGCGGGCAACGCCGCGCCGTTTCAGACCCACAAGGTTCAATCCGTCCAACTCGCCGCGCGGTGCCTGAACAAGACCGTAGGGGATCACGTCATTCGTCACCATGGTGACAGCCCCAATTATGGCCCCGCGCCCGATGCGCACAAACTGGTGAATGCCGGACAACCCGCCGATGATCACGTCATCCTCAAGCACACAGTGCCCGGCGACGGCCGCCGAATTGACCACGATCACCCGGTCGCCGATATGGGCATCATGCGCAACATGGCATCCGGCCATGAACAGGCCATCATCGCCAATGCGGGTCACGCCGCCACCGCCCGCCGTGCCGCCATTCATGGTCACGTGTTCGCGGATGCGGTTGCGCTTGCCGATGACCAGCGTGCTCGCTTCGCCCTTGAACTTGAGGTCCTGAGGCACTTCGCCGATCACGGCAAAGGAGAACACGGTTGTGCCCGCGCCAATCTCTGTGTGTCCGGTGACCACGACATGGCTCTTGAGCACAACGTCCGCGGCGATCACAACGTTTGGACCGATCACGCAAAACGGACCGATCTGTGCGCTTGGGTCAATTTGCGCGCCATCTTCGATCACGGCAGAGGGGTGGATGCCCGGGGTGCTCATGCGGTGGGCAGGTCCATCATCGCAGTGAATTCTGCTTCGCAGGCCATGTCGCCCTCCACTTCGGCGACGCCGGAAAACTTCCAGACCTTGCCGCCGGGTTTGCCCCGTGTTGTCGTCAGCTTGAGTTCCAGCACGTCGCCAGGCACCACCATGCGGCGGAATTTGCATTTGTCGATGGCCATAAAGTACACGAGCATGTTCCTGTCCGCCATATCAAGGGCGGTTCCCACCATGACCGCCGCCGTCTGCGCCATCGCCTCGACGATTGTGACGCCGGGCATGATGGGCTTGCCCGGGAAATGGCCCTGAAAATGGGGTTCGTTCATCGTGACGTTCTTGATGCCGGTCGCCGTTTGATAGCCGTCAATGTCCACCACCTTGTCCACCAGAAGGAACGGATACCGGTGCGGCAGAATGCGTTGGATCAAAGCGATATCTGCGGTCTTCATCTCGGTCGACATAGGGGCAAAGGCCTTGTTCAGAGTGCTGTTATGGATTCGTGCCTATCAAGGGCGACGATAGGGAGCAAGCGCCGCTAATCGTCCGTATTTCGGGTACCGTCACCAAGGGCGGAATCAATACGCGCGATGGCGGTGTCCGTGATATCGATCGCATTGGCGCTGATGAAGACGCTGCGCTGTTCAAGGACAATGCCGGCTCCGGCCTCGACCATGATGGTTTCAAGAACCGGAAGCGCCACCGTCAGGAACCGGTCCCGGTTGCTTTCAAGTTGGGAGGCGATGTCGCGGCTCTTGGCTTCGCGTTCGCGGCGGATGGCCTGAACGCGGGCATCAAAGGCATCTGCCAGCGCGCGAAACTCTTCTGCGCCCATCTCCGCACGCTGTTGGGTCAGGTCCGCTTCTTCCTGTTCAAGCTGTTCTTCAATCGTGCGGTTTTCTTCCGCCAGACTGGCGGATTGCGCTTCGATCTCGGCCAGAACACGCTGCCCGAATGCGCTGTCGCGATACAGCCGTTCACTGTCGATGGTCAGGATCGGACTGCGCATATTCTGCGCAGCCGATATGTCCGCACCCAAGAGGGCGACCAGGACACACAACCACCGCAGCCACTGTCCCATTCGTCAGAACGTGGTCGAAATGGTCAAATCGAAGGTCTGTTCCTCGTCGAACTCTTCTTTCTTGAGCGCGTTGCTGAAATTCAGGCGCAAGGGGCCGATTGCGGTGTCCCAAAAGATCGAAAAGCCGATCACGTGGCGGAAAGAGCCGCTTTCCCCGACGATGTCACCGCCTGTGAGGTCCACGTCGCTGAGATCCCAAAGGTTGCCCACATCGTAAAACAATCCACCCCGGATCCCCAGTTCTTCGGGCAGACCAAGTGGGAATTCGGCCTCGAACCGTGCTGCAACGAAGAAGTTACCGCCCAGCGGGTCGGGATCGCCGCTGGCGCTCAGATCACGCGGGCCGATACCGCCCGGCTCGAACCCGCGCAAGATCCTTGGGCCCACGGTAAACCTGTCCACGGTCCGGTTGGTGCCTTCATTCCAGGACAAAATACCGCCCTCCAGCGTCGCACGCAGGATAATGTCGTTGTTGAATGCGAGGCGTTGGCCGACGATTTTGGCAGTGGTTCGGATATACTTGGAGTCGCCGCCAAGCCCGGCAAAGTCCTGGCCAAACTCGAACAGCCAACCGGCGTCTGGGTTCAGCCCGCTTTCCCTGGAGTCGTAGATGTAGGTGTAGCCGATCGAGGACGCGACCTGCGATCCGGCGTCAATTTCTCTCTGGACGATCGCCCCGTTTGTGGACGGATCACGCCCGAGCATTTCGATGTCGTTATATGTATATCTTACGCTCAGCCTGCCACGTTCGCTAACCGGGAAGGTCAGGCTGGGACGGAAGCGCAGGCTTTCGCTGTCGTAGTTGGCAAAGCTCGAGTCACTCTCGGAGTATCGCAGGTTCAGCCCGAAGGCGACATCCCGACCCAGAAAGGCCGGTTCGATGAAAGTGATACCGTATTGCTCGGATTCCTCGGCAGTGGAGAAGTTGAACCCAAAGGTCTGGCCCCGGCCAAGAAAGTTGCGTTCGGTAAAGGCCACGACCAATCCAAACCCGTCATCCGCGGAAAAGGCACCACCAAAACTCAGCGACCCGGTGGGTTGTTCTTCGACGTCGACGTCAATGACAACCTGATCCGGTCTTGATCCTTCGCGCGCATCGACGTTTGAGACAGAAAAGAAGGCGAGCGCACGAATGCGTTCGGCAGAGTCCCTGATTTCGCGGGGATTGAACGGATCACCTTCCGCAATCCTGAATTGGCGCCGGATCACGCGGTCGAGCGTGGTCGTGTTGCCTTCGATATCAATCCGTTCGACAAAAACGCGGGGACCCCGTGTCAGGATCAGTTCCACGTCCAGCGTCAGGTCGCGGTCGTTGCGGGTGACGCGCGGCTCCACCCGCAGGAAATCAATTCCATCCCGCTGCCCCTGCCGTTCGAGACGCGCGATTTCGTCATCCACGAGCGTTGGCGAATAGACGACCCCGGCCCCGGCCTTGACCAGTGACTGATAGAAATCGACATCCACCTCAAGCAGGTCGCTGCTGACTGTGACATCACCAAAGGTGAACTGCTGTCCCTCCTGCACGTTGAATACGAGGAAAAACCCATCCCGTTCTTCGGTCAGTTGCGCGTTCGTGCTGAGGGTGCGGAAATCGACATACCCGCGCGAAAAGTAGAAATCGCGCAGCACTTGCCGATCGAATTCGACCCGGTCTTCGACCAGTGTGTCGCTCTGGATCAAGGCACGGAAGATGCCGGCCTGCTTGGATTCGACCACCCGTCGCAGACGCCGGTCCGAAAAGGCACGGTTGCCCACAAAGCTGATCCGCTCGATCTCGACCACGTCGCCTTCAAAGATTTCAAAGACGAGATCGACGCGGTTGTCCTGCCGCCTGATGATCCGGGGGGTCACCCGCGCCGCGATCCGACCAGCCGCTGTATAGGCTTCGGCAATGGCACTGGCGTCCCGTTCAACCTGTGCCGGGTTCAGAACGCGGCGTTCCTGGCTGAGGATGACGGCGCCGAGCGCGTCGTCATCCACCCGGCGGTTCCCTTCCAGCGAAATCCGGTTGATCGTGGGCAGTTCGACCACCGTGATCCGCAAGGTTGAGCCCTGTGGATCGACGCTAACGGATTCAAACAGACCACTGGTTTGCAGGTTCTGCAGTGCGTCGTTGACCTGACCTGCGGTGACGGTCTGACCCGGGGCGATTCCTGCCCGTGTCAGGATGGCCGCATCGCCAATCCGCGTATTGCCTTCGATCACCACTTGGTTGAAACGAAAATTCTGCGCCGATGCCGGGGCCGACAACCCGACCCAACCCACTGAAACCAGTGCAATAATCAAAAGCGCCCGAAACATGCGTCGAAGGCTGATTTCAACCGCCGATTTTGCGCCGCTCATCCCCAGTCCCATGGTGTTCCCCACGTGTTCAGACATTCATTGCAGAAGTGAGTAACGGCAATGCAATGGGTTGTCAAAACCACAAAACCCGCGACGTTGCGCGGGCGGGCCTACTACATTTGTGGATAACTCGGAAAGTTCAGAGACTGCCAAGCCAAGCGCCAGCCGCCAATGCCGTGGCCAGCGTCGCGACATACAGTACGCGATCCCAGTTCAGCGTCATGATCAGGCTCAGGCCGCGATATCCGCTTTGAATCGTTTGCATGGGTACATCCTCTTGTTGGATGGATGGCTAGCAGTCGATTGCGGCGTCAAATGGGGCCAAATGTGGCAAAATCTGGGCAGTCCAGCCATTCATCGCATTACGGGCAGAACAGATCGTTCCCCAGCGCAAACACCATGAGAGACAACACCAAAGCCAGCCCCACTGCCATCAGCACACGCAGTGCGCCATCGCTGGGCGGTTTGCCGGTCACCGCTTCGTAGGCGTAAAACACAAGGTGCCCGCCATCCAGTGCCGGGATCGGGAACAGGTTCAACAGGCCAACGGCGGTCGACAGAACCGCGATGAACCAGATAAAGCTCTCCAGCCCCTGACTGGCCATGGTGCCGGACACCTGCGCAATGCCGATGGGGCCAGAGAGGTTGCAGGTGCTGATCGCGCCGGTGATCATGTACCCAAGGCCGGACACCGAGCCGGAAATGATCCGCCATGTTTGTGCGACACCACCGCTGATGGCCTCGCCCACGCCGGGGGCCTGGGTGGCGGGTTCAAAGGCGTTGCCGCTGGCAATGCCGATGCGCCATTGGGTCGCAAACCCGCCCTCGGGCTGAGGTTCATCCACGCGCTTGGGCGTGAGCACCTTTTCACTGAGCGTGCCATCGCGCCATACTGTCAGGTTCAGGCTGCGCCCATCCGATCCCTCGACGGCCTCTTTGATCTGCCCAAAGGCAAAGATCGGATTGCCGTCCACTGCCGTGATCACGTCACCGCGTTCAAGGTCAGCGGCCACGGCGGCACTTTGCGGGCTGACACTGCTGACCAGCGGCGGGCGCAGATACGGGCCGGTGACCACCCGTTCAGCGCCGCCCCGTTCCACCGTGTAGTCGAGCAACGGCTTTTGCGGCAGATCGTTCATGAAATCGGCATAGGCTGCATCATTGATGCTGGGCACAGGCGTGCCTTCGATGGCCAGAACCACATCACCAGACTGCAATTCCTGCACTTCGGCGGGCAAGGGGCGCAATTCGCCGACCGTCAGCGGGTCGCGAATCACGCCGTTGGAATAGCCGACGATGGCGAACACCATGATCGACAGCGCAAAGTTGAAGACAGGTCCCGCCGCAACCGTTGCCGCACGCGCCCAAAGCGGCGCACCGTGCATGGTCCGCCGCAACGCGGCCGGGTCGGCCTGCGCCTCTTGCATGGCCACCTCGTCTTTGCCGGAGGCCGCGTTGGCATCCCCTGCAAACTTGACGTAGCCCCCGAAAGGCAGAGCCGCGATCTGCCAGCGGGTGCCACGTTTGTCTATCCGGCTCCACAAGACCGGGCCAAAACCGATCGAAAACACATCCGCCTGAATGCCCGACCAGCGTCCGACGATGTAGTGGCCATATTCATGGATCGCGACGATCACGCTGAGCGCGACCACAAAAAAGAACAGCGTCCATGCCGTGCCACCAAAGGCGGAGAAAAGGGCCGAAATATCCAAGGTGTTATCCTGCTTTTTGCTCGATGATGGTTTGTGCGGCTTGTCTGGCCATGTGGTCCGCCGCCTGCACGTTATCAAGGGTCATTTGGGCATCAATATGGCCGGGGGGGCACGTGTTGAGCACTTCGTCCACCACTTCGGCCATGTGGGGAAAGCGCAAATGGCCGTCGATGAAGCCGTCCAGCGCGGTTTCCTTGGCGGCGTTGAACACCGCTCCGGCCAGTCCGCCACGCTCCATCACCTCGCGGGCAAGGCGCAATGCGGGCCATCGCACCTCGTCCGGCGCGCGGAAGGTGAGCGCGCCGATGGCCGCAAGGTCAAGCCGTTCCACAGGCAGGGTGCGCCGTTCGGGCCAATGAAGGGCGTATCCGATTGCATGGCGCATGTCGGGCGGTCCCACATGGGCCATCAGCGCGCCGTCATGGAACCCCACCATGGCGTGAATCATGGATTCGGGATGGACAAGGACCTCGACTTTCTCAGGAGAAACACCGAAATACTCACGCGTTTCAATAAGTTCCAGCGCCTTGTTGAACATGGATGCAGAGTCGATCGTGATGCGCTGCCCCATATCCCAGTTCGGGTGGCTTGAGGCCTCAGCCAGCGTCGCCTGCGCCAGATCCTCGAGCGGCCAGTCGCGAAACGCGCCACCGCTGGCGGTGATGATGATCCGCTCGACCGCGTCCATATCCTCGCCCACCAACGCCTGAAAGACTGCCGAATGTTCGCTGTCCACAGGCAGCATGCGCGCACCGTGCCGTTTGGCCGTCGACAGCATGAGCGCCCCCGCACACACCAGCGATTCTTTGTTGGCCAGCGCCAGTGTCGCCCCCTGTTCGAGCGCACAAATGCCAGGTTGCAAACCGGCGGCTCCTACAATGGCGGACATGACCCAATCGACGGGGCGCTGTGCGGCCTCAATCATGGCCTGCGGGCCAGCGGCGGCCTCAACGGGTGTGTCAGCAAGGGCTGCGCGCAAGTCTTCCAGCCGTGCCGGGTCTGCCGTGACGGCGACATCCGCGTTCAGTCGTATCGCGTCTTTTGCCAGTTGCGCGATGTTCGACGCGCCGGTCAGTGCCACCACGTCATACCCGTCCGGATCGCGCGCGATCAGGTCAATCGTGTTCTGCCCTATGGACCCTGTGGCCCCGAAAATCGACACCCGCCGGGTCACTGCAAAACCCACGGAAAACCAAAGACGAGTTCAATCAGCAAGAACCCGACCGACGCCCCCAGCATTCCGTCAAAGCGGTCAAGCACCCCGCCGTGGCCCGGGATCAGGGCTGAACTGTCCTTGACCCCCATTTTGCGCTTGATCGCGCTTTCGGCGATGTCGCCCATTTGGCTGGCCAGCGACAAAAGGATCGAGGCCAGAAAAACCGCCGTCCAAACGCCTGAATTTATTGCAAAAACGGCACCCACCGCACCTGCGCCGATCCAACCGGCGGCTGTACCGGACCATGTTTTCTTGGGACTGACGCGGGGCCAGAACTTGGGCCCGCCCAATATCCGGCCCGCGAAATAGCCCGCAACATCAGTAACCACCACGATGAGAACCAGCCAGACAAGCCAGGAAAAACCCAGATCGTCACGCACATGCACCATGCCGAAGCTTGCGGCGAGCACCAGAACCGTGAAACAGCCAAACAGCAAGCGATGTCTGTGCAACTGCGTGGCCCCAACAAAAGCAGGCGCGATCAACAACGGTGCTGCGAAGGCCAGCGGCAAGTACATGGCCAGAAGAACGGCAAAACCGGCGACCCCTCCCAGTTGTATTGCAAGGCCGGGTGTCTCGGGCGCAAGCATACGGGTCAATTCCCAGATCATGAGCCCGCAGACGAGCGCAACGACCACATGAAAGACGTCGCCCCCCATCCAGATCGCCCAAATCCCGACCACGACCATCAGCGCGCCTGACCCAAGACGCACGGCAAGGTCGGACCAACGTTCGCTCACGTGCCCACACCGCCAAAACGGCGCGCACGCCCACCATAACTGGCACAAAGGGCCGTAAACTCTTCGCGCCCGAAATCGGGCCAGAGCGTGTCTATGAATTCGTATTCGGAATAGGCCGATTGCCAGAGCAGGAAGTTGGAAATACGTGCCTCTCCGCTGGTCCGAATGACCAGGTCCGGATCTGGCAAAACGTAAGTATCCAAATACTTTGGCAGCGTTTCTTCATCCACGTTTTCAGGCAGCAGCTTGCCATCCGCCACGTCCTGGGCAAGGCGTTTGGTGGCGCGCGCCACTTCGTCCCGTCCACCGTAGTTCAGCGCAATGGTAAGGTTCACGACCGTGTTGCCCGACGTCAGATCTTCAAGCTCGTTCATCAGCTCGATCAGTTTGTTGTCCAGGCGAACGCGGTCGCCGATAAATCGGACGCGTACTCCGAAATGGGTCAGCGCCTTGGCCTCTTTGATAATGTAGCGGCGAAACAGGTTCATCAGGCCCGCCACCTCGACCTGCGTGCGTTTCCAGTTTTCTGTCGAGAACGCAAAAATCGTCAGGTACTTCACACCGATGTCCGGGCAGGTTTCGACAACCTCGCGCACACGCCGCGCGCCCGCGTGGTGCCCGAACAGGCGTGGCCGCCCGCGCTGCGTTGCCCAACGGCCGTTGCCGTCCATGATAATGGCCACGTGACGCGGGCCCTTATGCGGGGTGTGTTTGATAGGGTGTCCTTTGTTGTGTGCGACCAAGTAGAGAACCGTCCAGGCAGGGCTTTGCCCTTTTGCGGGTGGAAAAGGTCATTCGGAACGTGTCCGGGATGGCCTGTTAAACCTGCATGATTTCGGCTTGTTTGGTTTCAAGAGCCGCGTCCACGCTCTTGATGTATTTGTCTGTCATCTCCTGCACTTCGCTTTCCCAGAGTTTCTGGTCGTCTTCGGACATGCCGTCTGCCTTGCCCTTCTTGATCTGGTCCATGCCGTCCCGACGCACGTTGCGCACCGACACGCGGGCGTTTTCAGCATAAGATCCGGCAACCTTGCTCAACTCGCGGCGCCGTTCCTCGTTCAGTTCGGGGATCGGCAGCATGATGATGGTGCCGTTGAGTTGCGGGTTGATGCCCAGACCGCTTTCGCGGATTGCCTTTTCGACCTTGCCCACAAGGCCTTTGTCCCAGACATTGATGGTGACCATCCGAGGCTCGGGCACGTTGACGGTGCCGACCTGATTGATCGGCGTCATCGACCCGTAGGCATCCACCATAACCGGTTCCAGCATAGAGGCGGATGCACGACCTGTGCGCAAAGAGGCGAATTCGGTTTTGAGATTGGCCAAGGCGCCGTCCATCCGGCGCTGTAGGTCATCCGTGTCCAGCATAAAGTCGTCTGACATGAGTCTCATCCTGTGGTCTTGCTGTGGTCTGTGCCACTGTCGTTTGCATTGGTATAGATCAAGGGTGCGACAAAAGGCCAGCGGGGTTTGCGGCCAGATGAGGGCGCGACCTTTTTCGTGATGCCACCAGCCATTGCCGTCGCGACGGAGTGGCAGACCCCCAAGACCGCGTCAGTTCCTGACCACGGTATACGTCCCTTGCCCTGCCAGAATGCTCTTGAACCCGCCGGGCGTATCCAGAGGAAACACGATCAAGGGCAGATTGTTGTCACGGGCCAGCGCGATGGCACTGGCATCCATCACACCCAGCCGTTTTTGCAGCACCTCATCATAGGTGATCGTGTCATAGCGCACGGCATCGGCGTGTTTCTTGGGGTCCTTGTCATAGACCCCGTCGACTCCGTTCTTGCCCATAAAGATCGCCTCGCACGACATTTCGTTGGCGCGCAGGGTGGCGGCGGTGTCGGTTGTAAAATAAGGGTTTCCCGTGCCGGCGGCGAAAATGCAGACCCGCTTTTTCTCCAGGTGGCGCACCGCGCGGCGGCGGATATAGGGTTCGGCCACTTCGTTCATGGTGATGGCAGAGATGACGCGGGTGAACACGCCAACCCCTTCGAGCGCGGATTGCATCGCCAGCGCGTTCATCACCGTGGCCAGCATTCCCATATAGTCGGCAGTGGTGCGTTCCATCCCCTGCGCCGAACCTTGCAGGCCGCGAAAGACGTTGCCGCCCCCGATCACCATGCAGATCTCGACGCCCATCTCGTGCACCGCCTTGACCTCGCGCGCGACCCTTTCGACGGTGGGGGGATGCAATCCGAACCCCTGATCACCCATGAGCGCCTCACCTGAAATCTTCAACATCACCCGTTTGAACGTGGCTTTGGTGTCGGTGTCGGTCATGGCGCGCCCCTGCTCTTTCAATTTGGGCGCAACCTGTCCTAAAACAGGCGCGGTTTCAATGGACGACACAGTATGATTGGCGACCTGATTTCGGCGCTGCCCGCCCATTTGCCGGTTTTGATCGCAGGGCCGACGGCATCTGGCAAATCAGCACTGGCGCTTGCGATTGCCGAGGCGCAGGGCGGAGTGGTCGTAAATGCTGATGCCAGTCAGGTCTATGACTGCTGGCGGGTGATTACGGCCCGACCATCGCCGGACGAAGAGGCGCGCGCGCCTCATGCACTTTATGGGCATCTGCCTTATGATGCGCCCTACTCTGCCGGGCACTGGCAGCGCGAGGTTTTGCCGATTCTGGAAGGCCAGCGGGCCATCGTTGTCGGTGGGACCGGTCTCTATTTCGCGACACTCACCGATGGGATGGCCGATATTCCGGAAACTCCGGCACAGATTCGGCGCGCGGCTGACGACATGGATCTTGCCGATCTGGCCGCCGGGCTGGACAAGGCCACCACACAGCGCATCGACATGGCCAACCGCGCCCGGGTGCAAAGAGCGTGGGAAGTGCAGCAGTCCACGGGTCGTGCGCTGGCCGACTGGCAGACCGACACCGCCCCGCCGGTCCTGGCGCCGGGCAAGTTTCAGGGCATCGTGCTTGACAGCCCAAAGGACTGGTTGACGCCGCGCATCCAGAGCCGGTTTGACCAGATGCTGCGCGGCGGCGCTCTGGAGGAGGCGCGCGCAATGCAGGACCGGTTCGATCCCATGCTGCCATCCTGCCGTGCGATCGGCGTGAAAGAGGCAATGGGCGTTTTGACGGGTGCGTTCGAGCGTGATCAGGCGGTGACACTGGCCACAATCGCCACCCGACAATACGCCAAACGTCAGCGCACCTGGTTTCGTGCACGGATGGGCCATTGGCGCTGGATCTCCGCACCTGACCTTGCACGTGGTTGACAAAAATCATCCTTTACGGGCAATTGGTCCCGGAAATCCACGACCTGCCTTACCTTTTCGAACATTGAGGCCAAGATGCCCCTTCCACCCGTTCGGGTCCTGACTCTGTCCCAATTGACCAGCGCACAGGATTGGCGTCTGTCGCTTGCCCATGATCGGGACGCTCATTTGCTGATCTGGATCACGCGCGGGCAAGGACGCCTGTTGCTGAATGGGACGCGGCGCGGTGTGGGCACGCACAATGCGGTACTGGTGCCGTCGGGCACGCTCTTTGCCCTTGAAATGGGGCGTCAGGGCGTCGGGCTTGCCGCGCAGATTCCTGATGGCACCCATGTGCGCTTGCCCGAGGGGCCGCGTCAGCTGCGGGTGCGGGATGCGCCGGCCATCGGCGAGTTGACGGCCCTGTTCGAGGCGGCACAGCGCGAAGATACCGCCGGGCGTGAGTTGTATCAGGATGCGCTGGATGCCCATGTCGCACTGATGTCGGTCTGGCTGCGACGGCAGATCGCACGACCAGAACACCTGCCCACACCCATGAACGCGGCAGCGCGGCTGAGTGCGCGATTTTGCCAACGGGTTGCGCGCCTTTATCAAACAGGGATGAGCATGGCCGATCACGCCGCCGCGCTGGACGTCACGCCGACCCATCTGACCCGCGCCTGCAAAGCGGCAACCGGGCGCACGGCGGCAGACCTGTTGACCGAACGGGTGCTTTATGCGGCCCGGATCGCGCTGAGCGAAACGGATGTTCCTGTGCAGGATGTTGCGCGCCATCTGGGGTTCGGATCGGCTGCCTACTTTACCCGGTTCATGCAGGCCCACACCTCGAAAACGCCCACCGCACTGCGTAAATCCGCGTCCCGGTAAAATTTCGCAACCGTGCCGAATCTGCGCGCATCCGTTAGGCGATGTCGCAAACGGAATGGTTTTATGTCGCAAAAGTTCACTAATTCCTCGACGCGCCCCGTTGACGTAGACCCGGTTCTGTTGCCTCATGCAGGAGGGAACACAAAAATCGCACCCGCCGCACATGGCATCGATCCGCAGCGCGCACCTGAACACGCAGCGGATTGCGCACAAATACAAAGGCGGGCGCAGGGGAAAAAACGACAGAATACACCTCACGCGAAATGCACCGGGCCGCACAGGTCCACCAACTGCGAGGCGCTTTGAATGTCGTCCGCACTCAAGCCACCGGCAGGACACAACTGCCTTTAGCCACCAACAGGGGCGATTTTATGGGACTATTCATCCTCAGAAGACTGGGCGTCATGTTGCTGACCGCGCTATGCCTTACGTTTCTGGTCTTCTTCCTGACCAACCTTTACCCAAACCTTGAAAAACTGGCCAAAACCCAAGGTAACTTCCGCATGTCGGATGAGGCCGTTGCAAGCTGGCTGGGCGATCGGGGCTATCTGGACAACACATTCATGAAGTACGGGCGTTGGCTGGGTGTTGCACCAGGCTGGGTCACGGAAGATGCCGATGGTGTGGTCACGGGGCAGTGTTTTGCGGAAGACACGCCGGAGGGAGAACGACCCACATTCTGCGGTATCTTGCAGGGCGACTGGGGCTATTCACTGGTCTTCAAGGATGAGGTCAGCAGCATTGTGGCGGTCAGGCTGGCTGCAACAGGAAAGCTCATGGGTTTTGTTTTGCTGGTCATGGTGCCGATGGCGCTTCTGGTGGGCGTTTTGGCCGGGATGCGAGAGGGGTCGGGGCTGGACCGTTCGCTGTCCACGTTTTCGATCACCACCACCGCGACGCCCGAATATGTATCAGGGGTCATATTTATCGCCGTGTTCGCGTCTTCTGCCTTTGGGCTAAAATGGTTCAAGGGGTCGGCCACACAGGCCATTGAAAATGCGACCTTCGAGAACTTTACCCTGCCTGTCATCACCATCGCGCTTTACGGCATGGGCTATATCGCGCGGATGACTCGGGCGAGCATGACCGAAGTCATGACGGCGCAGTACATTCGGACGGCGCGCCTCAAAGGCGTCAGTTTTGGCAACATCGTCATCAAGCACGCGCTGCGCAACGCGCTGATCGCACCTTTCACGGTGATCATGCTGCAAATCCCGTGGCTCTTGAACGGCGTTGTCATCGTCGAGACCCTGTTCAACTACAAGGGCTTTGGCTGGTTGCTGGTGCAGGCTGCGTCCAACAACGACATCGAACTTCTTCTGGCCGTTTCGGTCGTCTCTGTGGTCGTGGTTCTGATCACGCAGCTGATATCGGATATCGGCTACGTGTTCCTCAACCCACGCATCCGCATTTCTTAAGGGAGGACCAGACACATGGAACCTTTGACGTGGACAGGGTCGCTTGGCACCATTCTGGATCCGATATTGTATGCCGTCGCCGCGATTTTCGTGATCGCGCTGGTGGTGCAGATCGTTCTTGGCATCGCATCTGGCGGGGCGCGGGTCGTAACGAACCCGGATGGCACGCTCAGTTCGGCAGGCGGCCCCTACGGAATGTCGACTGTCGCAACCAAGTGGATCGGACTGGCGCTGGTTGTGCTGGTTCTGACCTACATCGTGATGGGCGCCATCACGGGCCCGGCCATGGTCGGGATCATCGGCGGGATGAGCCAACAGCTGATCCCGGTCTGGATCGCGCTGGTTGTGACCTTTGTGGTGTCGATCAAGTTCAAGCGGAAGCTCGGTCTTTACGGCAAGCTCTTTGACAGCACTGTCGGCATGATCGGTTTTGCGCTTGTCATGTTCTGGATCTTTGCGGGGATCATGGCGGGTGTGTTCGACATGATCACGACCCATGATTCCCTAAGCCAAGTGTCCGGCATGAAGAACAAGCTGCCGGGCACGCCGCTCAACGGCGCGGAAGAGGGAGATTATGCCTGGTACCTGCTGGGGGGTGACAATCTGGCCCGCGATGTCTTCAGCCGTCTTTTCAAAGGCGCCTGGGTGGTGGTGCAGATCGCGCCACTTGCGACGCTGTTCGCCTTCATGGTCGGCATCACGCTGGGTCTGCCGGCGGGCTACTACGGGGGGCGTCTGGACACCATATTGTCCTTCATGGCCAACCTGATCCTCGCCTTCCCGGTCATCTTGCTCTTCTACCTGCTGGTGACACCGGAAATCGTCGCAACCGGAATTCCCAACTACATGGCGACGGTGTTGTTCATCTTTCCGCTGGTGTTCCTTGGGGTTCTGCTGAACTCGCGGTTTTACACGCAACCATCCGTCCGCACGCCGCTGTTGATTGCGGTTCTGGGAATTACCGGATGGATCTACCTGTCGCTGATTTCAACGGGCGGCGCGATTGTGTCGACCCCGACCTACAGCATTCCCGGACTGCCTGCGGCGGTTGACCTGTTCAACATCGAAGCAGGTATTCTGGTCGTGTTCGTGTCCGTGGTCTTTGTTAACGCGCCGACCGTGTTTCGGATCGTGCGGGGCCTCGCACTCGACATCAAGACGCGGGACTACGTGGCGGCGGCCCAGACACGGGGCGAAGGTCCGTGGTACATCATGCTCTGGGAGATCCTGCCCAACGCCCGTGGCCCGCTGATCGTCGATTTCTGTCTGCGCATTGGCTACACCACGATCCTTTTGGGCACCTTGGGCTTCTTTGGTCTGGGTCTGGAAAGCGAAAGCCCGGATTGGGGGACCACGATCAACGCGGGCCGTCGTCTGCTGTCGATCTATCCGCACGCGGCGATTGCCCCTGCCCTGTCATTGCTGACTTTGGTTCTGGGTCTGAACCTGCTGGCGGATGGTTTGCGCGAAGAGAGTCTGAAGGACTGACTTGAACCGGGCGGATCGGGGGCCAGCCCCCGAACCCCCGTGGTATTTTTAGCCAGAAGAAGCAGGAAGCTGCGCGGACTGGCAGGGAGACATGACAATGGCGAAACTCGACTATGACGGCCCGATCCTCGAGATCGACAAGCTGAGCATTTCATTCTTTACACGCTTGCGCGAAATCCCGGCTGTGATGGACTTTTCCGTCAAGGTTGCACCCGGCGAGGCCGTGGGCCTTGTGGGCGAGTCCGGATGCGGCAAATCAACGGTTGCCCTTGGCGTCATGCAGGACCTTGGCAAGAACGGCCGCATCGTGGGCGGTTCGATCAAGTTCAAGGGGCGCGATCTGCAGCAGATGAGCGCCGAAGAATTGCGCGACGTCCGCGGATCAGAGATCGCCATGATCTATCAGGAACCGATGGCGTCGCTGAACCCGGCGATGAAAATTGGAAAGCAGTTGATGGAAGTGCCCATGATCCATCAGGGCATGAATGAAAAAGACGCCTATGACCGGGCGTTGCAAGTGGTCACGGACGTCAAGTTGCCTGACCCCAAGCGCATCCTGAACTCGTTTCCTCACCAACTGTCGGGGGGGCAACAACAGCGCATCGTCATCGCGATGGCCCTGATGTCCGAGCCGTCCCTGTTGATCCTTGATGAGCCCACCACTGCATTGGACGTGACTGTCGAGGCTGCCGTGGTCGAACTGGTGAAGGACCTGGGCAAAAAGTACGGCACCTCGATGCTCTTCATCTCTCACAACCTTGGTCTGGTTCTTGAGACATGTGACCGGATTTGCGTGATGTATTCCGGCGAAGCCGTCGAGCGGGGGTCAATCGAGCAGGTGTTCGACCACATGCAGCACCCTTATACGCAGGCGTTGTTCCGCTCGATCCCGCTGCCGGGCGCGGACAAGAACGCCCGCCCGCTGGTTGCCATACCGGGCAACTTTCCCCTGCCCCATGAACGCCCACCGGGCTGCAACTTTGGTCCGCGCTGCGACTATTTCGAAGAGGGGCTTTGCAACGAGAACAAGCCCATTTCGATGTATCCGGCCAATGATGACGGCAGCCACGAAACCCGTTGCCTGAAGTTCAAGGAAATCGACTGGCAGGCGCCACTGGAACTGGGCGATGTCAAGACCAAGGGCGAGGTCGGCGATGTCGTGATCAAGATGGACAATCTCAAAAAGTACTATGAAGTCGCGGCATCGGCCCTGTTCTCTTCGGGAGAAAAAAAGGTGGTCAAGGCCAACGAAACCCTCAGTTTCGAAGCCCGCGAATCCGAGACACTTGCCATCGTGGGCGAGTCTGGCTGCGGCAAGTCCACATTTGCCAAGGTGTTGATGGGGCTTGAAACGGCGACCGAAGGCACGATCACCCTGGGCAACAAGGCCATTCAGGACATCCCGATCGAGGACCGCGACACGCAAACTGTGGCTGATGTCCAGATGGTGTTCCAGAACCCGTTTGACACGCTCAACCCGTCCATGACCGTGGGCCGGCAGATCGTGCGCGCCCTTGAAATCTTTAAGGTCGGCAACAACGAGGCCGAGCGCTGGCAGCGCATGCTGGAACTGCTGGATTTGGTGAAACTGCCCCGCGCCTTTGCCACGCGCATGCCGCGACAGTTGTCCGGCGGTCAGAAACAGCGTGTCGGGATCGCCCGTGCCTTTGCAGGGGATGCCAAGATCGTGGTGGCGGACGAACCCGTATCGGCTCTGGACGTATCCGTGCAGGCGGCGGTGACCGACCTGTTGATGGAAATCCAGCGCGAGCACAAAACGACCCTGCTGTTCATCTCGCATGATTTGTCGATTGTCCGTTACCTCAGCGACCGGGTCATGGTGATGTATCTGGGCCATGTGGTGGAACTGGGCAGTACGGATCAGGTGTTTTCGCCCCCCTATCACCCTTATACCGAGGCGCTCTTATCCGCCGTTCCGATCGCGGACACCAAGGTCGAAAAGCAGCACATCGTGCTTGAAGGTGACATCCCGTCGGCCATGAATCCCCCCTCTGGCTGTCCATTCCAGACGCGCTGTCGTTGGAAATCAGAAGTGCCCGGAGGTCTGTGCGAGAAAGAGGTGCCGCCCGTGCGTCATCTGGCAGAGGGCCATCAGGTCAAATGCCATCTGGCCGACGACATTCTTGCGCGCATGGAGCCTGTGATCAAAATTGCGGCTGAGTAGTCGCAGCCTCGTTCACGACATCGCTGGCTGACGTGTAGGCGCCCACATATTCCCAGAAACCGGGGATGATGATGAATTCGATAACATAGCGGACTTCGACGTGATTGGCGGCGAGGACGCCGACCGTGTAGAAAATCCAGAACTGCAACATCCGTTTCGCAGTGCGGCTGAAGATCAAGGAGCCGAGGAACCCGACCGGCGCAATAGCGCAGGCACCCGCATAGGCCGCCAGTTGATAATCCGACATGAACAGCCCTTGAAGGGTCAGCCAGTCCAGCGACAAAAGGAAAAGCAGGCCAAGGTTCTGAGCAAACAGTGCCCCCGCGACACCTCCTGCCAAACCTCCGATGACCATCATATCAAGGTGCAGCAGTCGCTTTTTGCCGGACCTGTTTACAAGGCCGCGCTTTTTGACAACGACGTCACTTGCGTTTCTGACTTTGCCGGAATTGATGCGCGCGACGCGCTCGTCAAATGTGGATTGCCCGGGTTTCATGGCTGTGCTCGCTGTGTGGTTTTCTCTTGGTTAACCTGCCGTCATGGCGACACTGAGGCGAAACCCGCACCTTTTGTTGGGCAAGGTCGGGTGTCGCGCCAAAGTCCGCCTAGCAGGATGCCACGCCCATGTTGATGATGGTTTCACCGCGCACACGGCGCACGCCGTTGATGGTGTAGCGTGCATCATTCATGTACCACTCTTGTAGCGGTTCGGGATAATAACTCGCGATGACAGCCGAAGCCCGTTCGAACGTCGCCTGATCCAGTGTCCGCCCATAGGAACTGGGTCCGTGGAACCCAAAGACTGTCGTTGGCGAAATGCACGCATTGGGCAACCCCATCAGCATGGTGCAAGTCGAGTAACAGATGCCGCCGCGGATCTGGACGGGGCGGCTTTCGGCGCGCAATTTGCCCATCTGGCGCAGCCGCGTCAGCAAAAGCCCACCCCGGTCATTGAGAACAACAAGCGGCGCTGAGTCATATCCAACGTCCGGTGCCGCCTGCGCATCACCCGACATTGCAAAGCCGGACACAGCCAATGCCGTGGCGACCAGGAGTGCACGCACACCGCCTTTGCATGTGCGCAGCCGGCGCGGTTCCGCGTGTTTCAGAGCCGTGCCCGCACCGGCTCCGGTTGAACTGGAGGCCCATTGGCGGACCGAAGACAGAATAGTACCAAATTCCATTTTGATGGTTTTCATAGCGTCGCCTGTGATTTGGTGAATTTCTGCGTTCTAGCTATTGTTGAAATCAGGCTGCTTCTGGGCGGCTTTTCAGCAAATCAGGGGCTTGTTTGAGGCTTTTGGACGTGCGTGCGTCAGCGCGTGCCATGGCGTCGGGAAAGACACTTTGAAGTGACCGCACGACCAGCAAAATAATGCAAGAAACGCTACGCGAGACCGTCTGTTCTGCCAACAGGTCAAAGCGCCGAAAGAGGACTAGCTGCCCCAGATGACCCGCACGTAGTTCCGGGTTTCGCGGTAGGGCGGTACGCCGTTGTGTTTTTTTACGGCACCGGGCCCGGCGTTGTAGGCCGCAAGCGCCAGCCGCCAGCTGCCAAAAGTCAGGTATTGCTGCTTGAGGTAACGCGCGCCACCATCAAGGTTTTCGTAAGGGTCCTTGCGGTCCACCCCCAGGCCGCGCGCTGTGGCGGGCATCAACTGTGCCAACCCGTAGGCGCCCTTGTGTGACCGGGCCGTGGGGTTCCATCCCGATTCCTGCTGGACCAGCCGCAGGAACAGATCGACAGGGACTCCGTGGCGGCGCGCCGCATCCTTGGCAACGGCAAGATAGGGCCCCTTGTAGCTGCCGCGAAACTTCGGGCTTTCGCCGTCCCACTTTGTCGGGGTGACAACCTTGGGCGGCTGGAGACGGACCGAGTTGTTGTATTGTTGGGCCGCGCGGGAATCGAGCACGTTGGTTTGCGAGCTGAACAGCTTGGTGCGGTTGCTGGTCGACAGCGTTTGCGCCACAGCACTTTGCGCAACCAGAGCCAACAGAATGGCCACTGCCCAAACAGCCCGCATCGTATTTCACCACCCCGGTTTGCGACCTTAACGTCTTTGTCGGGACTATATACCGATTTTTGGACCCTAATCCAGTCCGATGCGGTTTAAGCTTGCGTTAACCATGTGTAGTCTAGCCAGAACGGCGCCGCTGTCCGGAATCAGCCGCGCAAAAGCCACGAAGGGGAAGAATATGGCAGGGTCCGTCAACAAGGTCATCTTGATCGGCAATCTGGGGCGAGACCCTGAAGTGCGCACGTTCCAGAATGGTGGCAAAGTGTGCAACCTGCGCATTGCCACGTCCGAAACCTGGAAGGATCGCAACACCGGTGAGCGCAAGGAACGCACCGAATGGCATTCGGTCGCCATTTTTTCAGAGCCTCTGGCGCGCGTGGCAGAGCAGTATCTGCGCAAAGGATCCAAGGTCTATCTCGAAGGTCAGCTGGAGACACGGAAATGGCAGGACCAGTCCGGTCAGGACAGATATTCGACCGAAGTGGTGCTGCGCCCGTATCGGTCCGAATTGACCATGCTGGATGGCCGTGACGGTGGCGGCGGCGGTGGTGGCAATTTTGGCGGCGGCGGCAGCGCGGATCAGATGGGATATGATGATCGCGGTGGAGGCGGATCGCCCAGCCCTGCGCCGTCTCGTGATCTGGATGATGAGATCCCGTTCTAAGCGGCGGATTTTGGCGCAAAATCCGGGTTGGAAACCGACGCGGTTTCCAACCTGACCGTACCCAATGCTTTGAAGCAGTTGAAGCTGGGGCATTTTCCGCGTCGGAAAATAGCACGGAAACTGCGTCAGTTTCCGTTCAGCCCGTCCGCCAGCACGCCCAGCACCACGTCGCGCGGCACATCCGAGGTCACAAAGGCCTCTCCGATCCCGCGCGCGAGTACAAAATTCAGCGTGCCTGCGACGACTTTCTTGTCCTGGCCCATCAAGCCCAGCAAGACCTCGGCCCCGGGTAAATCACCGGGGATATCTGTCAGATCCGTTTTCATGCCCATCGCCTTGAGATGCGCCCGCACCCGGCCGGGGCTTTCCTGACTGCACAGTCCCAGTCGCGCGGACAGCTCGAAGGCCAGACCACACCCGATCGCAACCCCTTCGCCATGCAACAACCGGTCTGAATAGCCCGTGGCCGCCTCAAGCGCGTGGCAAAACGTATGTCCAAGGTTCAGCAATGCACGCTCGCCCTGCTCGGTCTCATCCCGCGTGACGATCCCCGCCTTCATCTCGACGGACCGCCGGACCGCTGCAACACGCAGGCCCATGTCGCCCGCCGCCATGGCGGACGCCTGCGCCTCCAGCCACTCAAAGAACGCCGCATCCCCCAACAGACCGTATTTCATCACCTCACCATATCCGGCAAGGAAGTCCCGCGCAGACAGTGTCGACAGCGCATCCGTATCCGCCAGAACGAGGCTGGGCTGATGAAACGCCCCGGCGAGGTTCTTGCCTTGGGATGTGTTGATCCCGGTCTTGCCGCCGACCGAGCTGTCGACCTGCGCCAGCAATGATGTGGGGACCTGAACAAAGCGCACACCGCGGCGCAGTATGGCACAGGCAAAACCGACCAGGTCGCCGATCACACCGCCGCCCAGGGCAACAACCACATCCCGACGTTCGATCTTTTGATCAAGCAGCCACTCCGTCACCTGCTCCAGATGTGTCCAGCTCTTGGTTGCCTCACCCGGGGGCAGTTCCAGCACGACAGAGTCAATACCAGCATCCCGCAACCCGGCCCGCAGCGCATCCATATGAAGCGCGGCCACACGGGTTTCGGAGACCACTGCAACCCGAGCACGGGGCAAGAGAGGCGCGACAAGTGCGCCGGCCTCGCCCATCAGCCCGGGCCCGATCAGAACGTCATAGGCCCGCTCGCCCAGGGGGACGTGTACAGTTTCACGCATCACGGTTCTCCAATACGTCAGGCCTGTCGGCCAAAAGCGTTGCGATCACACGGTTGACCATGTCGTCGATGCTCAGATCGGGCAAAGAGGCGACCGTCACATCCGCCAGCGCATAAAGCGGCACGCGCGCGGCGTAGATTTCGGCCAGTGTGGCACGCGGGTCGGGTGTGCGCAGCAATGGACGCGTGTCCTTGTGCCGCACGCGCTGCCACAGCAGGTCAAGGTCGGCGTTCAGCCAGACAGACACACCGCGGGCCGAGATGTTCTTGCGGTTCTGCGGTGCCAGAAACGCCCCGCCCCCGGTTGACAGCACGCACCGCTCCGTGTCCAGAAGGCGCGAGATCACCTGCGTTTCCTTGGTCCGAAAAAACGGCTCTCCGTCGCGTTCAAAGATTTCGGGCACCGTCAGGCTGGCGGCGGCCTCGATTTCGGCATCACTGTCCAGAAACGGCACACCAATCCGTTGCGCCAGCGCACGCCCCACGGCCGTCTTGCCCGCCCCCATCATCCCCACCATCACGATGGTCTTTTTCACATCATATGGGGGGTCCAGCGCCGGGGGTGACTGATTTTGCTGTTTTTCGCTCATTATCGTGTCAATGACGTGATTTTCGGAAAAAGGCCATATATGCTTTGCAGCAAAACAAGAATTCGCTGGCAACGAGATCGAGGCAGTAAAATCCATGGGCCGACTTATCAAGCTGTTGATCTACTTATTGATCTTCGGGTTCATTGGCCTTGTAGGCTATGCCTATGTGGGTGAGTATTTTGGCGCCAACTTTTCGCCGCCTCAGGACGAGGTGCGCGTGCCTGTGACCCTTGATGGCGAATAGACTGCAATACTGGGCTTTTGTGTTGGCCGCGGTGGCCGCCACATCCGGGGTCGCGCAGGAACAGCCCGATGCGGCGCCGTTAAGTGTGATCGATTGGCTTGATGGCCAAGCCATCTTGCCCACGGCACTGCCGCTGGATGAACCGGATGTCGCCGCGACCGGGACTGTCCCGAACGTGACAGTGCGCCCGTTGGGCACAACGGCCCCCAAACGGGTCGGTCTGGCCCCGCCCAACATCACCGGTCTTCCGGATACGCTGTGGTCCGGCAGCAATGGTGAGGCCCTCGCCGATCAGATCGCGCAGATGCCCGTGGCAAAGCTGCCCGCGCTCCAATCGTTGCTGTTCACCTTGCTGCTGGCCGAGGCCGCACCCCCACCCACCCACAGCGATGCCTTTGATCTGGCGCGCGTGGATGCGCTTTACGCGCTTGGCGCTCTGGACCCGGCGCTGGCCCTGCTCGAGCAGGCCGGACCCGAGGCCTCACCCGCCCATTTTGCCCGCTTCATGGACATGTCCTTGCTGGCGGGGGAGTCCGCACAGGCCTGCGCTGTGTTGCGTGCGCGCATTGATCTGTCGCCGGGCAAGGCATACGAGGTCTTTTGTGCTGCGCGCGCCGGAGATTGGAGCACCGCAGCCCTGCAACTTGGCACGGGTCGGGTGCTGGGATTGATTGATGCGCCCACCGTCGCGGCCCTTGAACGATTTCTTGATCCCGACCTGTTTGAGGGCGACCCGCCCCTGCCCGTGCCCACGCAGCGCACGCCATTGATGTTCCGCCTCTTCGAGGCCAACGGCACCCCTATTCCGACACGCACGTGGCCACTGCCCTTTGCCAATGCGGACCTGTCCGACACCGTCGGATGGAAGGCGCAGATCGAGGCGGCAGAGCGGCTTGCCCGCACAGGCGCCCTGCCCGACAACCGCCTGCTGGGTCTGTATACGCAGCGCCGTCCGGCCGCGTCCGGCGGGGTCTGGGACCGGGTCGACGCATTGCAGCAATTCGAAACGGCGCTCGGCATTGGCAGCCCGGCTGCGGTGTCCAAGACATTGCCGCAGGCCTGGCAGGCCATGCGCGACGCCCATCTTGCTGTGCCGTTTGCAATGCTGTTTGCCGAACAGTTGGGGCAGATGACACTGAGCGGGCGGGCAGCCGATGTGGCATTCGAGGTTTTACTCTTGTCCCCGGACTATGAACGTGCGGCGCGGATGTTCCCGGCGCGCGCCCTGCGCCGCCCGGCCCTTGCTGCTGTTGCGGGTGGAGGGACGACCGACAGTGCTGATGTGGGCGGCGTCGCCGCCGCCGTTCTGGCAGCCTTCGACGATGCCCCGACCGATCCCCGGATCATCATGCGGGCCCAAGGAGGTGCCCTGGGGGCCGCCTTGCTGGAAACTGTCGCCCTCACTCTTGAAGGCGCAGAGGGCGATGTTGCACGCCTGACGACGGGGTTGGCCACTCTGCGCGCCCTCGGCCTTGAGGATGCCGCGCGCCGGACCGCGTTGCAGGTCATGTTGCTGGAGGACAGCTTATGAGCGACACATGGATCCCCACCTTTCTCGAGGCGCAAGCTGCTGAACTGGGGGCTGCGCGCAACACGCTGCTGGCTTACGGGCGCGACCTTATTGACGTGCAAAACTGGCTGGCCGGGCGCAACCTTGGCTTTGCTGACGCCACGCAGTCCGACATCGAAGGGTACCTGATTCACTGCGACGCGCAAGGACTGGCCAAGTCCACCCGCGCGCGACGCCTTTCGGCGATCAAGCAGCTGTTCCGCTTTGCCTTCGAAGAGGGCTGGCGCGCCGAAAACCCGGCCATCCAGATTGCAAGCCCCGGGCAGGACAAGCGTCTGCCAAAGACGCTGGAGGAGGCCGAGGTGGATCGCCTGCTCGAAGCCGCCGGCGATTTCGGACGCAACGCCCATGACCGCGCGCGCGATACCTGTCTGATGCAGTTGCTTTATGCCACGGGCATGCGGGTGACAGAGCTTGTCAGTCTGCCGGTGAGCGCGGCACGGGGTGACCCGCAGATGCTGCTGATCCTCGGCAAGGGTGGCAAGGAGCGCATGGTGCCCCTGTCCCCCCCCGCGCGCGCGGCGCTGGCGGCATGGATCACGGTGCGCGATGAGGGTCAGAAACTGGCTCAAGACAAAGGCGCGACCCCGTCGCGTTTTCTCTTTCCGTCGCGCGGCGTCACAGGGCACCTGACACGGCACTGGTTTTACGCCCGGATCAAGGCGCTGGCCAGTCACGGGGCCGTGGCGGTGGACAAGGTGACGCCGCACACGTTGCGCCATGCCTTTGCCACCCATTTGCTGGCCGGCGGCGCGGATCTGCGTGCCATTCAGACGATGCTGGGCCACGCGGATGTGGCAACGACTGAAATCTACACCCACGTTGTGGACGAGCGGTTGACGCAGCTTGTCATGGATCACCATCCCCTGACCAAAGACGATACGCGCAAAGACGCAGACTGACCCACCAATTGGCCGCGCAAAGATGTCACCCGGTTTCGATACTTTGCCTGACAATGCGCCCGCGCCGTCCTGATCCCTTGATTGCGACGCGCCACGACCCCATAACCCTGTCCTGAACCAAGGAAAACAACGACACATGGACGACCCGAGTACTGTTTACGACGCCGCCTTCTGGACCACCGCCGGGGTGATCCTGTTTTTGCTGGTGCTGTCGGGGTTCTTTTCCGGCTCTGAAACCGCGCTGACGGCCGCTTCGCGAGGGAAGTTGCGCACACAGGCGGACAAGGGGTCGGGTGGTGCGCAACGCGCGCTCGACATCACCGAAGACAACGAGCGGCTGATTGGCTCGGTCCTGTTGGGCAACAACCTTGTGAACATTCTGGCCGCCTCCCTGGCCACCAGCCTGTTCACCCGCGCCTTTGGAGAAAGCGGCGTGGCGCTGGCCACGCTGGTGATGACGCTGCTTGTTCTCATCTTTGCCGAAGTGCTGCCGAAAACCTATGCAATCACCAATTCCGAGAGCGCGGCGTCCATGGTGTCGCGCCCCATTTCTTTGGTGGTCACAATCTTCTCACCCATCGTATCCGCCGTGCGATTGCTGGTGCGGGGCCTCTTGCGGCTGTTCGGGCTGCAAATTGACCCCGATAGTCACATCATGGCCGTGCGCGAAGAGATCGCGGGCGCGCTGCAACTGGGCCATTCCGAAGGGGTCGTGGAGAAAGAAGACCGCGATCGGATTCTTGGTGCACTCGATCTGGGGGACCGCACGGTTGAAGAGATCATGCTTCATCGCTCCGGCATCGAGATGATCAATGCCGATGACGACCCGCAGGTCATTCTTGAACAATGTCTGAAATCCAACCACACCCGCCTGCCCGTCTACCGCGAAGAACAGGAAAACATCACCGGCGTGATCCACGCCAAGGATCTGCTGCGGGCGATGTATGACGTCGTGGGTGGTCCTGATGGGGATGCGACGGCGCTGCGCTCCTTTGATATCACGGCCGTGGCCATGCCGCCCTATTTCGTGCCGGAAACCACGACGCTGGACGAACAGATGCGTCAGTTCCTGCGCATTCGCAGCCATTTCGCACTGGTCGTGGATGAATATGGCACGTTGCAGGGGCTCATCACACTGGAAGACATTCTGGAAGAAATTGTGGGCGAAATCACCGACGAGTTCGACCCCGACGGCGATCAACCGGTGATCCAGAGCGAAGACGGTCACTATATGGTTGATGGGGCCACCACCATCCGCGATCTGAACCGGGCCACGGATTGGAACCTGCCCGATGACGAGGCGAACACCGTCGCCGGCCTGGTGATCCACGAGGCACAGATGATCCCGACGGTGGGTCAGGTGTTCAGTTTTCACGGATTTCGCTTTGAAGTGCGAGAGCGTGACGGCAACCGGATTACGGTTTTGCGGATCAAGGCGCTGGAATAGGCGTCATCGCAGTTCTGTCCGCATTGCTTTGCGCGTCGATCCACGCGCGGACCTCCTCAAGCCGACCGCGTGCGACAGGTATCTTTGATCCGCATTTCAGGCGCAGCTTGTGCCCGGTCAGACCGTCTACATAGCGCTGGGACACCCAGTGGGAGCGGTGCGTCTGAATACCATCGTCCGGTGTGACCTGTTCCAGAAAGGTCGACATGCGCTCGCGGATCACCTCGCTGCCGGTTTCGTTGTGCACTTCAAGGTAGTGTTCAGCCGCCTTGACCCGCGCGATCTCGGACAGCACGAATTTGCGCCCCGCCAGAGTGATGGACCTTTGGTTCTGGCTTTTGTGTTTGCGCGCGCGCTGGGCCGGGATCAGCCACAACAGGGCCACTGTTTCGAAAACATGGGCAACCAGAATGTTTCGCACGTTCATCTGCCACGTCATAATTCCGAAAGGGTCGCGATGAGGTTCAAACAATTTCGTCAGAATGGCCGCCGCTAGATAGGTCGAGGCCAGCACCAGCGGGCTGGACAACAAGATCAGCGGGATCGCCTTGCCAAACATCCGGTGCCACATTTTACCGGTCAGCTTGGAATACAAATCCGACGTCATCATGTAGATGAACAACGCCAGTATCCAGAATGCCATGCGCAGCCCGAAACTGTCGAATTGCGGCAGAGTAACGGGATGCCCCGTCGACATGATGAAAAAGCCAACAGAGATCAGCACCCACATCTGCCAGGACCGGTATAACTCATGCATTTCGCGCAACGTGAAATGCGTGATCATGCCGTTCGAGACATAAACGTGCACTTTGTGATCCAAAGCCTTCGAAAACATAATTGCAGGCTAACATATGACGCCAAATAGAGTAAACGCGTCACGATGGCCTGACCAGGATGCGGTGCGGAGACCTTTTTTGGTATCAGTTACAGGCCTGACACCACGTTTCCATGTCCCCGCGCTGCATCCCGTCTGCTCTAACCGCGCAGCCGTTTTCCGTCCGCATCAAAGGGCGGTACGTCAAGAATAGTGGCCTTGTGCGGGCGTCCCAGAATCATGACGTCGACACGATCCCCGGGCCCGACGCCTTTCACATAGGCCAGCGCAAGGCTCATCCCGACGGAGTACCCATAGGCACCGGACGTTACACGCCCCACGCCAGTGTTACCGGAAAAGACCGGCTCTCCGCCCGTGGCATCCGCGCCGGATGCTTTTGTGTCCGCCTCATCCAGATGCAAAAGGACCAGTGATTCCCGCGCAGTTTGGGTCAGGACCCCGGCAACGGCGTCCTTGTTCAGGAACGTCTTGTCCATCTTGATCAGACGGTCCAGCCCCACCTCCTGAGGCCAGTATTCCGGGCTGTATTCCCGGCTCCACGATCCATACCCTTTTTCGATGCGCAGGCTCATCAGCGCCCGGCTGCCAACCGGACCGATGCCCATATCGCGCCCTGCCTCGATCAGTGCCGCGTAAAGCTGTGCCTGATGTTCGGTGGCGCAGTGCAACTCCCAGCCAAGATCGCCCGTAAAGGAGACGCGCAAGGCAAGCACCTCGACCCCTGCCAGTTCGATGCGCGCCGAACGCATGAAGGCAAAGTCCTCGTTTGCAAGGGACGTGTTGGTCATTCGCTGCAACATCGCGCGCGACTGAGGTCCGGCCACGTTGAAACCGCACATTGCTTCGGTATGGCTTTGGAATGAGGTTCCGGCGGGCAAAGGCACCTGTTTGAAAAAGCGCGCATGATAGCGTTCCGCCATGCCCGATCCGATGATCCAGAATTCCTCCTCGCCCAGCCGGGTCACAGTAAAATCCCCGGCAATTCCGCCGCGTTTGCTGATCAGGGGCGTCAGGCAGGACCGCCCGACAAGGCGCGGCATGCGGTTGGCAAAGACGGCATTCAGCCAATCTTCGGCCCCCGGCCCCTTGCAGACGTATTTGGCAAAGTTGGAGATGTCGATAATCCCGCCCGTGTCCCGCAGCATCCGGCATTCGGCGCCGACAGGTTCCCACCAGTTCTGGCGGGTGAAACCATCGGTGTCTTCGACGCCCGGTGTATCCGCAAACCACAAGGGGTGTTCCCAGCCATAGTTCAGCCCCATGACCGCGCCCATGTCGCGTTGCATGCTGTAGGTCGGGCGTGTCCGCACGGGGCGTCCGGCGGCGCGTTCTTCGTTTGGAAAATGGATCTTGAACCGGTTGGCATATTGGTCGCCGACCCGCGCCTTGGTGAAGGCCTTGCCGGCCCACGTGCCATAACGCGCCATGTCCCAGGCAAACATGTCGTATTTTGTTTCGCCCTCGATAATCCACTGTGCCGCCAGCAGGCCCATGCCCCCGGACTGGGAAAAGCCGGGAATGATGCCGTTGCAACAGAAATACCCTGTAAGCTCCGGCACAGGTCCGAACAGCACATTGGAATCCGGTGACCAGATCATTGGCCCGTTGATCACCCGTTTGATCCCGGCGGTGCCAACCACCGGAACCCGATCGATGGCACGCATCATGTTGTCTTCGATCCGCTCGAGGTCATCGGCAAACAACTCGTGCCCAAAGCCTTGCGGCGTGCCGTCTTCGGCCCAAAACCGATAGTCCTTCTCATAGGCTCCCACCAGCAGGCCCTTGCCTTCTTGCCGCAGGTAATATTCGCCGTCCCGGTCCGCGACCGATGGCAAGCGGCGATCCATCGCGTCGATCTCGGGAATCGTTTCGGTGACGAAATACTGGTGCTCTGTGGGCTGCAATGGCAACTCAACGCCGGCAAGGGCCGCTACTTCGCGGCCCCATAGGCCGGCGGCATTCACCACCCAAGGGGTTGCGATGTCACCCTTTTGCGTGCGTACGATCCATGTGCCGTCTGCTTGCTGTTCGGTGCCTGTGACAGGGCAGAACCGGATGATCTCCGCCCCGTTCTGGCGGGCCCCGGCGGCATAGGCATTGGTCACACCGGACGGGTCCACGTTACCGCCTTCGGGTTCCCACATGATGCACCGAATACCATCGAAATCGACAAGCGGGTGCAGACGCTCGGCCTCAGCCCGGTCCACCTCGAAAAAATTCATGTCGTAAAGCCTGGCCTTGGCCGCTTGCAGTTTCAGCTGGTGTTCGCGCGCCTCTGTCTGCGCGAGGTAGAGAGATCCCGGTTGAAACACGCCACACCCCTGCCCGGTTTCCTGCTCCAATTCCTTGTACAGGCCCATCGTATAGTGCTGGATGCGGCTGATATTGGTGCTGTCATGCAATCCGTGAATGTTGGCCGCTGCGTGCCAGGTGGACCCGGATGTCAATTCGTCCCGTTCCAGCAGAACGACGTCGCGCCAGCCAAGTTTGGTGAGGTGATAGAGGATCGAACAACCGATGACGCCGCCACCTATTACGACAGCCTGTGCGTGGGTGCGCATATCTTGTTTCCGCCTGTGCGTTATGTGCTGCCCTACAAATTGCGCGCTGACAGGCCCCGGCGATAGCCCGCCCGCGACATGTCCCGTCGTTTAACTGCCATCGCACCGGATTCATCCCGGCGCATACCAGACGTTTTTGGCGGGATCAGAACGGCGTTCGCGACACCATGTGTCGCTTTGTGTCGTTCCACCCATGGGACTTGGGAAATACACTGCTGCTCAGCACATGAAATGACCGATCCATTGTCACGAGGTTCCCCATGAAATCCACCACCCGAGTGGCCGTTATCGGCGGCGGCGTTGTCGGCGCCTCTGTCCTTTATCATCTGACCAAACTGGGCTGGTCTGACGTGATGCTGCTTGAACGCGCGGAACTGACATCCGGGTCGACCTGGCACGCGGCTGGCGGGTTCCATACGCTCAACGGTGACACGAACATGGCCGCCCTTCAGGGCTACACCATCAAGCTTTACAAGGAGTTGGAGGAGATCACGGGCATGTCCTGCGGCCTTCATCATGTTGGCGGTGTAACCCTGGCCGAGGATCAGGACCGGTTCGACATGCTGGTCGCCGAACGGGCCAAGCATCGCTTTATGGGGCTTGAGACCGAGATCGTGACGCCGGACGAAATCAAGAAAATTGCCCCCGTCACCAATGTCGACGGCATCGTCGGTGGCCTTTACGACCCGCTTGATGGCCACCTCGATCCGTCCGGTACCACCCACGCCTATGCGCGCGCGGCGCGCATGGGCGGCGCGACGATTGAAACGCACACGATGGTACAGGAAACCAATCAACGCCCGGACGGCACGTGGGATGTGGTGACCGACAAGGGCACGATCCACGCCGAGCATGTCGTCAATGCCGGCGGCCTCTGGGCGCGCGAGGTTGGCGCCATGGCAGGCATTTACTTCCCCCTGCATCCGATGGAACACCAGTACCTCGTGACCGAAGAGGTGCCGATGATCGCCGAGATGATGAAGGACGGGCACGAACACCCCCATGTGATGGACCCGGCAGGTGAATCCTATCTGCGCCAGGAGGGCAAAGGTCTGTGCATCGGCTTTTACGAACAGAAATGCCGCCCGTGGGCTGTGGATGGCACCTCGTGGGCCTTTGGGCAGGACCTGTTGCAGGACGATTTCGACAAGATCGAGGATTCCATCGCCTTTGCCTACAACCGCTTTCCCGATCTGGAACGCGCGGGCGTCAAGAACGTGATTCACGGCCCCTTCACCTTTGCGCCCGATGGCAACCCGCTGGTGGGGCCTGTGCCGGGGGTCCGCAACTATTGGGCGGCTTGTGGTGTCATGGCTGGCTTTTCCCAAGGCGGTGGCGTGGGGTTGATACTGGCGCAATGGATGGTCGAAGGCGAAACCGAGCGGGACACCTTTGCCATGGATGTCGCCCGCTTCGGCGACTGGATTTCACCGGGCTACACGCTGCCCAAGGTGATCGAGAACTACCAAAAGAGGTTCTCCGTCGCCTATCCGAACGAAGAACTGCCCGCCGCGCGACCCAACCGCACGACACCGATGTACGATGTCTTTTCGAATATGGGCGCGGTCTGGGGCCAGCAATACGGGCTGGAAGTGCCCAACTACTTTGCCCAAGGGGATGAACCGACGTTTGAGACACCTTCCTTCCGCCGTTCGGATGCATTTGAAGCGACGGGACGCGAGGTACGGGCTGTGCGCTCTGGCGTCGGCATCAACGAGGTGCACAATTTCGGAAAATACCGTGTCACCGGCCCACGTGCCCGTGCATGGCTGGACCGGGTCATGGCAGGCCGCGTGCCTCAACAGGGGCGGATCTCGCTCACCCCGATGCTCAGTCCCAAGGGCAAGCTGATTGGTGACTTCACCATGTCCTGCCTCAGCGAAGAAGAGTTCCAGTTGACCGCGTCCTATGGCGCGCAGGCCTTTCACATGCGCCACTTCCTCAACGAGGCGGAAGACGGGATGCGGATCGAGAATATCACCGATCAGCGCAACGGCTTCCAGATTGCCGGACCCAGGGCACGCGATGTCTTGCAGGCGTGCACCCGTACGGACATCACGGACATGAAGTTCCTTGACGTATGGCGCATGACCGTGGGCATGACGGACTGCATCGTGCAGCGTGTCAGTTACACCGGCGATCTGGGGTTCGAGATTTACTGCGATCCGATGGCACAACGCCAGCTTTGGAGCACCCTGTGGGAGGCTGGCCAGCCCCACGGCATGACACCGTTCGGTATGCGCGCGATGATGTCGCTGCGGCTGGACAAGTTTTTCGGTGCCTGGTTGCTGGAATTCGGGCCCGACTATACGGCCGCGGAAACCGGGCTGGACCGGTTCATATCGTGGAAGAAGAACACAGCCTTCATCGGGCGTGATGCGGCAGAGGCTGAACGCGCCAACGGTCCGGAACGCAAGCTATGCGCGTTCATTGTCGAGGCGTCGGATGCTGACGTACAGGCGTACGAACCCAT
>JBCBDZ010000015.1:0-35147 GCA_038529225.1 Pseudomonadota bacterium | reverse complement strand
CAATGGCATCGGTCAGTTGGATTTCACCGCCCGCACCGGTTTTCATCTTGTTGAGCGAGCGCAGAACGTTCGGGGACAGGATGTATCGGCCGATCACCGCAAGGTTTGATGGCGCCTCTCCAACGGGCGGTGAAATCCAACTGACCGATGCCATTGCGCAGGCGATTGGCGGGGATGAAGGGGTCTATGGTTACCGGTTCCGGGGCCAGCGTTTTGATTGCGGATCCAAAAGCGGGTTCCTGCAGGCGACAGTGTCCTTTGGTCTTGCACGTGAGGAACTGCGCAACGATCTGCTGGGCTACATCCGTGATGTTGTTCAGATGGATCAAGCCGCCGAATAGCCTGCGGGGGCTTTACGACCCATCCGCGATGGTCTGAAGTGGCGTGACCCACGAGCAAAGAAAAGGCATCCCGCTGGTCACGCCCGTTAAAACACCACCGACGGCACGTCTGCTGGACGTTACCCGCCTGATGCGCAGGTCAGGCAAGGTCCTGACAGGCGTCGACCGGGTTGAGCTGGCCTATGTCCGGGCGCTTGTCGCCGACGACATTCCCATGTTCGGTCTTGTCCGATCGCGGATTGGCTACATCCTGCTGGATCAGTTGGGCGTGGAGCGGATGATTCCGTTGCTGTGTGGTCCTGCAAGCGGGCAAAACGCGCAAGCACAGCAGCGCCAAAGTTGGCGTCGGGCCAGAAAACACGCCATCGGGAGGGTTCCGCCATTCCTGTTGCGCGCCATGTTGCGGCGCAAGCTGCCCTCGGGGTTTGCCTATCTCAACGTTGGCCATTCCAACCTGACGGGCCGCGTGCTGGGCGCAATGCGCGGCCTTGACGCCCGGGTTGCCGTGTTCATCCACGATGTCATCCCGCTCGATTTCCCCGAATTCCAGCGCGACGGCACTGTCCAACCCTTTTCCGAGATGATTGCGCGGGTTGGCAAATACGCAGACCTTGTCATTTACAATTCAAGGGAGACACAGGCGCGCGCTGGACCATATTTGCCACACATACCGGCGTCAATTGTTTCGCATTTGGGGACAGACAAGGTCGAGGCGCACCCCGCCGAAATCCCCCATGACGTGCCGCAAGATGCACCGTTCTTTGTTTGTGTCGGCACCATTGAACCCCGCAAGAACCATGCTTTTCTTCTCGACGTGTGGCGCGAACTGGGGGCTCAGGCTCCGGGTTTGATCATCGCTGGTGGTCGCGGTTGGAAAAACGATGAGGTGTTCGCACGCCTCGACACACTGCCGCCGGGCAGTCCCGTTCATGAAGTCGCCGGCCTAAGTGACGGCGCTCTGGCTGCCCTGATGGACCGCGCAGCAGGGCTTGTGTTTCCAAGCCTTGCCGAAGGGTTCGGATTGCCCGCGACCGAGGCCGCCGCACGTGGCATACTCCTGATTGTCAACGATCTTCCAGTATTGCGGGAAATCCTCGGGGATATTCCCATTTACGCAGACGTTTCAGATCGTTATCTATGGATCAATAAGATAAATGAGTTGGCCAGCTTTGGACCAAACGCACCAGATCAGCAGCAGTTTGTCCCGCCGACATGGGATGCACATTTCAAGACTGTGTTAAGGTTGACCTGATACGTGCGGACAGGTCGCAACGGGCGGCAGGTAGAGGATGGTTTCGATTGGGCGCTTGGCAGTCATATCGACTGAGGCTTCAGCGCAAGCGTTGGCGTATTCGTGCGTTCCGTAAACGACGAGAATTGAAACGTGTGGTCAACCGCACGGATCAGATCAGGCCAACTGATCTACTGGCCTTCACCACCTTGCGCAACGAGATGGTGCGGCTGCCGTTTTTTCTGAATTACTACCGCGAGATGGGGATCAATCAATTCCTGATCGTGGACAATGGCAGTACCGACGGATCGCTGGACTACCTCGCATCTCAACCCGACGTTTCGGTATGGTCGACCCAAGCCGGGTACAAGCGCGCGCGTTTCGGCGTCGATTGGCTGAACTGGTTACAGTCAAAGTACGGGCACGGGCATTGGACCCTCGTTGTCGATCCGGACGAGTTCCTCGTTTACCCGTTTTGCGACACCCGCCCCCTGCGCGCGCTGACAGATTGGCTCGACGCCTCTTCGATCAAGTCTTTTTCCGCGATGCTGCTGGACATGTATCCCAAGGGGCGACTTGATGAGCAACCCTACGAGGTGGGCCAGAACCCGTTGGAGATTGCCAGCTGGTTTGACAGCGGAAACTACACAATTTCGCGCAACAAGAAACTTGGCAATCTCTGGATTCAGGGCGGTCCGCGGGCCCGCGTGTTTTTTGCGGACGCCCCGGCCAAAGCGCCCGCTCTCAACAAGATACCCTTGGTCAAGTGGGACCGCCGCTATGCTTATGTCAGTTCCACACATATGTTGCTGCCGCGCGGATTGAATCAGGTTTACGATGAATGGGGCGGCGAAAAGGCCTCGGGCGCGTTGCTGCATGCTAAATTCCTGGACACATTCAACACCAAAGCGACGGAAGAGCTGGACAGAAAGCAGCATTACGCGGCTTCGGTCGAATACAAAGCCTATGCAAAGATGCTGGATGAAAATCCGGATCTGTGGTGCAAATGGTCCGAAAAATACATCAATTGGCGCCAACTTGAGATCCTCGGCCTCATGTCAAAGGGGAACTGGGCGTGAGCGTCGGTATCGTCATGCTGGTGCATACGGCGCTGGACCGGGCCGAACAGGCCGCGCGCCATTGGGCAACGGCAGGGTGCCCGGTTGTTATCCATGTCGACGCAATGGTGCCGCGCAAGACCTATTCCGCTTTCGTCAACGCCTTGTCGGACGTCCCGACCGTGCTGTTTTCCAAACGCTACCGCTGCGAATGGGGCACTTGGGGCATCGTTGCCGCGTCACAGGCCGCGTCCGAGCTGATGCTGGCGGAGTTCAAAGACGTGCGCCACGTCTACCTCGCATCGGGGTCCTGCCTGCCCCTACGCCCGGTCGAAGAGTTGGTCGAATACCTTGAGGAACGCCCGCGCACCGACTTTATCGAAAGCGCGACAACGGCAGATGTGCCGTGGACGGTCGGCGGGCTTGATCAGGAACGGTTCACGCTGCGCTTTCCGTTTTCCTGGAAACGCCAACGCTTCCTTTTCGACAAATACGTGGAACTTCAACGCCGTCTGAACCTCAAACGCAAAATGCCAAAGGGGCTCGTGCCACATATGGGCAGCCAATGGTGGTGCCTGACCCGGCAAACCCTCACGGCCATATTGCAAGGGGCGGACCGGCGCGAATACGATTCCTATTTCCGCCACGTGTGGATCCCCGACGAAAGCTATTTCCAGACACTGGCACGCCAGTTTTCCACCAATATCGAAAGCCGATCACTGACACTGTCCAAGTTCGACTTTCAGGGCAAACCGCACATCTTTTACGATGACCATCTTCAGTTGTTGCGCCGGTCGGATTGCTTTGTGGCTCGCAAGATCTGGCCGCATGCATCCCGCCTTTACGAGGCGTTCCTGACAGATCCGGCTGGCGCCATGAAGCGGACGGAGCCGAACCCGGGTAAAATCGACCGCATTTTTGCCAAGGCGGTCGAACGGCGAACACGGGGCCGCTCTGGTCTTTATATGCAAAGCCGTTTTCCCAACGAGGACTGGGAAAACGGGGTCACCGCCGCGCCCTATTCGGTTTTTCAGGGCTTTACCGAGATTTTCGAGAATTTTGAACCGTGGTTGTCCAAAGCGACAGGCGCCCGGGTACATGGCCATTTGTTTCATCCCGATGGTGTTGAGTACGCCCAAGGGCAGACAACGCTCAACGGGGCCCTGTCCAACAGCGCCGCGGCACGGGATTATAACCCCAACGCCTTTCTGACGAATTTGATCTGGAACACGCGCGGCGAGCGGCAGTGTTTTCAGTTTGGCCCGGCGGACAATCAAAAGGTGATCTGGCGCATGGCCAAGGATCCCAATGCGCAAGTGTCGGTCATTTCGGGCGCCTGGGCTGTGCCGCTTTTCCGGTCGAACCTGAATTTCATGGACATCAGAAAAGAGGCGGCGCGCTTGCAAAAGGTCGAAAGCGACCATCTCAACGTGCTGCGGTCACCGGCGGCAAAAGCCCGGATTCGCATCTGGACCATGGCAGAGTTCATTGAGGCACCGATGGAACCCTTGCAGGGCATTCTGGACGAAATCGGCCAGACACAGTCCCGTCGGCTGGCCGAGGTGCCGCAGATGGTGGACCTGACGGGTTTTGGCCAGTTCCTGCAGAACCTCAAGAATCAGGGCATGCATCCTTACCTCATGGGCGACTTTCCGGTGGTGCTGGGACCGAAACCTGCGCAAGATCGCCCAAGAAAACCCTATCTGGTGCGGTAGCCTGGCATGGCCCAATTTGACTATTTCGTGGTGTTTGCGGAAATGCGGACAGGCTCGAATTTCCTTGAGGCAAATCTGAATGCCTTCGAAGGGTTGGCCTGCCACGGCGAGGCATTCAATCCGCACTTTATTGGATATCCAAAACGCGACTCCCTTCTGGATGTGACCCAAGCGGTCCGCGATGACCAGCCCAGGCGTTTGCTGCGCGCGATCAAACAAACGCCGGAGTTGAGCGGGTTTCGATACTTTCACGATCATGACCCGCGCGTGTTTAATCAGGTCATGAACGATCCCAAATGCGCCAAAATCGTGCTGACCCGGAACCCGGTTGACAGCTACGTGTCATGGAAAATCGCCCAAGTCACAGGGCAATGGAAACTGACGGACGCCAAAGCGCGCAAAGGTGCCAAGGCGCAGTTCGATGCTGATGAATTCAATGCACATTTGTCGGCGTTGCAGACCTTTCAGGTCACCCTGTTGAACCGGTTGCAGGTATCCGGGCAGACGGCGTTTTACGTGGCCTACGAGGATTTGCAGAACCTCGACGTGATGAATGGGCTGGCCGCGTGGCTTGGCATTGATGACCGGCTTGACGGGCTGGACAAGAACCTCAAGGTGCAGAACCCAAGTGCCCTGTCCGAAAAAGTGTCGAATTTTGGCCAAATGAGTCAGGCGCTGGCAGCGGTTGACCAGTTCAACCTGACCCGCACGCCGAACTTTGAACCAAGGCGGGGGGCCGCAGTGCCTACCTATGTTGCAAGCACCCATGCGCCGTTGGTCTATCTTCCGATCCGGGGCGGAGGGCAGGACCCTGTGGTGGGGTGGCTCAAGGCACTGGACCGCGCGCACGGGGGCAAACCTGTGACCAAGCAATCGCAAAACGACCTGCGTGAGTGGATGCACGCGCATCCCGGCCATCGCAGTTTTTCGGTGCTGCGCCATCCACTCACACGTGCACATGCGGTGTTTTGCCATCGCATTCTGAACACCGGGCAGGGCGGGTATGGCGGCATCCGCACAACACTGACCAAACGCTACAAGATGGACTTGCCGATTGAGGCCGCGGATCCGGGATTTGGCAAGGTCGAACATCGCGCGGCTTTTGTGCAGTTCCTTACGTTTCTGAAACCGAACCTTGCCGGGCAAACCGCAATCCGGGTGGATGCGGACTGGGCCAGTCAGGTCAAGACGGTCGAAGGCTTTGCGGAATTCGTACTGCCGGACCGGCTGATCCGACAGGAGGTGCTGGCTGTCGAATTGGCGCAGTTGGCGGAGGCCGTTGGGGTAAAGGATGTGCCGCCCCTGTCCCCTCCACCCCCGTTTGGCGACATAACGCTTGCAGATATCTATGATGCCGAGGTCGAAAAACTGGCCCGTGCCGCCTATGCGCGGGATTACCTGATGTTCGGATTTGAGGATTGGTCCGCAGCATGACAACGGCGCAATGCGCCGGCAACCGTTTTCCGTATCGCAAAACGTGCCGTTCAGGCGGCCTTGGCGGGTTTGGATTCGTTCAGGATGGCATAGAGTGTTGAGGCATCCGGGTTCGCACGCAATTTGGCGCACACATTGGCATCGCGCAGCGTGCGAGACACAAGAGCAAGTGCCTTGAGATGCTCAACCCCGGCTTCTTCGGGTGCGAACAGTCCAAAGGCAATATCGACCGGCTGGCGGTCCACCGCATCAAAGTCGATGGGTTTGTCGAGCAGGACAAAGACGCCCATCACTTCGTCAATGCCATCAAGGCGCGCGTGAGGAAGGGCAACACCATGTCCGACACCTGTCGGTCCCAACGCTTCGCGGGCCATCAAAGCTTCGGTTACGAGACCCGCGTGCACGCCATACGCGCTGTGCACAAGGTCACCAAGCTCTTGCAACAGGCGCTTTTTGGACGTGACAGACATCACAACCTTCACCGCTTCGGGTTTCAGCAGACTTCCAAATGCCATTTTGTTGGTCTCCTCAGCGCCCATCGCAAACCAATCCTTTAAGGGTCAATCCAGCCGATATTTCCGTCATCCCGACGGTACACGACGTTCAGTCCCTTTTTGCCTTCGTTTCGGAACACCAGAACCGGTGCCCCCGCCAATTCCATCTGCATCACGGCCTCGCCCACGGACAGGGATGGAATGTTGGTTTCCATCTCGGCCACGATGATTGGCTGCAGGCTTTCGGGTTCACTTGTTTCCGAATCCGCGTCAGAAGCGAGGATATACGAGGACGCGCCCGAGAGTTCAACAGGCTGTACTCGTTCCTTGTGGTGGTCCTTCAGGCGACGCTTGTAACGGCGCAACTGCTTTTCCATTTTGTCAGAGCAGGCGTCAAATGCAGCATAGATTTCAGTGGCATGGGCTTTGGCTTGTGCTGTCAGCCCCGTCGACAAATGCACCGTGGCCTCGCACACATATTCATGTGCAGACTTGGAAAAGATCACCTGTGCGTTTGTCGGGCGCTCTGCGTATTTCTGCACCACGCTTCCCAGATCATCCCGCACATGGGTCTGTAGGGCGTCACCGATATCGATCTGTCTGCCACTGATTTGATATTGCATAGTCTCTCCTTGTTATTGGCTCCGCACGGACAAGGCGGGCGGGTCGCGGGTGCGCCCCAACCAGAGGTGTCAGTTAAACGGAGTGGGCTGAGTGCTGTTATGACGTCCGCTGCACATGACGCGTGCAGTCAAAGGTTCAGGGGTCAGGGACAGCATCAAAGCCATGCCACCATTGCACGCCACAAACACCCGTCCTGTCAATCAAAAGTGGTATGCCCGACCGAGCATGCGCCTACTGGATGCGAAAGTTCTCACCCAGGTACACCCGTCGTACATTTTCGTTTTGCACAACATCTTGCGGCGTACCCGACATCAGCACCTGTCCATCGTGAAGGATGTAGGCGCGGTCAACGATTTCCAGAGTTTCGCGCACATTGTGGTCCGTGATCAGAACGCCGATTCCCCGTTTTTTCAGATCGGCCACCAGATGGCGGATGTCCCCGACGGAAATCGGGTCTACGCCGGCGAATGGTTCATCAAGCAGCAGGTATTTGGGATTGGCGGCCAGAGACCGCGCAATTTCCACCCGCCGCCGTTCTCCCCCCGAAAGGGCGAGCGCGGGTGCGCGCCGCATATGTTCGATGGAAAATTCACTCAGCAACTCTTCCAGCCGTTCCCGGCGCTTATGGCGGTCCGGTTCAACGATTTCGAGGATTGACAGGATATTGTCTTGGACGCTGAGACCACGAAAGATGCTCATCTCTTGCGGCAAGTATCCGATTCCCATTTGCGCGCGGCGGTACATCGGCAGGGCCGTCACATCCGTGCCGTCCAGCAACACGGTGCCGCCTTCGGGCGTCACAAGGCCTGCAACGGCGTAAAACGTTGTCGTTTTGCCTGATCCATTCGGACCCAACAGCGCGACCACTTCACCGCGATGCACTTCCATCGAAAAATCGCGGATCACCAGCTTTTTTCGGTAGGATTTTCGCAGATGCGAAATTTTGAGCCCCGACGTCCCCTGGGCCACCTTCAGTTCCGGTTTCGCCATCAGTTGCCGCCGGTCTCTAGTATCGTTTTGACGCGGCCCTGCATGCGTGCGGTGCCGCCGTCCAGATCGACCGTCATGCGGTCCGCGCTTAGTGCGCTTTGGCCCTGCGCCATCAGAACGTCGCCCGACATCACGATCACACCTGTGTCGATATCATAGTCTGCACGCTGGGATTCGGCCGCGTCGGGTCCGGATACCAGGGTGACGCCGCCCGTGGCTTCCATCCGCTGAATGCCGGAGGTTTCTTCTCGATAAATGACCACGACACGGGCTGCAGACAGGCGCATGTCCCCCTGCCCGATCACCACGTTCCCGGTAAAGATCGCCTCACCCGTCGTTTGATCCACATTCAATTCGTCTGCCGTCACCTCGACCGGTGCCGACGTGTCCTGCTTGATCGTCCCAAAGGCGACCTGGGTGCCTTGGGCAATCGCTTGCGACGAATGGCCAATCAGCGCAAGCAATGCGAGGGTGCGCAAGAACATCACGGGTAAATCACTCTTCTCTTTTCTGCGGCGTGTATATCAGTTTCACCCCGTTTGTGAAAACCAAATGGGCGTTGTTTCCGTCCTCTTTGCGTTGCAGACGCATTTGCCCCGCATCCAGCGTGCCAAAGGGGCCGAAACCCTGTACTGCGCCGGGCGATTGCAGCATCAGGGAGTCAAAGTCGGCGACCAGCACCTCGCTTGACAGTTTGAACCCGGACGACGTCGTGATCACGACGTTGCCTGACAGGGTGGAGGAATTGGCCGCCATGTCGAACTGACCCTGATCCGACATCAGCACAACGCGTGTGCCCGACACGAGGTCAATCTGTGCAGAAAAGTCTATGGCTTCGTTATTGAGCCCACTGCGCGTGGCCATCGTTTCCGCCGAAAGCGATACCCGGTCCCCGCTGTTGGTGGTGCCGGAAAAGAACGGACCGGTGATTTGTTGTTCGTCCAATCGTGCATCGATTTCGGTGTTGGCAAAGGGCAGCGTTGCCACAGGATCGACATTGCGCGACAGCAAAAACAGTGTCGACAAAAGCAACAGCGCCATCAGCGGCAGCAGCACCTTGAGCCATGCAACCAGTCGTGAATAGCCGTCCATGCCATCTTTCCTAGCCGAGCCCGACGCGCAGACAATCGTGAATGTGGATCAGTCCCAGCGGCGGTGCTGTCTCATCGCTTTTTGTCACAAACAGGCACGTTACTGCGCGTTCGCCGTCCTTGCCGTTCATGATTCCCACAGCTTCCTGTGCCAACAGGTCGGGCGATATCGTTCTGGGAGATGTGGTCATCACATCCCGCGCCTTCAAGTCCAACAGCTGATTGCTCATGTGCCGACGCAGGTCACCGTCAGTGATAATACCCGTCAAAAAGCCTTTCGGGTCAATCACGCCAACAACGCCAAACCCTTTTTGGGAGATTTCGATCAACGCCTCTTGCATTGGGGCGTCTTCGCCCACCAATGGAATGGCGTCATCCTTGTGCATCAGGTCCGACACCCGCGTCAGCAATGCCCCAAGTTTGCCACCTGGATGAAAGTCGCGAAAATGTTCGGCTGTAAAAGAGCGATGTTTCATAAGCGCCACGGCCAGTGCATCGCCCATGGCCAGTGTCATGGCTGTCGAGGACGTTGGCACAACCCCAGTGCCACAGGCTTCGCCGATGTCCGGCAGTTGCAGAACGACGCTGCATTGACGGCCCAAGGCACTGCCCGGTGCCTTGGTGATCCCGACCACCGGAATGTCAAAACGCCCCGCATAGGCAATCAAATTGGCAAGTTCCGGCGCTTCGCCCGAGTTGGAGATGGCAAGGACGACATCATTGCGGGTCACCATGCCCAGATCGCCGTGGCTGGCCTCGGCCGGATGTACGAATTGCGCTGGTGTGCCAGTGCTGGCCAGCGTGGCGGCGATCTTGTTGGCGATGTGCCCCGATTTGCCAATGCCAGTGACAATCACCCGACCTTTGGTGGCGAGCAGCAGGTCAATGGCGGCGCGAAAGCTGTCATCAAGACTGTCGGCGAGGGTTTCAAGTGCCGTTGCTTCCGTTCGGATCACATCACGCGCCGTGTCTATAAAGGGCGTTTTGATGCTCATGAATGTGCAAAAATGTCTGTGTCAGGCCATCCGGCAAGGTCGAGATTTGCGCGCATGGGCAAGAAGTCGAAACAGGCCTGCGCCATCTCCATCCGCCCTTCGCGCACCAGCCTTTCGTTCAAGACCTCTCGCAGACGGTGCAGGTACAACACGTCCGAGGCCGCATACTCGATCTGCGCTTTGCTGAGCGTATCGGCACCCCAATCGCTGGATTGCTGTTGCTTGGAGATGTCAACGTCCAACAGTTCCTGCAACAGGTTCTTGAGCCCGTGCCGGTCCGTATAGGTGCGGATCAGGCGGCTTGCGATCTTGGTGCAGTAGACCGGTGCCGTGACCACGCCAAAGGCGTTTTGCATTGCGGCAATGTCAAAACGCCCAAAATGGAACAGCTTGAGCACAGTCGGATCCGTCAGCAGCGTACACAGGTTGGGCGCTTGTGTCTGGCCAATCTTGATTTGCACAACATGCGCATCCCCGTCGCCCCCGGACAGTTGCACGACACACAGTCGGTCGCGATGCGGGTGCAGGCCCATGGTTTCACAGTCGATGGCCACGATCGGTCCCAGATCAAGGTCGGCAGGCAGGTCGGAGATATGCAGATGGTTTGTCATAAGGCCCGCTATACCCCGTGTGCCCAGCTTGGGAAAGCGCGCTTTATTGTGTCGCTACCTGATCCAAGGCAGGTCGTTCAAAACGATCCAGAAGTAGGGTGACAAGCGCCCGACAATCATGTTCACGCCATAGAGGGCTATGCGCGTTGCGCGGTAGATTGGGATGTTTCAAAACAAGTCGACGCCAGGCATGTACGATCATCACCCGCAACATCGCTGTCTCAAGCGGGGTCAATGGATCGTTCAATTCAGTCAGTGTCTGGTTCAATACACTATAAAGAGCGTCGTAGCTGCGCAGCAGGCCAGGCGGTTCAATTTGAGGACCCAGCCAATGTGGCATGTCACCAACTGCAAGACTCAGGGTGTCGGATGGGGTGTGCGTTTCCCCTGCGCAAAGAAACAGGCGGGGGCCGATTGGGACAAAGTGGGCAGGGTCCAGCGCGGTACTGCCGTCGCGCGTGACGATGACCTTTGCAGGTGTTTCTTTACTCTTGGGTCGTCCGTAAATGCGAGGCCGGGCGGATTCGCTGTTTTGACGTCCTTTCGGTGTCAGTTTGTGCTCACTGATACGCCCTTTTTTCTGTGAGGTTATCCACCCTTCAGCGCGCAAGCGGTGCAGGGCGACGCGCGTCGCTTCCGGTTTTATCCCGATCCCTTCCATGAGTACGGACAGGGTCGGTCCATCCAAAGGGTCGTCGGGCGCAAGATCCCCAAAAACAGTTACTAACAGGGACCATACGCGCATCGGGCCAAGTGCGCCCAGCGCGGTGATGGCCCGCCTGTGCGCTTGATCACGCATTCATCGTCAACAATTCGTATTCAGCCACTGTTTCGTCCAGCTGATTGGTGAGCGTTACGTGCCAGCGCACCTCGCCGTGGTCGGTGTTACGAGGCGTCTTGGCCTTGACCGTAAGGCGGACCTTGATGCTGTCCCCGGCCTGCACCGGCTTCATGAAGCGCAGGTGATCCAGACCGGTATTGGCCAACACAGGTCCTGGATCAGGTTGTACAAACAGCCCGGCGGCAAAGCTGAGCAGCAAGTAGCCATGGGCCACCCGTCCGGGAAAGAAGGGATTGGCAGCCGCTGCTTCCTCGTCCATGTGGGCGTAGAACGTATCGCCGGTGAAATGGGCGAACGTGTCAATGTCGTCCATCGTGATTCTGCGCGCAGGGGTGTGCAGCGTCTCACCAACCGTCAAGTCGGCAAAGCGACGGGTGAAGGGATGTGTCTCTTTTACGGCTTCAGCGGCGCCAGGCATCCACTGCCCTGTGATACCGGTCAGAATATCTGGGCTGCCCTGGATCGCGGTGCGCTGCATGTAATGCTTGACCGCGCGCACACCGCCCAGCTCTTCGCCCCCGCCTGCGCGACCCGGTCCGCCATGGACCATGTGCGGCAACGGCGCGCCGTGGCCCGTCGCCTCTGCCATGGAATCCCGATTGTTAAAGTAGAGGCGTCCATGAAACCGTGCGCAGGCAAGGGTGAGGTTGCGCGCCACGTCTGCGTCTCGGGTGACGGCGGAGGCGACCAGTGATCCTTTGCCTTTGTTCAGCAATCTCGCGGCATGGTTCAAATCGCGGTAAGGCATCACGGTGGACACAGGGCCAAACGCTTCGATCTCATGCACCACCGTCGCTGCGTCCGGGTCCGTGCAATGAAACAGCATTGGCGGAAGAAACGCGCCTGTGCTGCCCGCCATGGCAAAGTTGCCGGGGTCGCCAAATACCCGTTCGGCCTGCGTGGCAAGACGCTCAGCTTTGGATAGAACGTCAGCTTTCTGCCTGTTAGAGACGATAGCACCCATTCGAGTGTCCGCATCACGCGGGTCTCCGATGGTGACATTGGCCAGTTTTTCGCGAAGCGTGTCGATCACGGCCTCGACCTGTGCGTCCTGTGCCATGATCCGTCGAATAGCGGTACACTTCTGCCCCGCCTTTGTTGTCATTTCGGCTACGGTTTCCTTGATGAACAGGTCAAATTCTGGGGTACCGGGGATCGCGTCCGGCCCCAGAACTGTGGCGTTCAGACTGTCCTGTTCGGCCGTAAAGCGTACCGCATTGCTGCGCAGACTGGGATTGTCGCGCAAGGACAGCGCGGTATCTGCCGACCCGGTGAAGGTGACCACGTCCTGACAATCGAGAGTATCCAGCAGTTGGCCTGTTCCCCCCGCGATCATTTGCAATGCGCCGTGCGGTAGCAGGCCACTGTCGAGGATCAGGCGCACGCAAGCTTCGGTCACATAGGACGTTGTCGTGGCCGGCTTGACGATCGCCGGCATCCCGGCAAGAAGGGTCGGCGCCAGCTTTTCCAGCATTCCCCAAACCGGAAAGTTAAAGGCGTTGATGTGTACCGCGACACCCTGCAAGGGTGTGCAGATGTGCTGCCCCAAAAATTGCCCGGATCGGCCCAATTGTTCGACCGCACCGTCCAGGTACACGTGCCCATCCGGCATCTCACGCCGCCCTTTTGAGGCAAAGACCAGCATTGTTCCAATACCGCCATCGATGTCGAACAGATGATCGGACTGCGTGGCCCCGGTGTCAAAGCTGAGGTCGTAGAGCATCTGGCGATGTTCGCGCAGATGCAGCGCAATGGCCTTGAGCATCCGAGCACGGTCGTGAAATGTTAGCGTTTGCAAAGCCGGGGCGCCAACCTCGCGGGCAAAATCGCGCATTGCGGCCACATCCAATGCATCATTTCCCGCTTCAGCGATCACATCCCCGGTAATTGCGCTTTCAATGGGCCGTGCTCCGGCGCCGGGTGCGATCCACTGACCGACGGCGAAACTGTGTACCTGACGCATGGTGCGAACCTCTTAGTGCTGATCGTAGTCAACCCTCAGCGTCTCGCTGAGCGGGTAGCATTGGCAGGTCAGAACAAACCCCGCTTCGACCTCGTAATCCTCGAGAGCGTGGTTGGTCAGCATCTGGTACTCTCCCTCGGTCACCTTGGCCTTGCACGTACTGCAAACACCTGCGCGGCATGCAAACGGTGGGTCCAGACTGGCCCCGATTGCCGCCTCAAGCACCGATGTATCCTTTGCAACTTCAAGGTGATGGGTTGTGCCGTCTATGGTGATACGTGCGCGTGTGTCGGGCGCGTTCGTGCTTGCGTCCCTGATCGCTTGTCGGGCCAGCCGCCCGTGCTGACTCGCCCCAAAGAGTTCGAATTTGATCTGATCTTTGGTCAATCCATGCGTCTCTAATGCGGCAGAAATGGCCAGCATCATCGGCTCGGGTCCGCAAATCAACGCGATGTCGACGGATTTGATGTCGATCCAGGACTTGAAAAGGGTAGCGCATTTGTCCTGATCCACACGGCCTGAAAACAGATCGATGTCCTGCCCGGTTTCCAGAACATGGATCAGGGTGAACCGCTGCATATACCGGTTTTTCAGGTCTTCGAGTTCGTCGCGGAACATGATCGTGTGTACGGCGCGGTTGGCGTAGACAAGGGTAAAACTGCTGTTTGGTTCGCGTGCCAAAACCGTCCTCAGGATCGACAGGATCGGCGTTATGCCGGATCCGCCAGCAAAACCGAGGTAGGATTTGCTCCTTTCAGGCTCTATTTCCACTCCGAACCGGCCCATCGGAGGCATCGCGTGCAGCGTATCTCCGACACTGAGGGCGGTGTTGGCAAAAGTGGAAAACGCGCCGCCGTCCACGCGTTTGACCCCGACCTGCAATGCGCCGTCATCAAGACCTGCACAGATCGAATAATTTCGCCGAAGTTCTGTGCCGTCAAAATTCTGCCTGAATGTCAGGTACTGCCCAGGGACAAAGGCAAAGGCCGTCGGGTTTTCTGGCGCGAGCGTCAGAACAACCGCATCCCGGATCGTGCGGTGTATGTCGGTGACGGTCAGGGGCTGGAAGTCGGTCATATGCATTTGAAGTAGTCGAAGGGTTCCAGACAGTCGGTGCAACGCCATTGTGCCTTGCACGGTGTCGATCCAAACTGGCTGATCCGCTCAACGGCGGTGGACCGGCAGTGTGGGCAGTGCTGCGGTCCGCCTGCAGGTTGGGGTGGCGCGATGCCGTAGGCTTCCAGTTTCTTTCGTCCGTCCTCTGACATCCAGTCGGTGGTCCAAGGAGGTGCAATCTGCCTTTTTAGAGAAAGGTTTTCGATGCCGTTGCGGCGCAACGCCGATTCGATCTCGAAATTAATGACGGATGTTGCGGGGCAGCCGGAATAGGTCGGCGTCACGGTGACTTCCAACGTGTTACCGCGCCAGGCCACATCACGGATAATGCCCAGATCGACAAGGGATATCGCCGGGATTTCAGGATCCGGCACGTCGGCCAGCCATTTCCAGACGTCCGAAACAGGTGTCTGAGCGCCTACCATGTTGCATCCGGATAGCTGCGCGGCAGTGACTGCATCACAGCCAGCATATGGCCCAGATGTTCGGAATGGCGTGCCCCGGTTTTTCCGCCCTTATGGGAAAAGTCCGAAACGGGAGCGATCAGCGTGGCCGCATCCAGAGTAGACTGTACATGGGCATCAAATGGCGGACGTAGCGCGGCAACGTCTGTCAGATCATCCGCGTCTGCACAGAACATTTCCCCGACATAGGGCCACAACCGATCCAAAGCGCCTTGCATCCGGGTGCGGCTTTCCTCCGTACCGTCGCCGAGGGCAATCACGGTATCTGTCGAGCGTTCGCGGTGATAGGTGACCTCTTTGAGCGACTTTTGCGCGATGGCCGAAACCTGTGCGTCGTCATGGGCGCATAGCGCGGTCAAGGCCTCGAAATGCCAGGCGTCGAACAGAAACTGGCGCATCATTGTCACTGCAAAATCGCGATTGGGTTGTTCGACCAACAGGAGGTTGCGGAAATCCCAAGCATCACGATGAAAGGCGAGGGCGTCAGCCGTGTCACCGGCCCCACGTTCTGCGGCCAGACCCAACCAAAGCTGCGTTTGTCCGATAAAGTCCAACGCGATGTTGGCCAAAGCAATGTCTTCTTCCAGCGCAGGGGCGTGGCCGCACCATTCCGACAGGCGCTGACCCAACACCAAAGCATTGTCGCCCATGCGGATGAGTCCCGTGACACTCACATCGCACCCGCGTCGTCGGGAATATCGAAAAAGCTGGGGTGGCGATAGACCTTGTCGTCCGCCGGGTCATACAGCGCGCCCTTGTCGTCGGGGGAGGATGCCGTGATCTCGGCTGCTGGAACAACCCAGATGCTGACCCCTTCCTTGCGGCGGGTGTAGACATCGCGGGCGTTCTGGATGGCGTGTGTGGCGTCCGTGGCATGCAGAGACCCGACATGACGGTGGCTCAGCCCATGCTGGCCACGGATAAACACTTCGAACAGAGGCCATTCGTTGGACATTGCGTTTACTCCGCCGCGACTTTGGGCATGCGTTTTTTGGCGGCATGGGCCATGCGCGCTTCGCGGACCCAGGCACCATCATCCCACGCCTTTTGCCGGGCTTCGATCCGATCGGTGCTGCACGGGCCGTTGCCTTTCAAAACGTCAAAGAACTCGGACCAGTCGGGACCGGTGAAATCATAGCCGCCCTTTTCGTCGTTCCATGTCATATCCGGGTCCGGAACGGTCAGACCAAGGTATTCCGCCTGCGGAACAGTTTGATCGACAAACTTCTGGCGCAGCTCGTCATTGCCGTTCATCTTGATTTTCCACTGCATGGATTGCTCGGAATGTACGGACTCGGAATCCGAGGGGCCGAACATCATCAGCGCAGGATACCAAAACCGGTTGAGCGCATCCTGAGCCATGCGCTTTTGGGCCTCAGTCCCGTTGGTCATCTTCATCATGATGTCGAAACCTTGACGCTGGTGGAACGACTCCTCTTTGCAGATGCGGACCATGGCGCGGGCATAGGGCCCGTAACTGGTCCGCTGAAGGGGCACCTGATTCATGATCGCAGCACCATCGACCAACCAGCCCACAGCGCCCATATCCGCCCAAGTCAGGGTCGGATAAGCAAAGATGGACGAGTACTTCATCCGACCATCAAGCAGCATTTCCGTCAGTTCATCCCGGCTGACCCCCAATGTTTCAGCAGCACAATAGAGGTACAGCCCGTGCCCCGCCTCGTCCTGCACTTTGGCCAAAAGGATGGCCTTGCGTTCGAGCGTCGGCGCGCGTGTGATCCAGTTGCCTTCGGGCAGTTGGCCGACGATCTCACTATGCGCATGTTGGCCAATTTGCCTTATTAGGGTCTTGCGATAGCCCTGTGGCATCCAATCCTTGGGCTCGATCTTGTCCCCGGCATCGATGCGTTTTTGAAAAGCCGCGAGGTGTTCGGGATCGTCTTGTGACGCTTCGGATTTGATCATCTGTGCATACATGGTCTCAAGTCCTTTCGAGTATCATGGCGACACCCTGGCCGACGCCCACACACATAGTGCACAGCGCATAGCGGGTTTGGGTGCGTTGCAGTTGGTAGGCGGCCGTCATGACCAGTCTTGCGCCGGACATGCCCAGCGGGTGGCCGATGGCGATGGCGCCGCCTTGGGCATTTACGCGGGGATCGTCATCAGCGACGCCAAGGTCACGCAGGGTGGCGAGACCCTGGGCGGCGAAGGCTTCGTTCAGTTCGATGACATCCATCTGGTCGATGGTCAGGCCGGCGCGCTCCAGCACTTTGCGGCTGGCAGGTACCGGGCCTATGCCCATGACGCGGGGCGCGACGCCGGCCGCGCTCATCCCGACTATCCGGGCCATGGGGGTCAGCCCATGTTTCGCCGCAGCATCGGTTGAGGCAATCAGAAGGGCGGCGGCACCATCGTTCACGCCAGATGCATTGCCCGCGGTCACAGTCTTGTCTGCGCCATTGATGCCGCGCAGTTTCGCTAACGCGGCGGCGTCCGTGTTCGGGCGCGGATGCTCGTCTGTGTCTACGACCACCGGCTCGCCCTTGCGTTGCGGGATGGTGACCGGCGCAATCTCCTCAGCAAAGGCACCCTCTGCCTGAGCGACGGCCCAGCGGGCTTGCGACCTTGCCGCAAAGGCGTCCTGATCGGCGCGGTTGACCTGCCAGTCTTTGGCGACATTGTCCGCCGTTTCAGGCATTGAATCGATCCCGTGCGCTTTTTCCATCACCGGGTTCACAAAGCGCCATCCAATAGTTGTATCGAAGACGTTTGCGCCCCGGCTAAACGCTGTTTCGGCCTTTGGCATGACAAACGGGGCGCGGGTCATGGATTCAACACCGCCCGCAACAACCAAGTCCAGATCGCCCGCCTTGATGCCGCGCGCGGCAAGTCCAACAGCATCCATACCCGAAGCGCACAAGCGATTGACGGTGATGCCCGGCACGTCCAAGGGCAGTCCGGCCAGCAGAGCCGCCATGCGGGCCACGTTGCGGTTGTCCTCGCCCGCCTGATTGGCGCAGCCCATGACGACATCGTCAATTGCCGCCCAGTCGAAGTTCGGGTGCCGCGCCATCAACGCGGCAATGGGAGCAGCGGCCAGATCGTCAGCGCGCACGGTCGACAGTGCGCCGCCATAGCGACCAATGGGGGTGCGTTGCGCGTCGCAAATCAGTGCGTCCATCCCGTCCTCCTCTGTCTCGAATGTAGGGCAGGTGATGAGTCGCAGCAATCATAATGTTACGAATTTTTCTGTCTGTTCCGTTTTTTGTAACATGTAGCCTCGTCAGGCTTGACCGTAGCCCTGTTGCAAATTCGCGCAGCGCGCCGCGCCTGTCTGAGTGGCGGTCTTTGGTGTTTGGCACATCAGACCGGACGAGACCTTTGCAGTTGACCGGAGTTGCAGGACTCTACAGGGTCCTGAAGCCGCAAAGTTCTGCCCCGCCGTCTGACGCCGCGCGGTCTTGACCGCCAGGCGCCATTCAATCCACGCAACGGTGATCAAGGCAGCGATATTGACCACAGGTCTAAGGGCAGAGGAGGACAGTCTGTCCCCGCATAAACCGTTCATGCAAACGGTTTTCGGTCAAGACAGAACGGCCGATGATCAGACCAAGATGTGCTAACTGTCGGTCCCTGCTTGGGTTGCCCACGCCGTGCGCCCTATGCTGTCATAGGCAGTAAAACCGGCGCGTTTAGCGTCTTGGGCTGAGTAGATGTTGCGCAGATCAGCCATGCGCGGGGTTGCCATGCGCCGCGCCAATCGCTTGAGGTCCAAAGCGCGGAATTCGTTCCATTCCGTCAAGATTACGACCAGATCCGCGTTTTGGGCCGCTTTGTACGCGTCATCTGCCCACTGAACACCAGGCAGCAATGCCGCGCCTTCGTGATGGCCCTGCGGGTCTGTCACCCTCACTTTGGCACCAGCGCCGATCAACGCGGGCACGATTGTAAGTGAGGGCGCATCGCGCATGTCGTCTGTATTGGGTTTGAACGTTACACCAAACACAGCAACGGTTTTTCCGGCCAGTTGCCCGTCACACAGATCAAAGATCTTGTCGATCATGCGCCGTTTGGTTTCTTCGTTCACCTTGATCACCGTTTCCGTGATTTGCATCGGAACCGCATGTTCCTGTCCGATGCGGGCCAGCGCCTTGGTGTCCTTGGGGAAACAGGAACCACCGTAGCCCGGCCCGGCGTGCAGAAACTTGTTCCCGATGCGTCCATCCAAACCCATACCTTTGGACACCTGCTTGATGTCGGCGCCGGTGCGTTCGCAGAGCGCGGCGATCTCGTTGATGAACGTGATCTTGGTGGCAAGGAATGCGTTGGCCGCATACTTGATCATCTCCGCACTTTCCAGATCGGTGGTTACGATCGGAAAATCGCGCAAAAACAGCGGGCGGTAGATTTCCGCCATGACTTCGGCGGCGCGGTCGTTCTGGACCCCGACAACGACACGGTCGGGTTTCATGAAATCGTCAATCGCGGCCCCTTCGCGCAGAAATTCAGGGTTGCTGGCGACGTCGAATTCAAGGTCTGGATTGGCTTTGCGGACCACTTGTTTCACCTGTCGATTGGTGCCGACAGGGACCGTCGATTTGGTGACAATGACCACGTAGTCCTTGACAAGTTTTGCGACCTCTTCGGCGGCGGCCATCACGTAAGTGAGATCCGCGTGCCCGTCACCGCGCCGGGTTGGCGTGCCCACAGCAATAAAGATAGCGTCCGCACCAGTGACAGCACTGGACAGATCAACGGTAAAGGACAGGCGCCCCGCCTCGACGTTCTTGATCATGAGGGCATCCAGGCCTGGCTCGTAAATCGGCACTTCGCCCTGCTTTAGTGTCTCGATCTTTGTCGAGTCCTTGTCGACGCAGACAACGTCGTGACCAAAGTCTGAAAAACATACACCCGAAACAAGGCCGACATAGCCCGTCCCAATCACTGCAATTTTCACGATGAAACTCCATGAATTCTATGCTCGGGCCCTGTGTTGTGCAGAACGCCAGGCAGCGCAAGGCTTGAGTATCGTTCCTCTGCAGGACATTTGAGACTGTGCCCCCGATCACACCAAACGAAACAAGACAGCGAACCACAAGGTTAATGTGCCGCCAGCGGTTTGCCGATACAGCCCAAGTCGCCGGAGCAGCAACAGCCGCCTGAGCAAAGGCAACGAGGAAAGGTGTGCAAACGACTCCAGCATCCTGCGATGATCCGGGCGCAGCACCGCGCCGCATGCGCGTAACGCTGCTACGTTGGTTTGGTTCCACACGCGAAAATCCCCGCGCAACAACTGAAACAGGCGACGCAGGCGGGCAAAAGTCGTATCATTTACTCCAATGTGATTTCTGCCATGCTGACGGTAAAGCAGGCTGGGCGCATCATCGTGAACAACATGGCCCCCTGCTCCGGTGACGATTTGATACATCCACCAGTCGTGCATCACCACGGGCCCGACATGTTCAACAGCCTCCAGCACAAGCCGAACGGCCCTTGGGTTGAGAACAATCGTGTTCCCGGCAGCGATGTTCTGCACCAACGCGTTGCGAAAATGAGGGGCGCGCGGGCGAGGTGCAGACAGTCGGCGGCGCGACAGGCTGTTGCAGGTCACCCATGTCCGGCTGCAGTAAAGTGCCGGACGGCTCGGATCGCATTGCTTGAGCGTGGCCACGGCCCGAGAGATCTTGTCCGGCAGCCAAACATCATCCTGATCGGAAAAGGCGATCCAGCGTGGCGCAGGATCGTGTCGGGCCATGTGGCGCAAGAGCGCAAGAAAGTTCGCTGATGCCCCCTGTTGCGGCCCTGCGATGATATTCACCCGACCGGGTGGGTGCGCACTGCCAAACGTGTTCAGGACATTCAGACTGTCGTCGCTGGACCCATCATCACTGGCCCACAATTGCCAACGGTGATGCGTCTGCGCCTCGATACTTCTGAGTTGCGCCGGCAGCGTGTCCGCGCCCTCATAGACAGCCATCAAGATATCAACAGTGTCAGCCTTTGGGTCATGCCGCGACAAGGATATCCTCCACAATCCGGTGAAATGCGCGTGCTTGATCTGCGTACCCGGCGACCCGTGTTGGGGTGTTGGCCTTTGGATGCTGTGCCAAGGCGGAAACGAGCCTCTTGGACAGGACGGATGGGCAAGCGCCGATCGGGATTGGTTCGCCAGCGTGGGCGCCCGTGTGTTCCACTGTGCCGCCGCTGTCCGTTTGAATGACATCAATCCCGCGCGCCAGTGCCTCCCGGATGGTGAGACCGAAGGTCTCCTTCCATTGGGACATGAACAGCAACACGTCGATTTGGGCATAGTACGCATCCATGTCCGCTTGCTCGAACCGCGGATAAATCTGCCAGTCGCCCTTGAGCCCTTTTGTGTGGGCAGGTGTCCACCATGATCCGTCACGGCTGCCATCCACCAGAAGGACGCGAAAATCCGCGTGATCCAGCTGCTGAAAAGCTGATCGGATCGTTGGCCACCCCTTGATTTGCGAGGGACCGCCAACAAATCCGAACGTCAACCGCGGATCGTGCGCGCGCCGCGCCTTTTGTGCATCGGCAAATTCCGGATCAGGCAGGCGCACTCCGTTTTCCAGCACCACACCACGCTGAGGCGCAAAGCCGGAGGAAGAGACAAGGTCGTGTGCAAACTGGCTGGGATAGGTCACACAATTGACCAGCGCGCCCATCATTGCGAGGTGATCAAAGCGCGCGCGGGCCGCGCCCATGTCGCCCGCGCATCCGCGGCAGGAATCGATGCGAACCGGAAACTGCGCGCAATAGGTCCCGTCCGGGCGGATCATGAACTGCCGTTCGCAAACCCACCAGAAATCATGGACACTCAGCACAATGGGAATGGCGCGCGCATGGGCGGCCTGAAGGATTCCGGTACCGATGTCCTGAATGCAATGTGCGTGGACCAGATCAGGGCGCAAGCCATCCATCAGTTCGCCCAGCAGGGAAGTGACGTGCGGATTGTTGTACATCTCGTGGTAGTTGCGGTTCTGGGGCACGTTGATGATGTAATTCACGATGCCATCCCGCTCGGACTTGACCACGGTATAGGTCTCAAGCTCGGCCCGGGTGCATAGTGAAACCACGGTGATCCGGTAGTCTCCGCGCGCGACCAGCGCCTTGGCCAGTTCCTCGGCGACAATGGTTGCACCGCCATAGGTGAAGGGCGCAAAGAAAACGTTGGCGACGAGGATGTGGCGCTTGTTCATTGCCTGACCCACTCAAGTATCTCGGGTTCAATGATCTGCGCGCGGGCTTGCCCACTCCACTCTGTCTCGAGCGTTGTCCGCGCAGCCTCGCCCATCCTGCTGGCCAGATTTGGCGTTTCGGCCAGTGCGTTCAGGTGCCTGATCCAGTCGTCCGGGGAACGGGCAATGTACCCTGTTTTGTCATGTGTGATCATGGACGCCATGTCGCCGACAGGCCCCACAATACAAGGAAGCGACACTGCAGCGGCATCAATCACGCGCACGCCGCTTTTGCACTGATTGAACAGGTCATCGGCCAAGGGCATCACTGCGCAATCTGCGCGCGCCAGCACAGCCAGATAGTTTTCATACGTAGAAAAGGGTACGGCATCGGTGCGGGCCAAAAGCCCCTTTGACAAGGCGGCCTTGTCAATATGGCCGAGCAAGAGAAGGCGGCGTTTTGGGGCGGCCATAACGAATGCCTCAACGCTGTCCGCGATTTCGGCAAAGTCCGCCTCATGCCCTTTGGAACCACTTGCAAAGGCCACACGAAACGCGCCGTCTTTCGCTGGTCGCCCTGCATGAGCGCGTGCACCTGCGTCAAGCGTGACCGGGTCGGCAAAGTTGCGGCGTACGTGGATGGGGCGGGTCGAATAAAGCGCGGCGTGCCGTGCCAATCCAGGCGTCGAGACCGAGATCATATCAGCGCCATTCATCATCGACATGTATTTGGGGGCCTGCGCGACAAAGTGTTGCTTCATCCCCGGGTCGATCGCGCCCATGTTCCCGTATGTCTCATAGGCGGACACCGAAAAGAGGGGATCGTCGATGTCATAGAGGATCGGCAAGCGCAGCCTGCGCGCTTCGTATCGCAGCATCTCCGTCAAAGGGGTGGCTGGCAAGCGGTATTCAATCACGTGGGTTGCCTGACTGAGCAGGCGTGTGACCCTTGGCAGGTCTTCGTAATGTGCAAACTCGCACTCCACATCCTGCGCATGCCAAAACCCAGCCAACTGTTCGACCCGATACTTGCGGCACTGCGGCAGGTTCAGATCACCGATGATGGCGACAAAGCGGTGGTCCGGGTCGCAACGTGGTGCGCTGACATGGAACGAGTCACCACGCGCCAACTGTTGCCACATGCCGTGCAGATAGTGCCGGGAATGGTGCGATGGATCAGTCGTTTCGCGCAATGCCGTATGAGCCGAGCCCCGCCATTGCATACCTAGAAAGTGGCGCGCTTTGGCGATCGCGAGGCGCCAGCCATCCTGACGCACCGCCGTTCCAAAGCGGCGCAGGTGAGACAGGCGCGTGGCATGTCTCAGAACGCGCATCAGCGGTGCGGCAATATTCGTATCGACCGCCGTCATGACGCCATCCGCTGTTCATGTGCGGGTGGGTTTGCAAGGTTTTCGGCGTGATGTTCAAGGGCTGCGTCAACGTCCGAATACAGTGTCGCTTTGCCGTTTTCGAGTACAGCCGCCATGTCGCAAATGCGTCGGACCATGAACTCGGAATGTGAGACGACGATGGCGCCTGCCGTCCGTCTACGGTCGTCAAAGACCCGGACGCTCTTGTCCCGGAACGCGCCGTCGCCGACAGATGTCACTTCATCCACCAAGTAGGTGTCAAAAGGGATGCCCATCGAAATGCCAAAAGACAGACGTGCTCGCATCCCGGACGAATAGGTGCGCAAAGGCATTCTGAAATGGGGGCCCAGTTCTGCAAAGTCCTCGACAAAGTCGACCAAGGCGTCGGTATCGACACCGTATAAACGGGCCACGAAACGCGTGTTCTGCAACCCCGACAAATCCGGGTGAAACGACCCAGCAAAACCAACAGGATAAGAGATCGAACCACTTGACAAGACCTGTCCAGAGGTAGGGCGCATCGTCCCGGCGATCAGCTTGAGCAAAGTGCTCTTGCCCGCGCCGTTGCGGCCCAACAGGGCCACACTGGCACCCGTCGGAAAGGTCGCGCTGAGCGTGTCGACCACCCGTTTGCGTCGACCCTTGACCCAAAACACCTTGGTCAGGCAATCCAGTTCGATCATTGTATTCCCCTATCTGCGGTCGCGCACGCTGTAGAAAACCAGGCTCAGAATGCTCCACCCAAGAAAGCTGCACAGTGCCACCAGAAGGAGGATCCTGATCCGTTGCGGATACTCGGCCTGTTGTGCCAGCGTCGGGCGGATATGGGCGGCGAGATATCTGGTTTGGCGCCGTGCCTCGGCGAGTGCTGCATCATGGGTGGCCAGCGCGCTGGTATAAGCCGCCTCGGCAAATTCGCGGTCAACAATGAGCCCTTCGTATTCGCCCACCAGATCAGCAAACACGACCCCCTCTTGGGCGTCCGCCCCCAAACCAAGCTTGCGCCGTTCTGCGGCAATACGGTTCTGAATGACGTCGACGCGTCGCGTGGCCTGCGCGATGCGTGGATCGCCAGACCGGGTCGTGTCCTGCAACAGATCAAAATCGATCAATGCATCGGCAAGCTGACGCTGGAGGGTCACCAGCACGCCCATCTGGTTTCGTGTATCTATGCTGGGATCCACAATTTGTGTCCGGTTTCGAAACAGCGTGAGGGCTTGGCGCGCTTCTTTCAAACGGGTTGAGGCAACAGCCAGTTCGTCGCGGGCATATTTGATTGCGTCGTCCCGTGCGGTGTCGGACAATGCATTGATCATCGCAGTGCTTTCTTCGACCACTGCCTGTGCGACTGCCTGAGCGTCGGCAGGATCAAAGGCCAGAACCCGGACATCGATCAGGCGCGTTCCGCTGTCGTAGATGATCGTTACCTTGCGCTGCCAGTGTGCCAACAAATCCTCGATCGTACCCGTCGGGTCGTAGGCAAAGAACGGATCATTGTTGACGGTCACCCTGCTCCAGATCCGGGCCAGATCAAGGCGGTCATTCACCTTTGAAACCAGTTCCTGGCTAGTGAGATAGGCAAACAGGATGTCTGTATCTGCGGTGCTTGACCCGGACAATTCCGTGACGCCGCCCAGCAGTTCAACGGCAGATCCCTGTTCTTCGGAGCGGACGGAAAACGCGAGGTTTGAGGCGTATTGGTCCGAAGCAAAGGTCCACAGGTAGTAGGCCGTCAGCGCGATTGGCGCGACACAAAGCAGGATGAAGGACAGCACCAGAATGCGGTGCCTTCCCCGTGTGTGTGCCCGGGGTGCCGGCGCGGGGCTTGGTGCCCCGACCGGCGGCGTCGCTACAGTGGATGTGTTGCGCCCGATCGTGGTCGTTTGTACGGGCGGGTTTGAAGTGGCGTCGGGGAGTGATGGTTGTTTGGTGGCCTCGGACTTGATGCTTTCGATCGCTGCATCCGCCCGTTGCTTGGCACGCAGAACGCGCGGTTTTCGGCCTGAACGCTCAACATCCGTTGCCGCGTTTTTGGTGCTGCTTTGTGCCATGCTGGCCGAATCCACCGAGAGTTAAGTGTTTGTTGTTCTCAATTGGCTAGCCTGAACTCCTTAAGATTTTCTACAGATGCGAAGGGAAACATATGCATCTCAGCACGGCTCCTGTGATGGTCCCGAACAGTATGCGCCTGTCCACTTTGCGTGCTGTCGTTGCGCTGATCCTGCGCGAGGTTTCGACAACCTACGGCCGCTCTCCGGGAGGGTATGTGTGGGCGGTTCTGGAGCCGGCGGCAGGTATCGCATTGTTGACGCTGATTTTTTCAGTCGGGTTTCGCAGTCCGCCTTTGGGCAGCAATTTCGCACTGTTTTATGCAGCTGGTCTGCTGCCGTTCCTGATGTATTCGGATATCTCGGGCAAATTGGGGCAGACGATCCAGTTCAGCCGGGCTCTCCTCGCGTATCCGCGTGTCACGTTTCTGGACGCGCTGTTGGCGCGATTCCTGCTCAACATGCTGACGCAATTGGTGGTGCACGGCTTGGTACTGGGCTTTATCATTGTCATTCAGCAACCCGACACAACGTTTGATGTGTCCAAAATCGCGACGGCGTATGCGATGCTGCTGGCGCTGGCCTTTGGGGTGGGGACACTGAACAGCTTTTTGACGCTGGCCTATCCGGTGTGGCAGACAGCATGGGCGGTTCTGAATCGCCCGCTGTTTCTCGTTTCCTGCATTTTCTTCAATTTTGAAATCGTTCCGCAACCTTATGCTGACTACCTTTGGCTCAACCCGCTGGTGCACGTGGTCGGCATGATGCGCGACGGCTTTTACCCATTTTATCAGCCGACATATGTATCAGTGATGTACCCCATTGCGCTGGGCGGTGCGCTGGGCCTTGCGGGTCTGTTTTTGCTGAACCGGTATCACCGCGATATACTGGACAATTGATACCGAGGTCCGGTTAGCTGTGCCAACTGTCCGGAATTGCGTAGCCTTCTGCTTCGACTTCGGCCGTGATGCGCGACACATCGTCGGCGACTAAGTCCGCAAAAAAGCCAGGCATCGGCCTTTTCACACTTTCGGTGAACCGTTTTTCAAGCAGTGCCTGAGGGTAGTCACAAGCCGCCACACCAAGAAACTGTTCGATGTTCGCCAAGGTGCCGCGCTGGTCGGCATGCAGGTCCTCGTAAAAGATTGCTTTGAACTGGTCCGGCTGCAAACCCGCACGTGCGCGACGAAGCACCGCGCCGTATTCCGCGTTGTCCCAGATATGAGGCTGGCGCAAAAACACTTCGAAGTCGCGCGGACCCCACTGATCCAGCTTGTCTGCACAACCCGTCACTTCGAGATGGAACTTTGTATGGCTCCAAAGCCGTTTCACCGGATGGCGCAGTGTGTAAAGCACCCGCAACTTCTGACAGCTTTCAGAAATGCGCGGCCAGGCCTCTGCCGGCAGGTGGGCGTTCAGATTGGAAAAGTCGCATGCATAGGTTTCGTGATCGCGCAGCTGGAACAGGTTGCGATACCAAAGATCGTCCACTGGCCGGTCGAGATAAGCGGCGACCCAGCGCAGGTTATGGCGCACAACGTCCACATGGCTGGTTTTGGGATCAAAGCGCGGGATGTAACGGTCATGCGCCTCTTTCAACCGGCGTTTCTCACTGAGCTGATTGGTGTTTACAAAGCGGTGGTAAAAATAGTGAATCTCCTTCTCCATCGCAAAGTGCAGCTCGGGATGGCGGCCCAGGACGGCGTAAAGCCAAGTGGTACCAGCCTTCATCGCACCGATGCTGAGAAACAGATTTTCGAATGGTTTGGGTGTCTGCATGCTGCCGACACTTTTCGCCGAATTGGTTAATTTCCGGTAACGACGATTTGCCTTTCGAACATCCCCGATGACGTCGGCATCAGAAGATGAAGTCAAGCGCATCCAAGTCCGACAGGACCACGTTTGTCAGCGTGATCGAAGAGCCGGCGCCGGTCGCAATAATCACATCGCTGCCGGCTTGGGTTGCGGCGCCGCCGTTGCTGTTGCCAAGGTCCAGATCGCCGAGTCCGGTCAGCGTGCTCAGACCGCTCAGGTCGATTTTTTCGAAATCGTTCAGTGCACTGAAGTCGCCGATCGTGTCGTTACCATGACCGTCGGCAAAAACGAACGTATCGGCATTGAAGCGGCCAAACATCTCATCATCACCGGTTCCGCCGTCGATGGTGTCGAAACCGGATCCTCCGTTCAGCGTGTCATTGTCCGCTCCGCCACTGAGCAAGTCATTGCCGCTGCCCCCGAAAAAGTTGTCGTCTCCGGCCTCACCATAAAGCGAATCGTTCCCGCCATCGCCAAAGAGGCCGTCATTTCCTTCGCCCCCTTCTGCCAGATCGTCGTCCGCACCGCCGAACAGACGGTCCAGACCAAGGCCACCCCGCAGAATATCATTGCCGTCGCGGCCATAGAGGTTGTCCGCCTGATGGCCACCATCCAGCAGATCATCCCCTGCGCCGCCATCCAGCAGATCAAAACCGCCATCACCGACGATGGTGTCATTGCCCTCTTCACCCCAAAGGCCGTCAACTGAATTGCCAAGGTTGGACCCACCGCTGATCCAGTCATCTCCATCGCCGCCATAGACGCGGTCGGCCGTTGAGCCGGCAAAAATACGGTCATTGCCGTCCCCGCCCGCGATTTGGTCAAAGCCATCGCCACCTTCCAAACGGTCAGCCCCATCGCCGCCCATCAGTGAATCAGCGCCGTTCCCACCAATCAGAGTGTCAGCTCCCGCCCCGCCGTCGATCGTGTCAAAGCCGATGCCTCCCAGGACGGAGTCATTGCCGCCACCTGCGACCGCGCTGTCGTTGCCGATGCCAAGATCGATCGTGTTTGCGGCGTCGTTGCCAGTGACGTCATCGGCCCCGTCCCCCAGCACGGCGTTTTCGATAACGGTGCCGCGGGCGATGCCCATCACACCAATCATGCTGCCAAAGTCCGAAAATGTTTCGGCCCGCAGGTCAAGCCGGGCGGTGTCCGTCATGTAGCTGAGGTCGATCGTATCGGTGCCACTGTGATCGTACAGGGTGAAAGCCACGGTGCTTCCGGACACTTCGGCAGACGTGCCTGCGCCTGCCAGCCAGTCAAAGATCGAATCAAGATAGTTCCCAAGGTCCGAGTCTGCACCGTAAATCGTATCGCCTGCCGTGGCACTGTTTGCGTCGGGCGCGCCATAGATGTTCTGGATCGCCAGAATGTCGACCATCATCGGTGTGGTGACAAAGGCGTAGCTGGCTGTAATGGACGTGTTTTCGGTCTGGCTGAAATATGACATGACCGACATTTGCCAGCTGTCCTCGGCAAACGTCTCGTCGCTGCCATAGCTCGCGCTGCCATTGTAGGCGCCCTGGTGCCCAAGGCCAATGGCGTGCCCGATTTCATGGATGTACGTCTGGAAGCTGTAGCTGTCGATTGAGGTGCCGTAAACGTTCACCCAGTTGGTCGACACATTCATTTCGACACCGCTGCTGGAACCAGAGTTGGGCGCGTACGCAAATGCGCCGCTCAACTCATCGTCCATGGTGATCATTTCGCCCGAGGTGACAATCTGAAATTCCAGATTGGCGACCATTTCCCATGCATCCATGGCCCATTGGGCCAATTGCTGCGCGGCTGCGGTCAACCCGGCAATGCTGACAGTGATGACGTTGGATTGGCTCGTGTCAAAGCTGATCTCGCGGTTCCCCCAAAACCCTTGGGCGAGGAACAGCGCCATATTGTCCAACGTGGTTGCGGGTGTCGGAGGTGGCGGCGTGGCTGTCCCGTCCGTGACAGTGAGGGTATATGTGCCGGTCTGGGTCGAAAATGCGTCCGCGACCACGTAATAGGTACCAGAGGTGATCGGTTCGTACTCCAGCAGCGAAAACAACCCCGGGCCGCCATCGTCATTGGCCGCAACCTGATTTCCGTTTGCGTCAAACAGCCGAACCAGCGGGTCGCTCAGCGTTCCGCCGTCCAAGGCAAATTCATAGGTTTCGCCTGCGTTCAGGTTGATCGCTACCCAATCTTCATCACCGTTTTGCGATAAAGTTCCTGAAAATGTATCCCCCACCGCCATGGTGTTTGTCGTTGCAATGCCGTCAATCGCATTCGGGTCTTCGGTCAGGTTCGCAAAAGCCGGATCAGCGCCATCCGCGTGACGCGCAGGATCAAAGGTGCGGGTAGCGAAACAGGTCGAACACATGAGGTCGAGGCCCTTTTGACAGTCAAAAACAACAAAGCTTGGCTGTCGATCTCACGCAGAAATCGGGCGCAAATTTGGCAAGTGGGGTCGTGAAATTCCGTCGATTTGAGACAAAGATTTCGAGTTTGCGGTGATGAGGCGCACTGCTCGGTCTACTGGAAACAACGCGTAAGGCGCATTTCAATGCGCCCCGGGGATCAGTCCAAAAGACCGTTCAGATAAGTACCGTAATCGTTCTTGGAAAACAGGGCGGCACGTGTCTGCAAGTCTTCCTTGGTGATCCAGCCGCGCTCAAAGGCGATTTCTTCCAGACATCCGGTTTGCAAACCTTGTCGGTTGGTCAGAGTCCGCACAAAGTTGCCTGCATCCAAAAGGCTGCCATGGGTGCCTGTGTCCAGCCAGGCATATCCGCGCCCCATCCGGTTCACACGCAACAGCCCCCCGGCAAGATACATTTCGAGCAACGTCGTGATTTCCAGCTCGCCACGCGCAGAGGGCGTGACCGCGCGCGCGCGTTTCGGCGCGTCCGCATCCAGAAAGTAGAGTCCTGTCACGGCATAGTTCGAAGGTGGAACGTCCGGTTTTTCAATAATTTGCCTCGCAGTCCCATCATCATCGAACCCGACCACACCGTAACGTTCGGGATCAGAGACGTGATACCCAAACACAGTGCCGCCTTCGGTCTGTGTATCGGCATCCGCCAACAAGTTGGGCAATCCATGACCAAAAAAGATGTTGTCCCCCAGCACCATGGCCGACGGCGCCCCATCCAGAAAGTCCTCGGCCAGAATATAGGCCTGGGCCAGTCCATCAGGTGAGGGCTGCACGATGTATGTCAGAGAGATACCCCATTGGCTGCCGTCGCCGAGGGTGCGCTTGAACTGATCCTGATCCTGCGGCGTTGTGATCATCGCGATGTCCCGGATGCCCGCCAGCATCAGTACAGAGATCGGGTAGTAGATCATCGGTTTGTCGTAGATGGGCAGAAGTTGTTTCGAAACACCCATTGTGATCGGGTACAGGCGCGTGCCTGATCCACCTGCCAGAATGATCCCTTTGCGTTTGGTCATGATGCGGCCTCCAACTCTTTGATGGTATCAATCAGGCCAACGCGCCAGTCCGGACGCTGAATGCCGAAGGTGTCTGTCAGGGATGCGCAGTTCATCCGCGAGTTTGCGGGCCGCGCAGCAGGGGTTGGGTAGGCCGTCGTGGGGATGTCGGTGACGGCACAGTCGAGTCCTGCCAATTTGAAAATGGCACGTGCGAAGTCTGCCCATGAACAATCCGGGTTCCCGGAAAAATGGTAGGTACCGGACACTCTGCCGTCGTGGATCAGTTGCGTCGCCATCTGGTGGCAAGCCAGTGCAATGTCGCGGGCCGGAGTTGGCCCGCCGATCTGGTCGGCGACAATTGTCAGTTCTTCACGCTCTGCCCCGAGGCGTAGCATGGTTTTGACAAAGTTGGTGCCGTGCGCCGAAAACACCCAGGAGGTGCGCAGGATCGCATGGATTGCCCCGGACCCGCGCACGCCGGTCTCGCCAATGAGTTTGGACCGTCCATAGGCGCCCAGCGGATCAGTTGAATCCTGCGGCTCCCACGGTTTGGTGCCCGTTCCGTTGAACACGTAATCGGTCGAAATTTGGACCATCGGAATGGCCAATTCAGCGCAGGCAGCGGCCATTGCCGTCGGCGCGTGACCGTTGATCGTTGTTGCGAGCGCCTCTTCGCTTTCGGCCCGGTCGACGGCTGTATACGCGGCGGCGTTAATGACGGCAGCGGGTGCGCGGGTGTGGATCGCGCGTGCGCATGCCCTTGGATCGGTCAGATCGGCAGACCCGCGCCCAAGACACACTGTGTCTGGCAAATTCGCCAATTCAGTCGAAACCTGCCCGGTTGATCCAAAGACAAGGATCTTCATGTGCCGGTGCCCAGCCGCTGCCCGACGCCTGCGCGATCCTGCAAGGCGCGCCACCATGGCTCGTTATCAAGATACCACTGCACGGTACGGCGCAGCCCGTCTTCGACTGTCACCGAAGGGGACCAGCCAAGTTCGGTGCGGATACGCGTCGGGTCAATGGCATAGCGGGCATCATGGCCGGGTCTGTCCGTCACAAAAGTGATTTGATCGGAATAAGAGCCCGAGGCCTTGGGCCGCACCTCGTCTATAATCCCGCACAGCGTTTTGACCAGTTCCAGGTTCGAACGTTCGTTTTCACCGCCAATGTTGTAGGACCGACCGACCTCACCCTTTTGAACGACCAGCAACAGGGCATCGGCATGATCCTCCACAAACAGCCAGTCCCGTACGTTCGACCCGTCCCCGTAGATCGGAAGCGGCTTGCCTGCCAATGCGTTGAGAATGATGACCGGGATCAGTTTTTCCGGGAAATGGTAGGGGCCGTAATTGTTCGAACAGTTGGTCAAGATAACGGGTAAGCCGTAGGTTTCGCCCCATGCGCGGACCAGGTGGTCTGACGCGGCCTTGGAGGCTGAGTACGGACTGCGTGGATCATAAGGCGTGTCTTCGGTGAACATCCCCGTCGGTCCAAGAGAACCGAACACCTCGTCCGTCGAGATGTGATGGAACCGGAAATCGGCGGGGCGGCTGGCCTGTTCCCAGAAACTGCGTGCAGCCTCAAGAAGCTGGAAGGTGCCCATGACGTTCGTGTCGACAAAGGTGCCCGGACCGTCAATGGATCGGTCAACGTGGCTCTCAGCCGCCAGGTGCATGACAGCATCGGGCTTGTGGGTGTGCAGGATGGCATCAAGCGCGGGTCGATCTCGAATATCAGCCTCTACAAAGGTGTAATTCGGCTCGTTTGCGACTGGCGCGACATTCTCAAGGCAGGCCGCGTATGTCAGTGCATCCAGGTTGACGACGTGGTGACCTGCGGCAACGGCGTGGCGCACCACAGCTGACCCGATGAACCCGGCACCACCTGTGACCAACAGCTTCATTGTGGGACCTCATAGCTGAAGGGGCTGTCAAAATCAGCGAGGGGCGGGGCGGCCGTGTCCTTGTCCGACAGGATGGGCTCACCCGTCACGCCCCAGTCGATTCCGCAACTGTCCCACGCCACAGCGCCGTCGGCCGCTGCATCATAGAAGTTCGAGCATTTGTAGATGATTTCAGTGTCCGGTTCGCGGGTTGCAAAACCATGCAGGAACCCTTCGGGGATCAAAAGCTGCAGGCCGTTGTCAAAACTCAGTTCGAAACCGACCCACGCGCCATAGGTCGGCGATCCGCGTCGAATGTCGACCGCGACATCGAAAAGCGCCCCGCGCCCGCAGCGCACCAGTTTGGCCTGCGCTGATGGCGGGGCCTGAAAATGAAGGCCCCGCACGGTGCCGACCGCACCGGACATCGAATGATTGTCCTGAACAAAGTCGGTGTAAATACCGTGGGTTGCAAAGGTCTTCCTGCTCCAGCTTTCGCTGAAAAACCCACGTGGGTCCCCAAAACGGCGCGGTTCGATCAACAGCACGCCCGGCAAGGCGGTCTCGGTAATTTTCACGAGGGACAACCCTTTGTTATGCAGGTTGGCGCATAGCAAACGGGTCATTGGTTGTCACGATGGATGTGTTTGGGGGGGCTGATAAAGTGGCGCTGTGCTGCACTTTCGTCGTTGCCATGCCGCCAAAAGATGGGGCGCGCAGGCCCACTTTGGTGGGCGCTGCGCTTGTCTTTCTATTTTCCCAAAGTCGACATGGTGAAGGTGCGGTCTGATCCCAGCCGGTTTTCCAGGTACATACGCGGGGCCGCACCGGTTGTGTCGATGGATATGCTGATGGCGTCATCCGATCCGGTTGTGCCGTCCAGCGGGCCGGTCAGAAAATTCAGACTGCCCGACGGGCTGGTGAACATCGCTGCCAGATTGCTGGCCCCTGTCAATGCGCCCGTGATGGAAAACAGATAGAACTGACCCGCCAGATCAAGCGAAAGCCACATCATGATGCGGGCTGGATCGGAGAAGGGAATGTCAAAGCCATAGGCCGCATCATCCGCGATGAAAACTTCATCAAAGTAGCATTTTCCCTGCGGGAAGCGGACTGCACCGTCCGCTGCATCCGCCACAAGGGCCGTGTTGAACAGTGTGCCGTTTGCCGACACTTTGACAGCAAAGTCATCGTTCCCCGCGGTCCCCATTTCGGCCCGACCGGAAAACCCGGTCTGGAACAGAAGGCTGGCCGTATCGGTCTGACCGTTCTTGTTCAGTTTCAGCTGGTGCCCACCGCCTGCATTGTTCAGCAGGGTGGCCGGTGCCGATACGCTGAGACGGTTTGTATCATCCGCTGTTGTGTTGACCCCGACATGGGGCAGGTTTTGCAAGGGCGCGAGGCCGGGTGTGGTCCAGCTGCCGCCATCAAAGCGCAGCAGGGTGCCGGCGCTTTGCACATCCGCGCGCCAGCCTGTCAGAGGTGCATGGAACGTCCATGCGTTATCGGCCCATACGGCGACCGCGTTGTCCTGACCTGACCACACGCCGGTCGCGCCATTGGCAACAATGTACCTGTCGCCTTCGGATGGTGTAGCGGGTGGTGCCGTCAGATCGGCTGAGATCACGGACAGTTGCACAATGGCGTCCAGTCCCCGCAACGCCTCGTTGTGGGTGACATGTTTCTGCGCCTGCGACGGCTGAATATAGGGCAAAGACAGGATCGGAGAACTCTCAGACATGCAGGCGGTCCTTTCGGGAAAATCGCTGGTTAATCCGGCGTACGTTCCTCGCTCGGTGTTAACTTGCCAAAAAGGATGCGTGCGGTGAAATCTGCATGTCTGCAACGGGTTCCGTGGCGTGCCATGGTAAACAGAGCATGACCTGATACGTTAAAATCCGCCCCATAGGTCGCAGAAACGCCCCAAACCCGACCGTGTGCGTGCACTTCGCGCCATCACTTACTTGCGCAAACGCAGGTCCTTTGGGGGGTAAAGATGCGGATGTCATTTACGGCGTTCGATGCCGTAACAGTTGCAAATTCGGACGCCCTTGTCGGTGTGATGGATCTGGACGTGGTTCAAACCACCATGGGCACGTACCTCTTTGCAGCAACGCGCGGCGACGGTTGGCTGACTGCTTTTGATCTGGGAACAAATGGTGGCGACACCCAAGAGATAGACACGTGGGCCATTTCGTCTTCGTATCTGCAATTGGAAAACACGGATATCGAGATCCGGCATATCGGTGGGACAGATTTTGAGCTGTATCTTGCAGGCCTGAACAGTGACGCGTTGCAGGGAATCACGGTAACGGCTGGACAGGGTTCGAACACATTTGGCAGTGCCATCAGCAGGGCTGACAGTGGTTTTGATGCTGGTGACATCACCGAAATGGCGCTCTGGGACGATGACAAATGTGTTCGAACCCTGTCCAGCCGTTACCGTGATTCCCTGCAACGCGTCACTGTTCAGGCCTGCAA
>JBCBDZ010000014.1:0-35206 GCA_038529225.1 Pseudomonadota bacterium | reverse complement strand
GTGACGGTGCTGGTGGCGGTTGCGGCAGTGGGCGCGCGCACCTCGGCGCTGGCCGGGTTCAGCGGTGAGGGGGCGGTGCGCGCGATGGCGCTGATCGAAATTCTGGCGGGCGGGCTCATCGCGCTGGTGGCCACGTCACTTGCCATTCCGCTGCTCTGATTGAACGGGGACAGGCCGCGGCATCTGATCGAAACATTTGGAGGCTTTCCTTGCCCAGAAAGCAGGCGTAAGGAACCTCCATGACCCTTTCAAACATGTCATATGCTGGCCACGCCCGTGCGGTGATGGTTCTTGGCCTGCCGCTGATTGGCGGGCATTTGGGACAGGTGGCCATCGGCATGACCGATACGGTTATGCTGGGACGCTACGGGATTGACGAACTGGCGGCGATCACGGCCGCCGGGTCCCTGTTCTTCGTTCTGTTCCTGATGGGGTCCGGCTTTGCCTGGGCGGTGATGCCCATGGTCGCCTCCTATGATGCCGAAGGGGACGAAGTGAACCTGCGCCGCGCCACGCGGATGGGCCTGTGGCTCAGCACCGCCTTTGCGGTGATCGCCATGCCGGTGATGATCTGGTCCGAGCCGCTGCTGCTGGCCACCGGACAGAATGCGCAAGTGGCAGCCGACGGTGCGGCCTATCTGCAGATTGCGGGCTGGGGGCTGTTTCCGGCACTGATCGTGATGACGTTCAAAAGCTATCTGGCGGCACTGGAGCGGACCCAGATCGTGCTGTGGATCACGCTTGTGGCGGCGCTGACCAACGGGCTGGCCAACTACGCCTTTATCTTTGGCAACTGGGGCGCACCCGAAATGGGGATCGAGGGGGCCGCGATTGCCTCGGTCGTCACACAGATCATCTCGCTCATCGGTATCATCGCCTACGCACTTTGGGCGCTGCCGGCACACGGTATCCTTGTGCGGCTGTGGCGCCCTGACTTTGACATGATGGGCCGGGTGTTCCGCCTTGGATGGCCCATCGGGCTGACCAGCCTGTCAGAAAGCGGCCTTTTTGCAGCCTCGGCGTTGATGATGGGCTGGTTTGGCAATGTGGCACAGGCCGCACATGGCATCGCGGTGCAGCTGGCCGCGATCACCTTCATGGTGCACCTGGGCCTTGGCAACGTCGCCACGATCCGGGCAGGAAATGCCTATGGGCGGCGCGATCTGGATCACATGAAGCGCGGTGCGCGCATGGTCATCGTCATGAGCCTTGTCATGGCGCTGGCCACGATCGTGCTGTTCTTTGCGGTGCCCGAATTGCTGATCAGCATCTTTGTGGAAGCAAATCAGGAGGCGCGGGGCGAGGTGGTGGCCCTCGGCGTGGTGCTGTTGGCGCTTGCCGCCCTGTTCCAGCTGATGGACGGGGCGCAGGTCGTGGCCTTGGGGCTGTTGCGCGGCGTGCAGGATGCAAAGGTTCCGATGGTGCTGGCGGCAATCTCCTACTGGGGGATCGGCATGCCGGTGTCCTACATTCTGGGCTATGAAATGGGCTGGGAAGGGGTCGGGGTCTGGCTTGGCCTCGTGATCGGCCTGGCCTGTGCGAGCGTGGCGCTCATGTACCGCTATTGGTGGGTCATGGTGCCAAGACTGGCCGCCGGCGCCGGGACGGACGCTGTTTCCGTCTCCTGACGGAGCCGGAAAGACGCCCCGCCCGCCGTCCCAAACGCGTTAGCTCCCAGATGTCAGCCTGTCGGCCTTTTTGCGCACAAGGACTGAACGGAGGTCATGCATGGCCAGCAAAAGCGCGTCTGTCACGTCTTCCAGCTGGTCTTCGCTCGCGCGCGACTGGGCCCACTGCGTTGTGAGGTTCAGGTAATCCACCGCCCTGTGAATGTCGTCGATATCGCGATGCGCCAGCACATCGGCGCGCTCAGACATCCACGTCTTGATCCGCGCAAGGTCCGCCTCGGACAATGTGCGATCCCCGTGCGGCTTGATCTCTCCGTTGCGGATGTTGATCACGGCGATCTGGTCCATCTCGATCCGGCGCTGGCGGTTTTCGGTGTCCACACGAAACACCGCCGCCCCGTTCTCGCGCACGCGAAAGTAATAGTCAGGGAGTTCGGTGCCCATGTGCCCTCGCTTATGTCAGTCCCGCACAGAAGGTCTGGATGCGGGTGCAGGCCTCTTTCAAGGCCGCGTCGGACGTAGCGTAGCTGACACGGAAGTTTGGGGATAGCCCAAAGGCCGCGCCAAAGACCACCGCCACGCCGGTCTCTTCCAGCAGCGCCGTTGAAAAGGCAGCGTCATCCACGATTTTTGTTCCTCCGGCCGAGGTTTTCCCGATGCAGCCCGCTATGGAGGGATAGACATAGAATGCCCCGTCCGGCACCGGACAGGCGATGCCTTCGGCCGCGTTCAGCATCTCGACCACCAGATCGCGGCGGCGTTTGAACAGGTCGTTGTTGGGGGCAATGAAGTCCTGCGTCCCGTTCAGCGCCTCAAGGGCTGCATGCTGGCTGATCGAACAGGGGTTCGATGTCGATTGCGACTGCACCTTGCGCATCGCCTTGATCAACTCCTCTGGCCCGGCGGCATAGCCGATGCGCCAGCCCGTCATGGAATAGGCTTTGGAAACGCCGTTGACCGTCAAGGTGCGATCATAAAGGCGCGGCTCGACCTGCGCAGGTGTGCAGAACTCGAACCCATCATAGACGAGGTGTTCATACATATCATCCGACATCACATGGACATGCGGGTGGCGCATCAGCACGTCGGTGATCTCTTTGAGCTCCGCACGGGTATAGCCGGCGCCCGTCGGGTTGGATGGTGAGTTGAAGATCAGCCACTTGGTCTTGTCTGTGATGGCGGCCTCCAGTTGATCCGCGGTCAGCTTGAATCCGGTCTGCAGCGACGCCTCTGCGATCACCGGCGTGCCCCCGGCCAGCAGCACCATATCCGGGTAACTCACCCAATAGGGGGCCGGGATGACCACTTCATCGCCCTCGTTCAGGGTGGCCATCAACGCATTGTACAGGATCTGCTTGCCGCCCGAGGCCACAGTCACTTGCGCCGTGGTGTAATCCAGATCGTTGTCGCGCTTGAACTTGTCCACGATGGCCTGTTTCAGTTCTGCAATGCCATCGACGGCGGTGTACTTGGTCTTGCCCAGGGCAATCGCGACCACAGCCGCATCCTTGATGTTTTGCGGCGTGTCGAAATCCGGCTCCCCCGCGCCCAGACCGATGATGTCTTTGCCTTCAGCCTTGAGCGCGGCCACTTTGCCGGTCAATGCGACTGTCGGGGACGGTTTGACGCGGTCAAGCGTCGCGGAAAGGAATGTCATCTGGGCTCGTGCCTCGCTAAAAGGGTGTCGCGCCCTGTCATATGCGCGAGACCCGATCCGGGCAAGCGTTAGGCAACCTCTTGAGCAGTCAGACAAGGAGAATAGTCATGGATGATGCCCTGGACTGGTACAGCGCGGATGCGGCCACCTTTGGAGATCGTGTGGCTGCGGCGCGCGAAGCGGCCGGCATGACGCAAAAGGAACTGGCCAAACGTCTGGGCGTTCGCCTTGCCACGATGCGCGCCTGGGAGGACGATCTGAGCGAGCCTCGGGCGAATCGTCTTTCCATGATGGCGGGGCTGCTGAACGTGTCGATGATGTGGTTGATCAACGGGGAAGGCGAAGGGCTGACCGGACCTGTCGAGGCGCGCCCAATGACAGACGAGACCCGCAACATCCTGACAGAACTGCGCGATTTGCGGGCCGACATGCTGATGCGCGCCGAACAGGTGGGCCGGTTGGAAAAGCGGCTGCGAGCCACGCTGGATGCTGCGCCACATGAGTGACGAGCCGCGCGATCACCGCCTGAAACGGCTGCACATGCGCTCAATGCGGCGCGGAATCAAGGAGATGGACCTGATCCTGTCGGCCTATGCGGGCGCGCACCTTGCGGCGATGAGCGATGCGCAACTTGATACCTATGACGCGCTGTTGAACGAAAACGACCAGGATCTGATCCGCTGGGTGACCGGGCAGGAACCGGCACCCAAGGAACTGGCGGCCCTGATCGGGGACATATCCACAACCTTTCAGGGCAAAAAACCCAGTGATTTCGACGCTTAACTGAATATTTCCGAATCACGCCCATGTTCTGTCCCCGAGCAGACATGAAGCGGAGAACGCGGATGAGCATTCAGGACCCTATCAGACAGCCCGGCGGGCTGGCAGACACACCGCAGCGCAACGACGCGAGCTTCATGGTTGGCTATCTGGAGGCGCTATCGCTGGTCGAACGTCTGCATCGCCTGTTACTGGATGTGATCAAGGATGAGTTCGAACGCGTCGGCGTGCTCGAGATCAACGCGGTTCAGGCGCTCCTCTTGTTCAACATCGGCGACAACGAAGTCACGGCAGGCGAACTGAAAAGCCGCGGGTACTATCAGGGCTCGAATGTCAGCTACAACCTCAAGAAGCTGGTGGAGATGGGGTACATGCACCATCAGCGGTGCGAGATTGACCGCCGCTCTGTCCGGGTGAAACTGACGGAAAAAGGGCGCAAGATCCGGGATGTGGTGGCTGACTTGTTCCTGCGCCATGCCGATGGGCTGCAGGCCAAGGGCGTGCTGGGACCGGAAGGGATTGTCGAGATCACCGCGTCCTTGAAGCGGATGGAGCGGTATTGGACGGACCAGATCCGCTATATCTACTGACGCGGCATGCGGGGCGATGGATCATCCGGGCCCGCCCCAAGGATCAGCGTTTCCAGTTCCCGCTCCAGTTTGCGCGCCATCGCCGCCGCATAATCTTCAAACCCGAGCGCAGTCTCGACAAAACTGTCAGAGCCCACAATCACTTCGTTTTGGAAATAGGCAGACAAACCCGAGATTTCGGCCTGCCGGAGATCGCCGAGGGTCGGGGCGTCTGCCCCGATGACCAGCGCGTTCACCGTGATCCCGGTCGGCTCGATTTCCTTCTTGATGTCGACAGGACGCGGCCCAAGGTTGGACTTGCCGTCGCCGGACAAATCCAACGTCAGTTTCCAGCATTCTTTCCGCTGGTTCAGGTGCGAAACGCCTTCGCGCATGGCCAAACCCAACGCGGTTCCGGGCGTTGCGTTGCGCCGCTCGAGGCTGCGCAACTGTCCGATGATCCCGTCCAGCACCTGCGGGCCGGTCACAGCCGTCCATGGCAGGACGACCGTGGGATCTTCCGGACCGCTCCATTCATAGACCAGAAGATGGACGGGGGTGTCCGGCATGATCATCAACGCCTGACGCACCTTGGCGCTGTCCAGAGCCGCGGCCAACCCATCCATCTGCAACCGGTATTCCCGCGCGTCCACTGATCCCGACACATCAAGGCCCAACGCCAACGCCTGCCGACAGGCCGCCTCGCTCGCCCCGCTCCAAAGACCAAGCGCAAGGGCCAGCGCCAGCCCCCTCATCCCGCTTGCCGCGGGTCGGGCAGGGCGCCGATCACCGGAGGGGTCAATTCCCGCTCCAGCTTGCGGCGCATGGCGCGCTCGTAATCCTCAAACCCCTGCGCGACTTCCATGAAGGCGCCGGCCCCCCACAACACCTCGTTGCGATAAAAGTCGATCAACTGCGTCTCCGATGTGAACTCCGCCGCATTCACGACCAATCCGTTCACCGTGACATCTTCAAACGCAAACTCCTTGTAGGCCAGCCGGGGCCCGAACCCCTCATTGTTCTGACCGTCGCCGGCCATGTCGATGGTTTGATAAAGGCAGTTGGGTGCGCGCCGCAGCATCTCTGCCCCGTATCCCAGCGCGTAACCCATGGCGGTGGGAAACTCGTTGTGGCTGCGTTGGCTTGCAGCGACCGTTTCGGCTGCGAACAAAAGGTCTGCGGGGGACTCGATCATGGTCCACTCCAGCACAACCTCCTGATTGTAGCGGCCCGACCACTCGTAAACCGCCAGCGCGACCGGCGCATCCACCGCAAAAAAGGCCGCGCGCACCTGCGGCGATGTCAGCGCCGCGACCAATCCGCCGCGTTGCAGTCGATCCTCGTCCGCATCCACCGAAGACGACACATCCAGCGCCAGCAACAGGGCCAGCCGACACGCCGCCGCAGGTGAGGCCGCGCCCAACAGCGCAGCCAAAAGGACGACCGCCCTTACCAATGGCCTGTATTGCCCATGCTGGCCCATGGCTCTGCCGGGGGCAGATTGTCGCCTTCCTGCAAAAGCTCGATCGAGACGTTGTCAGGAGAGCGCACGAACGCCATATGCCCGTCGCGCGGGGGGCGGTTGATCGTCACGCCATTGTCCATGAGATGCTGGCACATCTCGTAAATATTGTCGACGCGATAGGCGAGGTGGCCAAAGTGGCGGCTGTCGCTGGGCAGGCCGTCATCCCCATCCCAGTTGTAGGTCAACTCGACCGGGCATTCCGGTTGATCCGGCGGGGCCATGAACAACAGTGTGAATCGCCCCTTTTCGCTGTCCATGCGCCGGGTCTCTTCCAGCCCAAGCAGTTTGTAAAAGGCGATCGAGGCATCGAGGTCTTTGACCCGAACCATCGTGTGCAGATATTTCGTGGGCATGTGGGCCGCTTTCCGTGTTGGTCACATTGTGATCCCTAACCTAACACGTCGCACCGGCAGGGCCAGCGCCTCTCAAAACTTTGATTGAATGCCGAATGTGATCGTCGTTTCACTGATCTCGAACCGGTTCACATTCGAGGAACGCTGCCCTGTGCGCAGCTGCAGTGTCGGGGCAAACCCGCCCACATGGTAGTCCGCAAAAAACAGCGAAATGTCTCCGTATATCGACTCGTCCTGCCGCCCGCCGGCAACGGGATTGACCAGCGTGTAGACGTTGTAGTCGGTATATCCGAAGGTAAGGCCCGTGGTGATCTGCACGGGGCCGACCTGTTTGCCAAAGGTGTAGCGCGCGCGCAGGCTTGCGGTCTGATAGTCCGCGTTGATGTTGTCACCTGAGACGTCCTGAACCGTCAGTCCGATGCTGAACCGGTCGCCCCCGCTCAGCTTATGGCCGAAATTGGCCCCCAGGGTCACGACACTTGCATCCCGCAGGGAGGAAATCGTGGACAATCGCCGTTCCGCCACCCCGGTGAGTGACAGGCGGCTGCGCTCTGACAGGCGAATTTCGCGCCGGATGTTCGCCTTGGCAAAATCGTAAGACCGCTCGCCGCCAAACCAGCTGGCCCCAAGGGCCGCCCCGACCGCCATCGCGTTGCCGGGAGCCCCGAGCTTGAACCGATGTTGCAGGCCCAGTTCCGTATAGGTCGATGCAAAGTCACTGTTTGAGACGTTGGGCGCGATCGCCTTGGCCTCGCCCGACAGATCCACCCGCCGGGTGTACAGACGCGCCGTCGCCGTGGTCCGCGATGACTGATCGGCGCGCAGCCGATACCGCAGCCGCGCATCAAAGATGGCAACGGTGCCGGACAGGGCACGTGAACTGCCACTGAAAAAGCCAAGAGTGGGCACGCCATTGATCACCTCAAGCACGTTGTCCGTCCCGCTGTTGACGTTGTCGGAGGGCGCAATCGAGAAATTGATGTCAAGGCGCAGCGGATTGGCCGCCCGGGCCCGGGCATATTCGCGCGCCACAAGCTTGTCCTGCTGCGGGGTGTCTGCGTGGGTGGCGGCAATACGCAACCACGCCTGTGACAGGGTCGGACGGTCCTGTGCTGCAGCAACACTTGCGGCCGTGCGCGCGGCACCGAACCTTTCCGCCGCTGTGTCCGAATACCGGTAGGACAGGCGCGCGGCCGCTCTGGCCAGTTTCGGATCGTTCAGGCGGGAATGGGCCGCCGCCAGAACGCCATAGGCGAAGGGGTCCTTTGCATCCGCCTCAAGCAGGCCCATGGCAATCTGGCGCGCCAGTTCGAATTCTCCGGCATGCAGGGCCGCGCGCGCCACACTGCGCGCCTGGTCAAGGCTGAACGTCGCGCCCGCGTCGGGCTTGGCGTCTTCAGAGACAGCCACACTGGCCCAAAGCGCGAGTGCCGCTGCCAGAAGTGCGCGTTTCATTGCCGCTTAGGGCTGGAGGGCGTTGATACAGACCGGATCGGTGCTGCTGGCGTCACACAGGTCCAGAACAAAAACGCCGTACTCGATCTCGTTGTCGAGGTCTTCGGTAAAGTTCTCGACAAACGTACCACCGGCAACAGCGTTCCCCCCGGGGCCGCCGATCACGCCTGCGAAATCGCCGACATCATCGCCGACAGGGTCGCTCGGGGTGCCCGGGTTGGTGGTGTCGGTTGCATCCACCTCGATGTTGCCGCTGAAGGTGCCGTCGCCCGTCAACTCACCCTCGACCAGCACGATATCAGGCAGATCGCCGAAGAGCGGCTGGGTGCGGTCCGCCGGGTCGCCAAACACCGCCGTGCGATCGTAAATCTCACCCTCGACGGACATGTCGTTCAAGTCGACATTGATGAACATCAGCCCGCGGATATAGGCCGTCTGGCGCGGCACGTTCACATCAGGATCAATGGGGGTCGTGATCGGCAACAGGTCGGTCTCCTGACCGGGAAAGTTCAGCCCGGCCGCGTAGTTGCCCACATAGGTCACGTCAAACCGGCTGTCCGGGGTGGTGGGGGGCGTGTAACCACCCGACGTGCGTTCAAAGAAAGAGCCGCCGAAAAACTTGTTGAACTGACCGCCGGTCATCACCACGCCCGCCTGCACACCTTCGCGGCTGGCCACAAACGCGGTCGCATGCCGCCCCAGCGGATCGTTCTGGCCGGTAAAGGTGACATAGCCCGGAGCAAACGTCGTCCCAAGGGCGGTATAGTCATTGACCAAAGGCACGCCGTCCTGCGTCAGACCCGTGACCGTCAGCGTGTTGGTGTCGGCGTTGAAACTGATCCGCTCCAGATCGTTCAGGATCGTCTCGGGCACATCCGTCGTCGCCGTGCCGCCCCCTGCCGTGGTGTCGTCAGTGAATGGATTGCCATCCCCGCATGCCACCAGCCCAAGGGCAAGCGCGCACAATGCTGCTGTCCGTTTCATACCTGTCAAACCTTTTGCGGTTTATTTTACTGCCTCGTTGTCACCCAGACTCTGCCTCAATCGGGCAAAAGTCAACGAATTCTTGACAGTAGGCCGCAGACCTCACCCAAGACCGTTGCACAAAGCGCACCCTCATATAGTGGTTCACTGATCTTCATCCACCAGATAAGGTGAACGCCTGACAGATTCTGTGGATAAAGGACGCGCCCCATGCCGCTCAGCCCCGACCAGCTTGCCGAAATCGATGCCCTGCGCTCCAACCCGCAACCGACCTTGCGTGCCACCGTTCCGGGGATGGAGGCGCATCTCTATCACGCCCGCCCCGTGCTCGATCACGGCTTTGTCCGCGTCATCGACTATATGGGGGACGACGCCGCCATCTGTCAGGCCGCCCGCGTCTCTTACGGAAAAGGTACGAAATCCGTCCAGAACGATGCGGGCCTCATCCGCTACCTGATGCGCCACTGGCACTCCACGCCCTTCGAGATGTGCGAGATCAAGCTGCACGTCAAACTGCCCGTCTTTGTTGCCCGCCAGTGGATCCGCCACCGTACCGCCAACGTCAACGAATACTCCGCGCGTTACTCGATCCTCGATCGCGAATTCTACATCCCCGAACCCGACGCGCTTGCCGCCCAGTCCGTGGTGAACAATCAGGGCCGGGGCGCGACGCTCGAAGGGGCAGAGGCCGCCCGCGTCCTCGAAATCCTCAAAGCAGACAGCAACCGCGCCTATGACCACTACGAAGAGATGATCTCCGACGAAGGCCAATCCGGCCTCGCCCGCGAACTGGCCCGCATGAACCTGCCCGCCAACATCTACACCCAATGGTACTGGAAGGTGGATCTGCACAACCTCTTCCACTTCCTGCGCCTGCGCGCGGATGCCCATGCGCAATACGAAATCCGAGTCTATGCCGACGCAATCTGCGAGATGGTGAAAGATTGGGTGCCCGCCGCCTACGGCGCCTTCGAGGATTATCGGATGGGTGGGGCGACATTGTCGGCCACAGCCATTGCGTGTGTGCAGCGGATGTTGAAGGGTGAAGAGGTGACGCAGGAGAATTCCGGCATGTCCAAGGGGGAATGGCGGGAGTTTATGGGGGTTATTGGGTGAGTAGAAACAACAATCCAGTGATCGTTGCAGGCTCAAGTATTGGTCAAGTTTCGGCAGAAACCGACGATGAGTTTCTAGTAGAGTGTTTTGTGGATCACCCTGTTTTAGAGGAAATTAGTAACCCCGATTCTCCCAAAATGATCGTTCTCGGCAATACCGGCGTTGGAAAAACTGCCATGTTGAGGATGGTTGAGAGGAAAAAAGAAAAATGCATGCGAATTGAGATCGATGAATTGTCGTTAAACTATGTTTCCAATTCAGATGTGATCAAGTTTTTGCATGCAATAGATGTCCCGACTGATCGGTTCTTTCAAGCACTATGGAAGCATATTGTTTGTCTTGAGTACATTAAGCTACGTTATCGCGTTAGCAACGAGGACAAGTCTAGAAGTTTTTTTGACCGTTTGAGGGAGCACTTCATAGCTGACGGAGCGAAGCAAAAAGCACTGAAGTACCTCGAGCGTTGGGATAACAAATTTTGGGTGAACTTTGATGAAAGCGCTGCTGAGGTAACTAAACAACTAGAAAACGACATCTCTGGATCTGTGGGCGTTGAATTGGAGAAATTTAAAGCAGACGCTGGATACACTAAAAAAATATCAGAAACCAAAAAACAACATCTTCAGCAGCGATTAAAAAAATTTGTTGACGCCGATTTGTTGTCTGAGCTTGCCGGTGTGATAAATCTACTTGCGGAGTACAATGAGAATGAAAATAATTGCCAATATGTGCTGATCGATCGGCTTGATGAGAATTGGGTGGATGCCAACCTGCGATTTCGATTGATCAGGTCTCTCATTGAGGCGTTGAAGTCGATGCGTAGGATACGAGACTTGAAGGTAATCGTTGCGCTGCGCGCAGATTTGATGGAGAAAGTCATCTTAGAAACGAAAGAGGAGGGTTTTCAATCTGAAAAATACTCGGATTATGTTGCAAGGCTTACTTGGAGCCACGATCAATTGAAAACAGTAGTGAATAAACGGATCAATTTTCTTTTCCGAAGGAAATACACAAAAGAAAATGTGTTTTTCGAGGATATTTTTCCGGATAAGATATCAAAGGAAAAGCCGTTTCCTTACGTGCTTGACCGGACACTTCACAGGCCAAGAGATGCAATTAGTTTTGTAAATTACTGCCTTGGCCAAGCGGCTGGTAAAACGGTAGTCAATCAAACTGCTGCAGTTTCAGCGACGCGGTTGTATTCGGCAGGGCGCTTGGAAGCTTTGGTCGATGAGTGGCGGTCGGTCTTTCCTGCAATTGAACCATCAATTGGGGTTTTGCGGGGCCGCGTTCAGTCTTTTCCACTAAGTGAGTTACACACGTCGGACACGGTAAACCAGCTGATGAATGACCTTTTTGATCGACCGCAATATCAGTTAGACCCTCTGTTTGGGATATTAGACAAGTCGATGAATTTGGGCGACGGGGACGGGATTTTCAAAGTGCTTAGAGAGTTGATACAACGGTTGCACTTGATCGGAGCGATTGGTGTGAATGTGGCGCCTTCGGAGCCGATCCATTGGTTTTACAAGACGCAACATAGAGTACCGGTGGCCACTATCAGTTTAGCATCTAAAATCCGGGTACATCCCATGCTGCATTCAGCGCTAGCTATACGTTGACACAGAGGTGAAAGAATTGGTGGAGAGTTTTTAGGCGCCTTCCATCCAAAACAACGCACGGAATCAAGGCCAAAGGCCGCCGTGCCAGCGCCGGACCGCCCCCCCGGGCCGGCGCTACGTCCCCACCAGCACACCGCTGCCACATCACGCTACCATCACAACCATAAATCGCTGCCGCACAAACGTAGCTGCGCCACCCCGCGGTCCGGCGCTGTCCCGGCTTCGCGCTCTGAATAGACGTGCCTCTGGGCTCCGCCCGTGATCGCCTCAAACCGTCCCCCGGACGGTTTGCCGGGCAGGGCCCGGATCATCGATCACCCCGCGGTACGGCGCTGGCACGGCTCAGCATAGCAAAAGTAAACGATCCATGCGCCGTTTGGCTTGTCGGCCCCCCAACAATCGTGGATGGCCTAGACCCCAACCTTTCTTGGCCTTAACGCCCATCCGCGCACTTTCGTGTTCTTTGCGATGCACGGGCACAAGTATTCAGAAAAAGTCGGCAGACCTTATCCACACGCCGTCATAAAACTGTTACACAGAGGGCATGAGACGACTCGCCCTCCTGTGTCTGGCCTTGGCCACACCCGCAACAGCCTCCCCCATTGCCGAAGTGCTCTGTGCGCCCACGCCCCAGCTTCAGACCAAGCTGGAGCGCCAATACGGCACGCAGCGCACCGCCAGCGGGCTGCGCAGTCCTGAAGAGGTGATGGAGGTCTGGACGGATGACCGTGGCGACTGGATCATGGTCGCAGCTTATGCGTCCGGGACGTCCTGCATCGTCGCCATGGGAGAGCACTGGACAGACGCCAAAAACCCCGCCTGAGGCGAGGGGGCCTGCGCTAAATCAATGACTTCTGGTCGGTAACAGGCTGCCTCAGAGCAGCTTGAGGTCGCCCGCCATTTGCCGCCCGTCACGCCCTTCGAGCATTTCAAAGCCGACCTTCTGGTTGTCGGCGAGCCCTGTCAGCCCCGAGCGTTCCACCGCCGAAATATGTACAAAAACATCTTTTCCGCCGTCGTCAGGGGCGATAAATCCGTAGCCTTTTGTGGTGTTGAACCACTTCACGGTGCCAGTTGGCATGGTCCGTGCCTCCTTTTGCCTTGCAGTCTGCCCCGCACGCGCGGGGTTCGTTCACGCTCCAGCCCGCACCCATATCCGCGACTGTCAGCGCATGGTTAATGAGATTGCCCTTTGCCATCGAAAATCAAGTCAGCGGGGGTGCAAACCGCAGGCGATGCTGCTTTATTCAACGAAAAAGTGATGGATGGTTATGGAAATATACGGTTTGAAAACCTGCGACACCTGCCGCAAGGCGATCAAGGCGCTGCCTCACGCCCGCTTTGTCGATGTGCGCAGCGAGGGGGTTCCCGCACCTGTGATGGCGGCTGCACGCGCGGCTTTTGGGGATGCTCTGCTCAACACCCGGTCCACCACATGGCGTGGACTGTCAGAAACTGAACGGGCCTGTGATCCCGAGGACCTGCTTGAAACCCACCCGGCATTGATGAAACGCCCCCTCATTGCCGACGGCGAGGCGTTGCATCTGGGCTGGACCAAGGACGTGCAGGCCGCTCTTGGTGTCGCTTAGGTTTCGCGTGGGGTCAGGGCGCGGTCAAAGGAAAGCGGTCCGGCCCCTTTGATCACCAGCACCAGCAGCAGGAACACCCATAGCGCCCGCTGGTCCATGATCAGGCTGTTGGAGGGCGCATCAAACCACGCCCCAAGCACCAGCCCGTCGCCCCATTTGTCATGTCCGTTGAGGTCGGTGAGCGATTGCACCACGATGAACCCGATCATGCCCACAGATGCCAGCCGCGTCAGCAATCCGACGATGATCAACAGCGGCAGGACGAATTCGGCCACCGTGCCGGCGGTGACAACGGCCCAGTGATACAGGCTCAATTGGGTGACGTCGTAGCCTACATTCTCCATCACTTTGGGAAAGATCTGCGCGTAGGCTCCAAGTGACGGCTGGAAGATGCCAAACAGGCCATCACCGACCTTGGTCAGCCCGGACACCCAGAAATAGACTGCCAGAACGGCCGCAAACAAAAAGCGCGCCAGAGTGGGAAGGATCCATTCCGCCCGCTCAAGCGGGGCGAACAGGGCGATGTAAAAACGCGTCAGGGCAGTCATTTGGTTATTCCTTTGGGGTCGTGAAGTCGGCAATTGCGTTTTGCTGGATCAAAAGGCTCAGCACTGTGGTCAGGTTGAAATCGGGGTCGTTTGCGCTGGCGGTGTCTTGGGCTTTGGCCAAGGTGGCCCCCGCCATCACTTGCGTCAGCCATACCGCCTGCACGGGGTCAAGCGCGTGCGGTTGGGGATCAAATTCGGCGCGCGTGATCAAGGCGGATTGTGCTGTTGCGCGGGGTTTGTCCGCGCCCGCGTCCGTATTGAACCGCCAGATATCGACCAGTGGCCAGCGGGACGGCACAAATTGGACCGGTGCGGCCAGTACAAGCGTGGAGGCCATCAGCGCCTCGGGCGGGACGGCACCCAGCCGCGCCGGGTCAAAGGCAGGTGGATCCGCTGCATGATAAGAGCGGCGGAGCGCCAGTTCGAGACGGGCCACATCGGGCAGGTACCCGATATGTGCCAGCGGCGCGAAATCATCGAGAAAGCCGGGCAGCGCCGCGCCGTAATGCATCATCAGCGGCGAGTCTGGTGGGTGTGCGCGGACAAACAAACTGGCAAGCTGATCAAAGTTCTGATCGCCCAGCAGTTTCACCAGCACGGGAAAGGCGGTGCGCAACGCATCAATCAGGGCCACAGTGACGTTGTTGCGGTAGACGTCAAATCGCTTGGTCGCCGGATTGCCTCGCGCATCGTGCAAACCGGTCGGGGCCGGGGCGTCTGGATCAAGCAAAGCGGTCCGGAACTGGGATTGCGTACCGGTCATCTTTGACTAGCCGGGCACATGTGTTGCAAGCGCGTGCGCTGCGCGGTCGGCTTCGGCGCGCAGGGTGGCCCAATCGGGCACATCATTGTCCCATTCGACCAGAACAGGGGTGGGACCGGTCAGCGAAATCGCATATTCAAGCAGCGTCCAGACCGGATCAGCGGTTTGGCAGCCATGACTGTCAATCAACAAGGGTGCGCCATGTTCGTCAGCATCCTCCGCATGGCCGCCGACGTGGATTTCCCCAACTGCAGCAAGGGGATAGGCGTCAAGGTATCCTTGCGGCGTATATCCGAGGTTGGTGGCAGAGATGAACACGTTGTTCACATCGAGAAGCAAGCCGCAGCCTGTCTTGCGCACCAGTGCAGCCAGAAAGTCGGTCTCACTCATCGTGCTTTGTTCGAACGCGAGGTAGCTGGACGGGTTTTCCAACAGCATCTGGCGACCAAGCACGTCCTGCACTTGGTCGATGTGATCCGCGACGCGTTGAAGTGTTGCATCCGTGTAGGGCAGGGGCAGGAGGTCGTCCAGAAACTCGGCCCCGTGGGTCGACCAGGCGAGGTGTTCGGAAAAGCTGGCCGGTTCCAGCCAGTCTACAAGCGTCTTGAGGCGGGAAAGGTGGTCCGTGTTCAACGCATCCTCACCACCGATGGAAAGACCCACACCATGAACGGAAATGGCAAAGTCGGGGCGCAGGGCACGGAGCTGTGCATGCGGCCGCCCGCCATCGCCCATGTAGTTTTCAGCGTGGATTTCCAACCACTTTACCGGACCGGGATCGGCGCGCAGATCGGTGAAGTGCTGGGATTTGTATCCTACTCCGGGGGCGGCGGGCAGGCGACGGTCATTTTGTGTCGCATCCAGCATGATGTTGCCTTTCCAGAGTGGGAGGTCCGCGCCCCACGCACGATCGGCGGGGCGCAGTCGTTTGCGTCACAGGCGCTGCTTATGCAGGCAGGTCGCGATCCAGTTCTTCAAGCGAGCCGGTGCGTGGCGTGCCGTCCGCCATGGCGGGCAGTTCGATTTCGGTGCATGTGCCTGCATCCACGAGCGTCCATGCGTTGCCCTGATAGTCGGTCACGGATGTGCCCGCACATGTCGTACCGGGTCCCGCGGCGCAGTCGTTTTCGCCTGCCAGGGAAATGCCGTAGCATTTTTCCTTGCCGGCAGCTTGTGCCTGCGTGGTGGTTTGTGCGGCCAGGGCTGCGGCGACAGCACCGGCGATTGCAACGGATTTCATAGTTGTAGACATGGATAAGCTCCCTTTGGATTGGTCGACTGTGACCGAAGATGCCCTTTGATTAGGACATTTCGCACCCACATTACTACTCACAGCAGCGTGAGTCACAGACCCGTGACAGTTTGTCAGGATTCGGACCTGTTTTGACATCAAACAGGCCCGAATGTTGCAATTTTCAGCTTAACGTTGATCTGGCGGGGTTGCGTCATGTGACAATTCACCAATCAGATCGTCCAGTGGTTGGACGCTGGTCTGCTTTTGACCAAGGCGGCGGACCGTGACGGTGCGCTCTTCGACTTCGCGCGCGCCAACGGCCAGAATGACGGGGACTTTGCCGACGGAGTGTTCGCGCACCTTGTAGTTGATCTTTTCGTTTCGGATGTCGGCCTCGGCGCGGATGCCTGCGGCGCGCAACGCCGCGACAGCCTCGGTCACATAGTCGTTCGCATCCGAAATGATGGAGGCCACAACCACCTGACGCGGGGCGAGCCAGAAGGGCAGCTTTCCGGCATGCTCTTCGATCAGGATGCCGATAAACCGTTCGAACGAGCCGAGGCAGGCGCGGTGGAGCATGACGGGGCGGTGTTTGCCGCCGTCCGCGCCGATATAGGTCGCATCCAGCCGTTCCGGCAGAACAAAATCCACCTGATGGGTCCCGCATTGCCAGTCACGTCCGATCGCGTCGGTCAGCACGAATTCCAGCTTGGGGCCATAAAAGGCGCCCTCGCCGGGGTTCAACTCCGGCTCGATCCCGGCAGCACGGGTCGCACTCAGCAAAGCCTCTTCTGCCTTGTCCCAGATTTCATCGGATCCGGCCCGCGCCTCGGGTCGATCCGAGAATTTCACGCGGAAACTGTCAAAGCCGAGGTCTTTGTAGATTTGAGTGAGATAGTCGATGTAGATCGCGGTCTCTTCTTCGATCTGATCTTCGCGACAAAAGATGTGACCGTCGTCCTGGGTAAACCCGCGCACGCGCATGATACCGTGCAACGCGCCCGACGGTTCATACCGGTTGCAGGACCCGAACTCGGCCATGCGCAACGGCAGGTCGCGGTAGGATTTGAGGCCCTGATTGTAGACCTGAACATGACAGGGGCAGTTCATCGGTTTGAGCGCGTTTACGGCCTTCTCGCGTGCATGGTCTTCGTCCACTTCGACGATGAACATGTGTTCCTGATACTTTTCCCAGTGTCCGGACTGTTCCCAGAGCCTGCGGTCCACCACCTGAGGTGTGTTCACCTCGACGTAACCGCCCTTGCGCTGTTTGCGACGCATATAGTCCTGAAGTTCGGTGTAGATGGTCCAGCCGTTGGGATGCCAGAAGATCTGGCCCGGCGCTTCTTCCTGCATGTGGAACAGATCCATTTCGCGGCCCAGCTTGCGGTGGTCCCGCTTGGCTGCTTCTTCCAGCATGTTGAGGTGGGCGCGCAGCTTTTCCTTGCCGGTGAACGCAACGCCGTAGATGCGCTGCAGCATCGCGCGGTTCGAATCGCCACGCCAGTAGGCGCCTGCGATGGACATCAGCTTGAACGCGTCACCCGGCACCTGCCCGGTATGTTGCAGGTGCGGACCGCGGCACAGGTCCTGCCAGTTGCCATGCCAATACATCCGCAACGGCTCGTCGCCCGGGATGGCGTCGATCAACTCGACTTTGTAAGGTTCGCCACGGTCCTTGTAGTACTGGATTGCCACGTCGCGGTCCCACACCTCGGTGCGCACGGGATCGCGCTTGTTGATGATCTCTTTCATCTTCTTTTCGATGACACCGAGGTCTTCGGGGGTGAACGGCTCTGACCGGTCAAAATCGTAATACCAGCCGTCCTTGATCACCGGACCGATGGTGACCTGGGTGTCGGGCCAGATTTCCTGAACGGCGCGGGCCATGATGTGCGCCAAATCGTGGCGGACCAACTCGTTGGCCTGCTCTTCATCGGCCATGGTGTGGATGGCGATCTGGGCATCTGCATCAATGGGCCATGCCAAATCCCAGTGCTGGCCGTTCACGGTCGCGCTGATCGCCTTTTTGGACAGGGATTTCGAGATGCTCATCGCGACAGCGGCAGGGGTGATCCCGGCCTCGTAGTCGCGCGCATTGCCATCGGGGAAAGTCAGAGAGATTGGGGCCATATCGGCACTCCTCGTCAGTTTGGCGCCCACGGAACGCCCGGTTGCGGGTTGTATGTGGCGAGGCGTTTGGCAGGGGCGACAGCGTGCGTCAAGTCCGAGCACGGACTTAGCATCGTGAATACCCGGCTTTGGTGCGCGCGGGGGGCTGTCTTTGTATACGATGGAGCACCGAAAAAGCGACATTTCCCGCACTTTTTGCGACGTTTTGGGCTGGACCTTCGTTATGAAATCCCTATTTTGCAAACAAGTTCACTATCGGAAATTTCTGATCCCAAGAGGAACGCGCAGTGCCCAAGTACAACACGACTTTCGAATTGAACGTGGAAGAGCTCGACTTGATCGAAGACGCCTTGCGTCGCGCCAAACTTGCCCAGACCCAGGCAAACATCAAGGCGGGCAAGTCTGATGACGAAGTGCGCGAGATCCACGAATTGCTTGGCAAATTGCACAACCAAAAGACATTCTACCGCCCCGCCAAGGGCACTTATGTCGGCGGTTGATCAAGCGTCATCATGAACCTCGGATTTGATGCGTCGTAGCGGATGAACCCGCGTCGTTCGTAAAAGGCTCCCGCATTGGCGTGGTCGGGATGCGTGCCGACAGTGATGGCCTGGCACCCAAGGGCCTTGCAGTGGGCGATCGCCGCGCGGGTCAGTGCGCAACCCAAACCCGTCCCGCGATGCGCCGGCCTGACAAAAAGGTGGTGCATGTCCATGCTGCGCGTGCCCATTTGCAACTGGCCACGGGGCAAAAGCGGGGTGTAGCCGTGCAGGCAGCTGGGCGCACCTGCCGCGACCAGAACATGAAACCAGGGTGCGGGTCCCAAAACGTCGCGGGCAAGGTGGGACGGATTGATATCAGGCACATCGCCATGATGCGCGGCAAGCGCGCAGATCATGTGATGCAGTTGTGGCAGGTCGTTTTCCTGCACGGGTCGAATGTCTGGGGTCATGTCGTGCGCTCCTCTGCACGCGGCAGAGCGTTCGCATACATCACCGCCGCGGTTGCGGCGGTGGGTTCAGGTCAGGTTTCAGACACGGGCCATGGCGCGCAAGATATGCGATCCGGTCCAATAGAAGGGTGTGGCCTTGTGTGTCATGGCGCGACCCTGCCGTGCGCGGCCACGGGGGTCAAGTGCGTTCAGGCGATTAGCAGTTGAACGCCGATGGCGATCGTGCACAGCCAGCTGAGCGTGAAAATGATCGGTCGCACGGGAAAGCGGGCCAGCCCCGAAACCATGCCAACGGCATGCGCCAGCCGAAGCCAGAAAAATCCGGCGGCACCCCAAACAGTGACCGGCGAGGAAACACCAAGCGCATGCGCCAGCAGGAGCAGCGCCGCGAAGGGTACGGCCGCTTCTATCAGGTTGAGATGTGCCCGGTGCGCGCGGTGCACCCAAGGTGGAAATCCCGTCAGCGGTGGTGGGCGTTGAAAGTCGTCGATCCTGGACTGGGGGTGCATGTTCACCCCTACGATGTAGGGAATCCACATTGATGCGGCGAGCAGCAGAGTGAGGGTGAGATAGGTGAGTTCAATCGTCATATGTCTGGTCCTGTGGCCGTCGGAGGAGGGGGCCAGCCCCCGTCGCTGGCGCGACTCCCCCGAAGTTTACTTGGCAAGATGAAGGTCGGATCAGGCGATGGCTGCGCTGCCGAAATGTGCGTCCTGGCCGGTTTCAAGCCAGGTTTTGAGGCCAGCGGCCCATCGCGCCCAGCCGTCTGCAACCCCTTCTCCCGGAACCACGGGAAAGGTGAGGTCGTAATGCTCGATGGTGAGTTTGACGAAATCACCTTCGGGCTCCATCAGGTAGATGACACGGCTGGGCGCGCCGCCACCTTCCCAATGCGGTTCGAATGTGCATTCCATCCGCGATTTGGGCTCGGTCTTCAGAACCACGTTCGACATCAGCGCCGTCCCGTCGGGCAGGAACATCGTCGTTCGGTCGCCGTCGCGCGTCGCGTGACTGGCCATGAAGTGATAGTGCGCGACGTTGTTTTCGTCTGACAGCGCATCCCACAGCCGGTCCTGGCTGGTCTTGATATAGGTTTGCATCACGAAATCTGGTTTTGACATGGGGCGGTCTCCTTCGAGCTGGGTTTTGAGGTCAAGAACTGCTCGGGCCGCCGGTTTGACGAGCAGGGGCTCGATCCAGCGGTCTATCGCCTGCTGCAGGGGCAGGGCGTTGAGGTAGTGATGCTTGAAGCGTCCCACCTTTTTCGTGGTGATCAGCCCGGCCGCTTCGAGCACGCCAAGATGCTTCATCACCCCGAATCTTGTCATGTCGAGATGGGTCTGCAGGTCTTGCAGGCTTTGTCCGTCCTTTTCGCGCAAACTGTCGAGCAGCGTACGGCGGGCGGGGTCGGAGAGGGCTTTGAACACGGCATCCATGGAGTCTCTATATGTGATTCGATAGTCACGTGACAATATGGTCACGTAAAAAATCCCCAGCGTCACGATGGACAGTGCCCCACGCCCTGCGCATGATCCGCTCAATTCAAAGGGGGAGGGGCAGTTATGGCTGGGCCTGAATTTCTGAAGACGGCGCAAGGCCGCACGCTTGCCTATCACTGCACGCAAGGCACTGGCCCGACGGTGGTGTTTCTGGGCGGTCTCAAATCGGACATGGAAGGCACCAAGGCCATACATCTTGAGACATGGTGCGCGGCGCGCGGACAGGCGTTCTTGCGCTTTGATTACTCGGGCCATGGCGAAAGTTCGGGCCGTTTCGAAGAAGGATGCATCGGAGACTGGGCGCAGGACACAGCGGCGGCTCTGGATGCGTTGACCACGGGTCCGCTGATTGTGGTGGGCAGTTCCATGGGCGGGTGGCAGGCAGTGTTGTTCGCACGGTCGCAGCCGCGCCGCATTGCCGGTCTGGTCACCATCGCGGCTGCGCCTGACTTTACCGAAGACGGCTATGCCGCGTCCTTTACGGATGCTCAATGGGCCGCGCTTAAGCGCGACGGCCAGGTAGAGATGCCGTCCGATTACATGGAGCCTTACATCATCACCCGTCGCCTGATCGAGGATGGGCGGGACAATTTGGTCTTGCGCACGCCCCTTTCGCTGCCTTTTCCAGTGCGCTGCCTGCAAGGCACCGACGACAGTGCGGTCAGCACGGAAACGGCGGTGCGTTTGTTGGAGCATGCAGAAAGCCCCGACATGCGCCTCACGTTGGTCAAGGGAGCCGATCATCGATTTTCTGACGGCCCCTGTCTGAGGCTGATCGAAGCCGCCATTCTTGATGTCATGGAACCGCGCACATGAGGGTCACTTCCCGGATCGCTGCGGCCTGCCTTATTGCCGGCTTTGCGCTTTGGCTGTTTGGCCCTTACGAGGATGCAACACTGACGCCGGATCGCGTGACTGTTGGCGCTGACCTTGATGCCCATTTTGCTCAAGTCGAGGCGCGGTTTGATGACATAACGCCGGGTGTCGAAAAACAGGTGATCTGGGCGATGGAGCCCGGCACGCAGACGGACTGGGCGATCCTCTACGTGCATGGGTTTTCGGCCACATCTCAGGAGATCCGCCCGGTACCGGATCGTCTGGCAGAGGCGTTGGGAGCCAACCTGATCTTTACCCGTCTGGCAGGGCATGGACGCGATGGTGCCGCCCTGGCAACGGGGTCCGTTCAGGCGTGGGTCAGCGATCTGGACGAGGGATTGCAAGCAACGCGGCGTGCGGGACAGCGTGTTCTGGTTGTGTCGACATCCACCGGAGGATCGCTTGTGGCGGCATTGGCACAGGACGAGACGATGATGGAAGGGGTGGCCGGGCTGATTTTTGTCTCGCCAAACTTTGGCATTGCGAACCCTGTCGCGGGACTTCTCAGTTGGCCTGCGGCGCGCTATTGGCTGCCCGTTCTGGCCGGTCAAACGCGCAGTTTCGAGCCGCGCAACGCTGATCACGCCACCTATTGGACAACGCAATATCCAAGTGTAGCGGTGATGCCGATGGCGGCCCTGATCAAGGCTGCAAACGCGGTTGACCATGCGGACCACACGATTCCGGCCCTGTTCTGGTTCTCGACTGAGGACGAAGTCGTGCGCCCGGACATCACAGCAGAAGTGGCCGCGCTTTGGGGTGGCGATGCGGTGGTTGTGAATCCGGTGATGGGGGCGACGGATGATCCGCAATCCCATGTCATTGCAGGCGATATCATGTCCCCCGGCCAGACAGATGGCGCGGTTGCAGGTATGTTGGACTGGGTGCAGACCCTCGAGGGGCCATGATGGAACAGCGGGTGTCCCTGATCACGTTGGGGGCGCGGGACCTTGCCGGTCTGGCGCGGTTTTACGAAGCGTTGGGCTGGGCGCGGGTGGACAGCCCGGACGGTGTGATCGCCTTTGATCTGATTGGGCAGACGCTGGGCCTTTACCCGCTTGACGCGCTGGCCGAGGACATCGGAGTCCCGGTTGACGCATTGGGGCGGGGGGCGATGACCCTTGCATACAACGTCAGGACCAAGAGCGATGTTGCGCCTTTGCTCGCGCGCGCGGCGGCTGCCGGTGCGCATATACTGAAACCGGCAAAAGATGTCTTCTGGGGCGGCCATCACGGGTATTTTGCCGACCCCGAAGGGCACATCTGGGAAGTGGCATGGAACCCGTTTTCCCCTCTTGGTCCGAACGGAGCGTTCCAGTGGAACGGAGTCGGGTGATGCGACGCCCTGCCAGCATGTGGAGCCTTGAAACCTTCGGGCGCGTGCGCCTGTCCAGGCACTTTTTCATGCGGGATTTCCTGTACTCCGAAATCGCAAACTTTCATCAAATCAGCAACCTGCCGCGCGACCCTGATCTTGTGATCGCGCATGGACGGATGCTGTGCACGCAGTTGCTTGACCCGCTGGAAGAGACATTTGGACGGCTTGCGATCCGCTCGGGATACCGCTCACCTGAACTGAATCAGTTTGGCAATGACCACAAGCTGAACTGCGCACGCAATGACAACCCGATCGAATGCCACATCTGGGATTGGGGGCAGGGGGATAATGCGATTGCAGGGACGTCGCTGGCGATTCCGTGGTTCACGGACCGGTATGAACAGGGGCGCGACTGGCGCGATCTGGCGTGGTGGGTGCATGATCATCTGCCCTATTCAGCGATGTGGTTTTTTCCGAAACTCTGCGCGTTCAATCTCGATTGGCGGCCCAATCCACGGCGCATGATTGGCAGTTACATCGCGCCCAAAGGGTTGCTGCTGCGCGCAGGTGCTGCACCGGACGAACCGCTGGAAATGCGCCGCGCGCGCTACCGCGACTTTCCGCCCTTTCGCGGAATCGCATATCCCTGAATTGTGACCACATCTTGGGGTTGCCGTGCTGGCCCGGGCAAGCCATGGTGGCATCAGGGACAAGACTTGGCGAATGGGAATCTGGGCACGTGATGAGGCTGTGGCATGGCTGAACCGCTGGTTTTGCTACCGGGAATGATGTGTGATGCGCGCCTGTTTGGCCCGCAAATTGCGGAATTGTCCGCCGAGTATTCGATTATGGTGTCACCGATCACACGTGGTGAACGTATCGAAGAGATTGCAAGCGGATTGCTGGATGAACTCCCGGGGCGGTTCGCGCTGGCCGGCCTTTCGATGGGCGGCATCGTGGCCATGGAGTTACTGCGCCGTGCGCCTGACCGGATCACGCGCATTGCACTGATGGACACCAGCCCGCTGGCAGAGACACCGCAAGCCTCCACTGCCCGCGAACCCCAGATCATCAAGGCACGCACCGGACAGCTGGATACGCTGATGCGCGAAGAAATCCTGCCTGAATACCTCGGTCCCGGTCCGTTCGGGGCCGAAGTCGGCGCGTTGGTGCTGGACATGGCCGACGCCCTTGGTCCAGAGGTTTTCGTACGCCAATCCCGCGCGTTGCAACGTCGCCGCGACCAGCAAGGCACCCTGCGCAAGATCAAGGTGCCGACCCTTGTGCTGTGCGGAGAACATGATGCGCTGTGTCCGGTCAAGCGGCACACCTTCATGGCCGAACTGATCCACGGCGCCGAATTGCGCGTGTTGGAAAACGCAGGCCACCTGCCGACGCTGGAGGTTCCGGCCGAAACCACCCAAGCCTTGCGCGACTGGATGCGCCAACCGCTGATTTTGCGCTGAGGGGGCGGTTCCCGTTGCTGTGCGGTCCTTGCAGTTTTGCGGATGGCAAACGGGGCGGTTGGGGGCCGCGCCCCTTCACGCTTGCCGGTCGTCAGGCGGGTGTGACGGCGTCGCGTTCGTCTTTGCTGAGCACGTAAATCTCTGCCACGGGTTGCAGCGTGGTGGGATCGAAAAAAGGCGTGTTCTTCCACGCCCCGGAGATCCGCGCCGGCAGAGCGCCACGCGCGAAGGACCGCAGCATGCGCCCAAGCCCTTCGTTGCGCGATGTGCCGTCCGGGTTCTGGATGTTGGCGCGCGAACGGACCGGGCCAAGCGCGTCAGCGTCCGCAACGGCATCCGTGAAAACCGCAGCAAAGGCGATCTTCGGGCTGCGCAACGTGTTGAACAACATCGTGCCACAGCAGTCAGCATACCAGCGCAACACGCCTTTGGGAGACAGCGAAAACACCGCCAAATGCGCTGTGCCTGCGTCGATGCGGATGCGGGCAGGTGTTGTCTGAAAAAGCCGGACAGGCCCATCAGGGATCGTCCGTGTCCGAGAGGCGAACGCCTCGGCCGCCCGGCAATCCCCGCAATAGCAATCAACCCGATTGCCATTGGCCGGGCTGACGCCCATCAGCGTCCCGCGGATCGCGTCACAGGTGCATGAGAATGGCAGATCGATGCCTGCCATACCGATCTACGCCGCTTTGTTCTTGTTGGCCGCCTTTTTGCCGGCCGGTTTCGGCGTATTGGCGTCAATAAAGCTGAGCACGAGCGGGCGGATGTTGTTGCGCCAGCTCTTGCCTGCGAAGATACCGTAATGGCCTGCGCCATCTTCGAGGTGGCTGGCCTTTTTCTCGTCAGGCAGGCCGGTACACAGATCAAGTGCGGCAATGCACTGCCCGGGGGCCGAGATGTCGTCATTCGACCCCTCGACCGTTTTCACGGCCACCGTGGTGATCTTGCCAATGTCGACGGCCTTGCCTGCGACTGTGAATTCATTCTTGGCAATTTCCCTGTTCTTGAAGATGCGATCGACGGTGGAGAGGTAAAACTCTGCCGTCATGTCCATGACGGCCAGGTATTCGTCGTAGAACTTGTTATGTTTGTCGTGATCGGCGGCTTCGCCGCGTGCGACCGCGCTGATCTGGTCCTGAAAGGCCTTTTGGTGCTTTTCGCTGTTCATCGAGATGAAAGAGGCCAGTTGCAAAAGGCCCGGATAGACCATCCGACCCACGCCGGGGTATTTGAAGCCAACCCGCTGGATCATCGTTTCCTCAAGCTGGCCCATTGTGACGCGGCGGCCAAAGTCGGTGACGTCAGTGGCATTCGCGTCCGGGTCAATCGGGCCGCCAATCAGCGTCAGGGACCGTGGCTGTGCATCGGGGTCTTCTTCGGCGAGGTATGCCGTCGCTGCCAGCGTCAGTGGCGCAGGTTGGCAAACGGCGATGACGTGGGTTTCGGGACCCATGTAGCGCATGTAGTCAACGAGGTAGAGCGTGTAGTCCTCGATATCGAACTTGCCCGCGCTGACGGGAATGTCGCGCGCATTGTGCCAGTCGGTGACGTAGACTTCGCAATCGGGCAACAGGGACATCACTGTTGAGCGTAAAAGGGTCGCATAGTGCCCAGACATCGGCGCGACCAGCAGCACCTTGCGGTTTTTGGGTTTGCGGCCATTGACGTTGAAGTGGATCAGGTCGCCAAAGGCACCGGGCACGCACATGTCGATGGTGACGAGGTGATCCTTGCCATCTTCGCCGGTCACAGACGGGATAGCCCAGTCGGGCTTCACGACCATGCGCTGAAAGGTGCGTTCGGTCACTTCACCCCAAGCACGCATCCACGCCATGCCCGGGTTCGGGATCATCGAAAAGGCCGGATAGCCGCCAATGGCCTGTGCCGTTGCACCCAGCCACTGATTGGTATTCCGCATTGTTTCCATCAAGTCATAATTGATCATGTAGCGCATCACGCACTCCTTGAACCGTTGGGGGCGAGCACGCAAATCGTCCACGCCGGACTGACTGTCGCTTTGCCCCCTGAAACATGCGACCCTATAGTGGCGGCATTAGGGCGGACCCAAATGCTGCGTATGCAAAGACTACGAGGAAGACGTTAATATGACAACCACGACATCAAAAAACACAACAGATGGTGCTGTCACGGGCGAAAACCTCGACAAATTGAACGCTAACCTCAGGAAAGTCGAGGAACTCACGCAGCGGTTGTCGCATGTGATGTCGCACCGCAGCATGCACAACGCGGCCCTCGACGGTCCGAATCAGGAATTGTTTACCAAGGCGGCCACAGCCTACTGGAGCGAGGCGTTGCGTGACCCGGCCAAAGTGCTTGAGCATCAATTGCAGTTCTGGTCGAAATCCGTAACGCACTTTGTCGAGGCCCAGCAGGCGCTGGCCAGTGGCAAGCTTCAGGCCCCGGCCGACCCCGGCCCCAAGGATCGCCGCTTTGCCAACCCGCTCTGGGACACGCACCCCTATTTCAACTTCGTCAAACAGCAGTACCTGATCAACGCGGCCGCGGTGGAGCAGGCTGTCGCGGACGTTACCGATATGGACAGCAAGGAAAAGCAGCGCCTTGCCTATTTCTCCCGCCAGATCCTCGACATGATGTCACCCACCAATTTTCTGGCCACCAACCCGGATGCGCTTGAAAAGGCCGTCGAGACGGAAGGTCAGTCGCTGGTCGACGGGCTGGAGAACCTGATTTCCGATCTGGAATCCAACAACGGCGAACTGATCGTCAAACTGGCCGATGACAAGGCGTTCGAACTGGGTGGGAACATCGCCACTACACCGGGCAAGGTCATCTACCGCAACAAGATGATGGAGTTGATCCAGTACACGCCGACCACCGAAAAGGTGCACAAGATCCCGCTGGTCCTGTTCCCGCCATGGATCAACAAATACTATATCCTCGATCTCAAAGAGCAAAACAGCATGGTCAAGTGGCTGGTGGATCAGGGCCACACGCTGTTTGTGGTCAGCTGGATCAACCCTGATGGTGCCTATGCCGATGTGGGGCTCGAAGACTATGTCGAGGACGGATATGTACGCGCCATCACCGAGGCCAAGGCGATCACGGGCCAGAAACAAGTCAATGCCATCGGCTACTGCATTGCGGGCACGACGCTGTCGCTCACGCTCAGCCTGCTGAAACAGCGCGGAGACAAGTCGGTCAAGTCTGCGACATTCTTTACGGCCCTGACGGATTTCGGCGATCAGGGGGAATTTGCGCCGTTCCTCACAGACGACTTCATCGACGGGATCGAGGCCGAGACGGAAGACAAGGGCATCCTGCCGTCTGTGATCATGGCACGCACATTCACGTTCCTGCGCAGCAACGATCTGGTCTACACGCCTGCGATCAAAAGCTACATGATGGGACAAACCCCGCCTGCCTTTGATCTGCTCTATTGGAACGGGGACGGGGCCAACCTGCCTGCCAAGATGGCGATGCAGTACCTGCGGGGCTTATGTCAGGGCAATGAACTTGCGTCGGGCGGCTTTGATCTTTTGGGCCATCATCTGGTGCTGGAAGAGGTCGACGTGCCACTGTGCGCGATTGCCTGCGAGACCGATCACATCGCGCCCTGGAAAGACAGCTATCGCGGCGTGCAACAGATGGGCAGCAAGGACAAGACGTTCATCATGACCCAGTCCGGGCACATTGCGGGCATCGTCAACCCGCCCAGCCGGAACAAGTACGGGCACTACACCAACACCGACCTCAGCCTTGATCACGAAGCGTGGGTAGAAGGTGCAGAGTTCCATGAAGGGTCGTGGTGGCCGCGCTGGGGTGCGTGGTTGAAGAAGCGGGCAGGGGCGCAGATCACGGCGCGAATCCCCGGTGATGACTCGCATCCCGTGTTGTGTGATGCGCCCGGAACATACGTTACCGTCAAGGCGAAACCCTGAAACAACCGGCGTTTTTGCAAGCATTTCCCTTGGGTTAACTTTTTCGCTGCGGCGCAGCAAAAAGACTTGAAATGCTGCGGCGCAGCATCTATGTTCTGTTTCAGGAATGAAACCGTGGGGACTCCCGCCCACACCTGATCAAAGGACTGATACAATGGCCAAGACACAAGACCTGAGCACGATGTTCAAAGACGTTATGGGGGCTTTCCCCGTCGACACAGCATCCATGGAAGACGCGTTCAAAACAGCGACATCTCTGAACGAAAAACTGAGCTCGGTTGCAATCGACGCGGCAGAGAAATCCACTGAGATTTCGTCCAAATGGACCAAGGAAACTCTGGCGAAACTGGGCGACATGTCCAAAGCCAAGGCAGAGCCTGCCGACTATGCCAAAGCAATGACAGACTTCGCGTCGTCTTACGCCGAAGTGACAGCAGAGCACATGGCCGCGTTTGCTGAAGTCGCGAAAAAGGTTCAGATGGACACCGTCGAACTGATGATGGCCGCTGGCAAAGACATGAGCGAAGACGCATCTGCCGCCGTGAAAAAAGCCACAGGCGACATGACAGCAGCTGCCAAGAAAGCGGCTGCCAAGTAAGGCAATATCGAGATATCGCGCTAATTCTCCTCCCTGAAATGCGCGATGACTCCGGCGGGCTCCTTCATTGGGGTCCGCCTTTTTTGTTTGCGGCGCGCGGGTGGTCAGGATTCATGATGCGGACGGCAATGCGGGCTGAACTGCCCCTTTTCGCGACATCTGCGCCATGCCGCTTGAGGCCGCGGATCACGGGTGTGCCCGCGCGACCTGCATCACCGGACCGGCGCTGAAACCTGAGTGTGGCCCGGGTGTCGGCGGACACGGCGCCGTCAACACTCGGTTTTTCACGGAGTCTGTGTTTTGGTCGCAGGCTCCACGTTGCTGCGGGCCGACCCGTTTGTGCCAGATTGCATATTTTGCAGGCCATACGTCGTCGTACACTGGGCGTGTCAGTGAGGGTTTTTGGCCCAAGCATGGGTGACCTTTCTTTTTCCCACGCATGCGCCTAAGCTGCACTGCAGCACGCACGCTTGGGGAGAACAGCATCGTGACGGATAAACCAGCACCGCTTCTGATCAAACGCTATGCCAGTCGCCGCCTCTACAACACCGAGACGAGCGACTACGTGACGCTTGAGGATATCTCCGGCTTTATCCGGGACGGGCGGGAAGTGCAGATTGTCGATCTCAAGACCGGGGATGATCTGACCCGCCAGTACCTTCTCCAGATCATTGCCGAGCATGAGAGCCGCGGAGAGAATGTTTTGCCCGTCGATGTGCTCAATGATCTTGTGCGCAGCTATATGGGCGGCGGTGCCTCTGTGGTACCGCAGTTCCTGCAAGCCTCCTTCGAGATGCTGCGCGATGGGCAGAGCAAGGTGATGGAAAACGTCTCTGCCCTGAACCCCATGGCCAAGATGCCGGGATTTGAGTTGATGCAGGCCCAGCAGGAGGCGTTCATGAAGGCAATGACCGGCGGGTTGACCCCCGGTTGGACGGGCGGGTCCGCCAAGGACGAGGATGTCGAAGACGAGGCGGAAGACCTGGCGACCATCAAGAAGCAACTCGCCGAATTGCAGGCCAAACTGTCCAAACTGTCCTGAGGGTCCGTCCCGGCGCACCGACAGGTGCGCCTTACGGGGCTGCGACGGGCGTTCGGTATCTGTCTCGCATGATCCAGTCAAAGTAGCGTGTGCGCAGGTCCAAGGCGACGGGCCCGGCGGCTCCATTGGAAAAATGCCTGTCGTCCACCTGTGCCACCGGTATCACGCCGCCTCCCGAAGAAGATATGAAGACTTCGTCCGCCTCCCGGAACTCTTCGAGGGGCAGGGCGCGCGTCTCTGCCGTCAGCCCAGCCTCGACACACATTTCCAGAACCGTGGCGCGTGTAATGCCATGCAACACACCATGGTCCGAGGTCACAACCCGGGTCCCGAACACGGCAAACACGTTAAACCCGGGGCCTTCGGTCACGTTGCCTTGGTGATCCAGCAAAAGGGTGGTTTCGAACCCCTTGTCCTTTGCCTCGAACAGGCCAGAGGTGAAATCGCCCCAGTGATAGTTCTTGACCCGTGGGTTTACGCTGTCTTCCGGGATGCGGCGCACTGATTTTGCGATCCAGACCGAGGTGCCTTTTGCCGCTGCCTCGGGTTTGACGATGTGCACGTAGGGCACGCACCAGGCGTAAAAGTGGTTGGCACAGTCGCGGGGATCGCGGCTGCCCGCCACGGGGTTGCGGCCTCGTGCCGCGACCATGGCAACATAGGAATCCTGCAAACCGCTCGCGTGCACCATCCGGTGCAGGGCGGAACAGATGTCATTGTGGTCCATGCCAATGTCGTAACGTCCGGCCGTCAGCGATGCGATGAACCGCGTCACATAATCATCCAGCCGAAAAAAGGCCCCCTGCCAGACGGGCACGACGTCATAGGCGATATCGCTGTGGGTCAACCCCCAGTCGGTGACGGGTACAGCTGCATCCGCAACCGGAATGATCTGGCCGCCCATCCAAGCTGCGCCATTTGAAAGCTCTGTCATAGGCGCAGGTTAGCGTGAGTGAGGCGTCGGGCAAAGGGGCTCTGCCCCTGTTGCTGGCGCGCCTCCCCCGGGACACTTTTGGCCAATCAAAGACCAGGGACGCTCAGGCTGCCTGCGGTTCGCGCGCCACCTTGACTGCCGTCAGCAGAACATCGGCCACGGCGTCCAGCGTCTCGACCGGCAAGTGCACGGGCAGGCGCACGTCGCAGGCCCGCATCAACATCTTGCGCGTTTGCGGCAACTCGGGCAGGTCGGGGATGAACTGCCAGTTCCAGAAGGCGCGCGCGTTGTCCGCACTTGCCCCGAAGACTTGAACTTTGACACCTGCGGCCGCGGTGGCGTGCACAAATCTGTCTACGTCAGCATCGCTGAAGTCGATCAGGTTGAACTGGATCGAATCCGGCGCGCGCATTTCGCCCTTCAGCGGGGCAGGGACGTGGATATGTGCACTGCGCCCCAAGAGGGCGGCCACGTGATCATGGTTGCGTCTTCCGTCCTCGACCCGGCGGGCAAGGTGGGGCAGTTGCGGGCGGATCACCGCAGCGCTCAGGTTTGACAGCCGCAAATTGTAGAGCGGCAATTGGTTCTGATGCGCGGCAAATGCGTCCTGCAGCACGCTGTGTTTCTTCCAGTTGTGCTCGTAGGCGCCGGACATGATGACCGCACGGGCCACCAGATCGGCGTCATCCGTGATCATGATCCCGCCTTCGCCTGCGTTGATCATCTTGTAGGACTGGAAGGAAAAACAGCCGATTTTGCCGATTGTTCCGATCTTGCGCCCGTTCCAGGTCGTCCCGAGCGAATGAGCCGCGTCTTCGATGACAGGAATATTCGCGCCATCACACAACGCCATGATTGCGTCCATGTCCGATGTGTGGCCGCGCATATGGCTGACGATTACGGCGTGGACCGAAGGTAGCTTGGCTGCGAAATCCGCCGTATCGATGCGGTAGTCGTCACGCACTTCGCACAGAACCGGCAGGCAATCGGCGTGCAGCACCGCCGAAGGCACGGCGGCAAATGTAAACCCGGGGATCAGCACGCGGGCATCGCGCGGCAGGTCCAGCGCCTTCAATGACAGGAACAGCGCTGCAGAGCAGGAGGAAACGGCGAGTGCAAATTTTGACCCCATCAGTGCAGCGAACTCGTCTTCGAGCAATGCCGCCGGCGCATCGCCGGGTGCGGTATAGCGGAACAGGTCGCCGGAGTTCAGCAGACGGTCAATCTCGACCCGCGCCGCTTCGGGAATGGCTTCGGCACTGTGCATATCTGGCAGGGGCATATTTCAATTTCCTTATGCTCGGTTTTCAGTTTTTTAAATCCGTTAGCGGGAAAAAGAAACGGTTTTGTGACACGGGCGGCGGGCCCGTGCCGATCTGGCCCATGGATCAGGCAAAAAAGCTACAGGCCGAGACGGTCGCGCAACGCATACCACGTCATTGCAAGCACCAGCAGCGGACTGCGCAGGCGTGGCCCGCCCGGAAACGGCGTGCCGGGTATTGCGGCCATTGTGTCAAAACCGGCTGCCTGGCCGCCAATCGCATCCGCCATCAGCTTGCCCGCATGAGTCGCAGTGCCAACGCCGTGGCCCGAATACCCCGATGCGGACAACACGTTCGGAGCAATCCGGGCGAGATAGGGCAGCCGTTTCATGGTGATCCCGAGCGTGCCACCCCATGCGTAGTCGATTGGTACATCTGCAAGATGGGGAAAGATCTGCACCATCTGCTTGCGCACAAGCCCGGCGATGTCGCGTGGAAAGCGGTACCCGTAACTTTCCCCACCTCCAAACAGCAGACGCGTGTCGTGGCTGAGGCGAAAGTAGTTCACGACAAAGCGGCTGTCGGCGACCGCGATGTCCTTTGCCAATACGCGCGCGGCGTCATCGCCCAGCGGGGCAGTGGCGGCGACAAAGTTGTTGATGGGCATCACGCGGCGCGCAACTGAATGGTCGAGGGCCCCGAGATAGCCGTTGCAAGCAAGGATCAGATGGTCGGCTTGGACGACACCATCAGATGTATGTACCTTCACGTGCGCTCCCTGTTCGATCCGTTCGACAGGGCTGCATTCGAACAGCTGCGCGCCGTGTGCTACTGCGGCGCCTGCAAGTCCAAGGGCATAGCGAAGGGGATGCAGATGGCCTGCATTCCAGTTCATGATCCCGCCCATATAGGCAGGCGACGGGCAAAGGCCATGCAATCGGTCCTTGTCCAGAACATCCATGTCATAGCCGTAGTGCAGTGACATGTGCGCGGCGTAGGCATGCAGGTCGTCCACTTCGCGCGTGCTTTCGCCCGTCCACGCAATACCAGGGCGCAGGTAGCAGTCGATGTCGTGATCCTTGACCAGGGACTTCACAAGCGCCGTGGCCTCCTGACCCAATGCCCACAGATCGCGTGCCCGCTCCATCCCCAGCATTTTTTCCAGGTAGGGCTGCTCAACCCGCTGTCCCCAACCCAATTGCCCCCCATTGCGCCCGGACGCGCCAAAGCCGGCGCGATGCGCCTCCAGAACGACGACGCTGAAACCCGCCTGCGCCAAATGCAGTGCCGCCGAAAGGCCCGTGTATCCGGCCCCGACGACACAGACATCGGCACGGGTGGAACCCTGCAATTGGCGGCGCTGCGAAGGGATGTTGGCGGTGGCCGCATACCAGCTGTCCGGGTACGTCCCGGCAATGTCATTGGCATAAAGCAAATTCATGGCTCTGATCCCTTGCTTCATCTTGCCAAATAAACTTTGCCCCGTTGCCCGTCAGGTGGCTTTGCCACCGGGAAGGGAGGGCCGATTTGTGACCTCAGACGTTCGTCAGCAAATGCTCGCGCTCCCAAGGCGAAATCACCTGCAGAAACTCGTCATATTCAGCGCGTTTCACGATGGAATAGACGCGGGCAAATTCGGGCCCCAGGACGTCATGCAAGGCTGTGCATTCGTCAAACAACTCAAGGGCTGAGCCCAGTACACGCGGGATATCACCATCCCCCTCATAGGCATCGCCCTTGAATTGCGCACTGGGACGGATTTCCTCCGTCAAACCAAGATAACCACAGGCCAGCGAGGCCGCGATGCCAAGGTATGGGTTGCAGTCCATGCCGGCGATGCGGTTTTCGATACGTCGGGCCTGTGGTGTGGACAGCGGCACACGGATTCCGGTGGTGCGGTTGTCCCGTCCCCAGGCAAGGTTGATCGGGGCGGCGTGATCCTTGACGTAGCGGCGATAGCTGTTGACGTACGGGGCCATCACCGCGAGGGCCGCAGGCATGTAGGCCTGCATGCCCCCGATGAAGTGGAAAAACGCGTCCGTATCACCCTCTTGCGGGCCCACAAAGACGTTCTTGCCCGTGTCCATGTCAAGGATCGAGTGATGGATATGCATCGCGCTGCCGGGCTCGTCCCCAATCGGTTTGGCCATGAAGGTGGCAAAACAGTCGTGGCGCAGTGCGGCTTCCCGGATCAGGCGTTTGAAGTAGAAGACCTCGTCCGCCAGCTTGACTGGGTCGCCATGAAGCAGGTTGATTTCAAGCTGGCCCGCGCCGCCTTCCTGCGTGATGCCGTCAATCTCGAACCCCTGGGCCTCGGCAAAATCATAGATGTCGTCTATCACGGGCCCAAATTCGTCCACTGCCGTCATTGAATAGGCCTGCCGCGCGGCAGCCGGGCGACCTGAACGCCCGGTCATCGGCTTGATCTCTTGCGCCGGGTCCAGATTGCGCGCGATTAGAAAGAATTCCATTTCCGGAGCCACAATCGGTTTCCAACCCTGATCGTGGTAAAGTTGCACAACCCGCTTCAGCACATTCCGGGGCGAAAACGGCACAGGCACGTCCTTGCGATCATAGGCGTCATGGATCACCTGCAGCGTCCAGTCGCCCGTCCAGGGGGCGGCCGTGGCTGTGCTCATGTCCGGCTTGAGGATCATGTCCTTTTCGATGAACCCGTCCTCGTCCGCAGCTTCACCCCACCCCCCCGTGATGGTTTGGTAAAAGATGCTGTCGGGCAGGTGAAAGTAGTCCTGCTTGGCGAACTTGCTGGCAGGCACCGCCTTGCCCCGCGCAATGCCCGGCAGATCGGAGATGACGCATTCCACCTCATCCAACCGCTTGCCCTCAAGATAATGGCGGGCGGCGTCCGGTAGGTCAGTCAGTTTTGGCTCGCTCATGCGATCCTCTTCTCCTTGAAAAAACCAGCGATCAAATCGGCAAGGCGGGCGCTGTCCGTCGGTTGGTGCACCTGTCGGGTCGCCTGTTCGCGCAAGCTGGGCGGAATGACGTCCAGCCCAAGCACCTTCAACATGCCGCTGAGGTAGGCGCGGTTGATCTCGGGATGCGGTTGCAGCGTAAACGCGCGGTCCCCGTACAGGATGGCCGCATTTTCACAAAAGTCCGTGGACGAGACAACTTCGCCGCCCTCTGGCACCTTGACGACCTGATCCTGATGCCACGCGTTCAGCCAAAGCGTCTCGCCATTGAGCACATAGCTCTGGCGTCCAATCGACCAGCCGCCGGAAAACTTTTCGACCCGCCCCCCAAGCGCCTGCGCGATGATCTGATGGCCAAAGCAAATGCCCACAAGAGGCCGCGCGCTGGCGTAGATGTCCCGGATCAACTGTTCGAGCGGGGCAATCCACTGCCAGTCCTCATAGGCG
>JBCBDZ010000013.1:0-35256 GCA_038529225.1 Pseudomonadota bacterium | reverse complement strand
GCCTCGACGATGACCGAGATGTTCAGGCGGGTCATCGGGCGCACGTCGCGCACGGTGTGACCGTCTGCGCGCAGTATTTCGATCTCTTGCAGCGACGCGGCCAGGGATGCCGACACCTGAACCACCCGCGAATCAAGATCGCGCAGGTAGGCGTCAACCTCCTTGAGAGTCTCCAGCTTGACAGGAAAGGTCGCGCCCGTGATCGGATCGTCTGCGGTGTAAAGATGCCGATTGGTCGCCTTTGGTGCGTCGGCCATGGTGCCGCCGCCATCTCCGACAGCCAAACGCGCCGTGTCAGCCGCGCGGCGCAGCGCCGCTTCGCTGATCTCGGTTGAATGGGCGTAACCTGCGACTTCCCCCCGCACAGCGCGCAGGCCAAACCCCTTGGCTGCATCATAGCTGGCCGTTTTCAACCGCCCGTCGTCATAAACCAGCGCTTCGGAGCGGCGTTGTTCAAAGAACAGCTCGCCATCATCGGCCCCTTCCGTGGCGGCGCGCAGCACATCCAGAGCAGTGTCACGGTCCACTTCGGTGTCCAACGGGGCGAATGGGGCGTCTGTCATGCTATGCTCCTGCGTGGTTTGAGGCGGGCAAGAAACCCTGCAAGCGTCCGTTTGACGCGCCCCTTAAGTCTTTATCTTGTGATACAGATATGATTGTAAGTGTCACCAATACAACGGGAGGAGGGTGCGGTGCGCGTATTCGCCCTCTCGCCATCCCAAGGATCGCTCCAAAAAGATCAGGACGACGACATGAAAAAGCTTTTCTCGATATCGGGCATAAGTGCCGCTTTGGCCGCAGCCCCCGCATGGGCCCAGGATGGGCTTGAGGTGATCGGCCGTCCGGTCGATGGCGCCATGGGCTTTCAGCCCGCAGCGACCGAAATCGCCCGCCGCTTGCAATGGCTGGACGGTATGATCCTGATCATCATCACCGCGATCACACTGTTCGTCACGGCCCTGCTGGCCTGGGTGATCATCCGCTACAACCGCAAGCGCAACCCCGAGGCAGCGACCTTTACCCACCACACGCCGATCGAGATTGCATGGACCACCATCCCGATCGTGATCCTCGTCTTTATCGGCGCGTTTTCCCTGCCCACGCTGTTCCATCAGCAGGAAATCCCCGAGGCCGACATCACCATCAAGGCGACCGGATATCAGTGGTTCTGGGGCTATGAATATGTCGATGAGGGCTTTGCTTTCGACGCCTACATGATCGGCGCTCCGGCGACAGGCGGGGACAACTCCCTGACCCCGGAAACCGAAGCCGCGCTGATCGAGGCGGGCTATTCCCGCGAGGATTTCCTGCTGGCGACGGACAACGCGATGGTCATCCCGGTTGGCAAGACCATCGTGGTCCAAGTGACGGGGGCGGACGTCATCCACGCCTGGACCATCCCGGCCTTTGGCGTAAAGCAGGACGCGGTCCCTGGCCGGCTGGCGGAACTGTGGTTCGAGGCTGAAAAAGAGGGCATTTACTTCGGTCAGTGTTCCGAACTCTGCGGGATTGCCCATGCCTACATGCCCATCACCGTCAAAGTGGTGAGTGAAGAGGCCTATGCCGCATGGCTGGCCGACGCCAAGGCCGAATTCGCAGGGACGCCAAAGCCCCTGACCGTCGCTTCCAACTGAACCCCCCCCGTAAGGCGGAGGTGTCCTCCGCCTTGCACTGCCGCTCAACCGCAAGGGTGCCGATGACCGACATAAGCTACCAGTCCCAGCCGCAAGAGGGCGAGGCAACCCTGGGCGATTATTTCGCCTTGCTGAAACCGCGTGTGATGCAGTTGGTGGTCTTTACCGCAGTGGTTGGCCTGTTGGCGGCACCTGTGCAGGTGCACCCTGTCATTGCGTTTGCTTCCATTTTGTTCGTGGCCATCGGGGCAGGGGCCTCCGGTGCGCTGAACATGTGGTGGGATGCGGACATTGACGGCGTCATGCGCCGCACGTCCAAACGGCCCATACCAGCGGGCAAAGTGTCCCCGGATGAAGCGAAGGTGCTGGGTTTCGCCCTGTCGGGCATGTCGGTGATGATGCTGGCGCTCAGCGCGAACCTGCTCGCCGCGTTCCTGCTGGCCTTCACGATTTTCTTTTATCTTGTGATCTATTCCATGTGGCTGAAGCGTCTGACGCCGCAGAACATCGTGATTGGTGGGGCTGCAGGTGCGTTCCCGCCCGTGATCGGCTGGGTGATCGCCACGGGGTCCATGTCGATCGAGCCTTGGTTGATGTTTGCGCTGATCTTCATGTGGACACCGCCCCATTTCTGGGCGCTGGCCCTGTTCATGAAGTCGGACTATGACGACGCGGGTGTTCCGATGCTGACAGTGACGCACGGGCGCAGGTCGACGCGCAAACATATCCTTGCCTACACCGTACCGCTTGCCGTGCTCGCCGTTGGCACGGCCTTCACCTCGATAGGTGGCCCGGTTTATCTGGTCGTTGCGCTTGTTCTGAATGCACTTTTCCTAAAAGGAGCCTATGACATCTGGCGTCGCGATGAGGCACAGGCCGAAGCGGACGACTACAAGGTTGAAAAATCCGTGTTCCGCCTGTCGCTTTGGTACCTGTTCCTGCATTTCGGTGCGATCCTGGCCGAGGCGCTGATGCCCGCCACATGGGGGATCTGGGCATGAGCATTCGCGCCGAGCACGAGATTCACCAGCGCCGCAAGGGCCGCAATGTCGGTGTCGGGCTGATGCTGGCCAGCTTTGTTGTGCTTATCCTTGCGCTGACATTCGTGAAAATCACGGGCGGCGATTTTGAGATGCCCCGAATCGAGGAGGGTCAGTGATGCGTTTGTCCGGTCCTGCAAAGACGGTTGTCCAAACCCTAAGCCTGGTTGTGTTCATGGGCGGCCTCGCCTGGGCGTCGGTACCGTTTTACGACTGGTTCTGCCGGGTGACGGGCTTTGGCGGCACGCCGGGCGTCAGCGACGTCGCAAACGAAGAGATACTGGATCAAACGATCAAGGTGCGTTTTGACGCCTCTCTCGAGCGTGCCATGCCGTGGCGGTTCACGCCGGTCGTGCGCGAGATGGAGTTGCGGATCGGCGAGACCGGATTGGCGTTTTACGAGGCCTACAATCCGACGGACAAACCCGTGGCCGGGTCGGCCAGCTACAATGTCGCCCCTTACGAGGCGGGCGGGTTCTTCTCGAAAATCGACTGCTTCTGCTTTGAAGAGCAGGTGCTGGCGCCGGGCGAACGCGTCCAGATGCCCGTGACCTTCTATGTTGATCCCGACATCGTAACGGATCGGGATGCAAAATACGTGCATACCATCACGCTCAGCTATACGTTTTACCAAATCGACCTGCCCGAAGGCTATGCAGCCGTGGAACAGGCCTCAGACACTAACCTGAACTAAGGGACGGGACACATGGCCCACGCAAAAGATCACGACTACCACATTCTCGCACCATCAACCTGGCCTTTGCTTGGCGCGTTGGCCGGCTTTGCAATGCTGTTTGGCGCGGTTCTGTGGATGCACGATGTCACACCGTTCCTGTTTCTGGCAGGGTTCGTCGCGGTGCTGTACGTCATGTTCGGGTGGTGGGCCGACGTTGTCGCAGAAAGCCGGATCGGGGATCACACACCTGTGGTTCGTATCGGTCTGCGCTACGGTTTCATCCTGTTCATCATGTCCGAGGTGATGTTCTTTGCCGCGTGGTTCTGGGCCTTTTTCAAGGATGCCATCTATCCGATGAGCGAATATGTGGGCACCGAATATGTGCGCCCCGAAATCTACCATGTGGATGCCTTCCACCTGCCGCTGATCAACACGTTGATTTTGCTGCTGTCCGGTTGTGCCGTCACGTGGGCCCACCACGCGCTTGTGCATGGCGGTCCGCGCCGCGACGTGATCAATGGGCTAGCGCTCTCTGTGGTGCTGGGCGTCTTGTTCACCTGTCTGCAGGCGTACGAGTATTCCTACCTTCTGTATCAAGGCTGGGAATTCGGCAACGACACATTCTTCTCGGCCTTTTTCATGGCCACCGGTTTTCACGGCGCGCACGTGATCATCGGTACGATTTTCCTGTTCGTGTGCATGCTGCGCGCGATGAAGGGGCATTTCACCGCTGAAAAGCACATCGGGTTCGAAGCCGCCGCGTGGTACTGGCACTTTGTGGATGTGGTCTGGCTGTTCCTGTTCCTTGCCGTTTACATCTGGGGCGTGGCACAGATGCCTGGCACCCATTAAGCCGCAGCCATACTAGGCAAGGACAAAGCGCGCGGGTTCCGCGCGCTTTTCACGTTAAACGGGGACATGCAGCCGATGGGGCGCCTCTGGTTTCTTTTGACAATCGGACTGATCGGGACAGGCATTCTGGTCAGTCTTGGGGTCTGGCAGGTTCAGCGTTTGGCGTGGAAACAGGACATGCTGTCCCGGATCGAGGCTCAGATCAGTGCGGACCCTGTCCCCCTTGTCGACGCGCTGGTGCCGGAGTTCCGTCGCTATGCACCGGTCGAGGTCACAGGACAGTTCGGCGCGCCTTACATCCGTATGCTCGCCTCGCGAAAGACGACGGGCCCCGTTTACCGTATCATACGCCCGTTCCGTACCGAAGACGGGGCCTCTATTCTGATCGATACCGGTTGGCAGCCACAAGCCCGTGACGTGCTGGGCGCACCACAGGTGCGCCTTACGCTCGTCGGCAACCTCGATGCTCCGCAAGAGGCAGACGGGTTCACCCCTGATCCCGACACTGATGGCAACATCTGGTTTGCCCGCGATGTGCCTGCCATGGCGGCGGCCCTCGGCACTGATCCGGTAATGGTTGTCCTGCGCGATGCGCCGGAAACAGACCTTGGCGTGACGCCCTGGCCTGTAGACAGTGCTGGCATTCCCAACGATCACCTGCAATACGCCATCACCTGGTTTTCGCTGGCCGTCATCTGGGTGGGCATGACCTTGTATTTCCTGCGGCGCACCCGCCGCCCCATCGCGAAAGGCTGAGTGCGATGCAATACATCTCGACCCGGGGGCAGGCCCCAAGCCTGACCTTCGAGGACACCATGCTGACCGGACTTGCCCGCGATGGCGGCCTCTACGTGCCCGAGACGATCCCGCAAATGGATGCGCACGCCATCGCCGCCATGGCCGGACAAAGCTATGAGCAGATTGCCTATACCGTGATGCGCCCCTTCGTCGGCGACACGTTCACCGACGCCGAGTTCCGGGGCTGCATCAATCGCGCCTATGCAGGCTTTGGCCACGCGGCGCGCGCACCCCTTGTGCAACTGGACCAAGGGCATTTCCTGCTGGAACTGTTCCATGGCCCGACACTCGCCTTCAAAGACTTCGCAATGCAACTGATCGGCCAACTGTTCCAAACGGCGCTTGCGCGCCGCGGAGAGCGGGTGACGATCGTGGGCGCAACTTCGGGCGACACCGGCTCGGCCGCGATCGAGGCGTTCCGCGGTCTGGAAAATGTGGATGTGTTCATTCTTTACCCGCACAATCGCGTGAGCGAGGTGCAGCGTCGCCAGATGACAACGCCGGTCGAAGCCAACGTGCATGCACTGGCGCTGGATGGTGACTTTGACGACTGCCAGGCCCGTCTCAAGGACATGTTCAACGACTTTGAGTTTCGCGATGGCGTGAAACTGGCCGGGGTCAATTCGATCAACTGGGCGCGGGTGCTGGCGCAGGTGGTATACTACTTCTCTTCCGCCGCAAGCCTCGGGGCGCTAACGCGCAAGGTCAGCTTTACGGTGCCCACAGGCAACTTCGGCGACATCTTTGCAGGCTACATCGCCAAGCGTATGGGCCTGCCCATCGACCGGCTGGTGGTGGCCACAAACCAGAACGATATCCTGCATCGCGCCTTGTCAGGGCAGGGTTATCACAAAGGCGAAACGATCCCCTCGATCAGCCCGTCCATGGACATCCAGGTCAGTTCGAACTTTGAGCGCGCCCTGTTTGACGCCTACGGGCGCGATGGAGGGGCCGTGGCGCAGTTGATGGATGAGTTGAAAGCCGGCGGGTTCGAGGTCAGCCAAGGGGCGATGCAGGCCTTGCAGGACCACTTTGACTCCGGGCGCGCATCCGAGGCTGAGACAAGCGAAGCGATCACCCGAACGCTGGCCGAAACGGGCGAATTGCTGTGCCCGCATTCCGCTGTCGGAGTTCACGTGGCGGCAAGCCACATCGAGGCAGGCACGCCCATGGTGACGCTGGCCACGGCGCATCCGGCCAAGTTCCCGGATGCGGTAGAAGCGGCCACAGACACACGCCCCCCTCTTCCCCCGCGCATGGCAGACCTGTATGAGCGTCCGGAACGGCTGACCCGGGTGCCCAATGACCTTGAGGCGCTCAAAGCCCATATCAAGGAACACCGCGCCACATGAGATCACTGATTTGAGCACGCAGACACATACCCTGTCCAACGGGTTTCGCATCGTCACAGAACATATGCCAAGCCTCGCTTCTGCCTCCATCGGCATCTGGGTGGGCGCGGGTGCCCGGCACGAAGCGCCTGACCAGAACGGCATCGCGCACTTCCTTGAGCACATGGCATTCAAGGGCACGAAAAAGCGGACGGCTTTGCAAATCGCCGAAGCCATTGAGGACGTCGGGGGCTATATAAACGCCTACACCAGCCGCGAGGTGACGGCCTACTACGTGCGCGTTCTGGAAAACGATGTGCCGCTGGCGCTGGACGTCTTGTCGGACATCCTGCTCAACCCGGTCTTCGACGAGGCCGAGATCGAAGTCGAGCGCGGGGTGATCCTGCAGGAAATCGGCCAAGCTCTGGATACTCCGGACGATGTGATCTTTGACTGGTTGCAGGAACAGGCCTATCCCGAACAGCCTCTTGGGCGGACGATCCTTGGCCCGAGCGAACGCGTGTCGGCCTTTGATCGCAGCGATCTGTCGCGTTTCGTTGGTCAGCACTATGGCCCCGAACAGATGATCCTGTCCGCCGCAGGGGCCGTGGATCACGACGCACTTGTGCGCATGGCCGAAGAGACGTTTGGCCACTTGCCGCGTCGGCCATTGTTGGTTGCGGATACCGCCCGTTTTGCCGGTGGAGAAGTACGTCACGGCAAGGCACTGGAGCAGGCGCATTTCGCGCTGGCATTCGAGTCGCCCGGATACCGCGATGATGCGATCTATACCGCGCAAGTCTATGCCAGCGCGCTTGGCGGTGGCATGTCCAGCCGCCTGTTTCAGGAAATCCGCGAGAACCGGGGACTGTGCTACACCATCTTTGCGCAGGCTGGAGCCTATGCGGATACGGGCATGACCACGATTTATGCAGGCACGTCGGCGGATCAGATTGCGGACCTTGCCACGATTACCGTGGACGAGATGAAGCGGGCCGCGGGCGACATCAGTCAGGCCGAAGTCGACCGGGCGCGGGCACAGATGAAAGCCGGGTTGCTGATGGGGCTGGAAAGCCCGTCCAACCGGGCCGAGCGGCTGGCCCGCCTTGTGCAAATCTGGGACCGTGTACCACCCTTGGAAGAAAGCGTGGCCCTCATTGATGCGATTACCGTTCGGGACGTCCGTGACTTTGCAGAGCAGATGGCGTGCAAGGCGCCGATGGCCATGGCGCTTTACGGCCCTGTCGACGCCGCCCCGAGCCGGGACGCCCTAGAGGAGCGACGCGCCGCCTGATGCTGCTTGCGAAACGGAAATTGCAGATCGAGACCGAGCGTATGTCGCTGCGCCCGCCGTCTCATTCTGATTTCCGCCCGTGGACGTCGCTCAGGGCGGCAAGCGCGGATCATCTCACCCCGTGGGAGCCTAGCTGGGCGAGCGATCATCTGACCCGCAAAGCCTTTACCAATCGCGTTTACTGGGCGCAGCGGTCTGTGTCCGCCGGCACCGCCCTGCCGTTGTTTCTGTTTCGGCGCAAGGATGATGCGCTTATGGGGGCGATCACGCTGGACAACATTCGGCGCGGCCCGGCGCAGGCGGGCACGTTGGGGTATTGGACAGGGGCGCAATACGCCCGCCAAGGCTACATGCGAGAAGCAATTCTGGCCGTGGTGCACCATGCCTTCACCCGGCTTGACCTCAGCCGGATCGAAGCGGCCTGCCTGCCGGAAAACGCGGCCTCGCGGGCCTTGCTCGAAACCTGCGGGTTTAAGTACGAGGGCGTCGCACAAAGCTATCTTCAGATTGATGGGCGCTGGCGGACGCATGTCCTTTATGCCAGTCTGCGGATGGATCGGCGCGGACGGACCGAAGCGGGATAAAAATCTGACACGGATTTTTGCCAAGACTTTTTGAAAAAGTCTTGTTCCGCTCTAACGTCCTGTCATGCGCACGATCCTGACACTTCTCGCCTTCATGCTCTTTCCGGCCGCTCTTGCCGCGCAGGAAACCCGCACGCCCAGTCACTGCATTGCGCTGGCCAATGATATCGACGGAGGGCAGTACGTTCACAAGGCCAGCTATGACGTGGATGTGGCCGCCGAAACGGTGCGCATCCATTATATCGCGCACGCGTCCTTCCTGATCCGCACAGCCGCCGGGCTGAACATGGTGACGGATTTCACCGGTTTTACAGGATCGGCCCCGATGATCCCGGATGTTGTCACCATGAACCACGCCCACACAACCCATTGGACCGCCAATCCCGACCCCGCCATTCCGCATGTTTTGCGTGGCTGGGGGGAAGAATTCGGCCAAGGGATCAGCCACCGCCTTGATCTGGGCGAAGTTCTGGTGCGCAACGTGTCTACGGACATCCGCTCGCAGTGGTCGGGCATTGAGGACAATGGCAATTCGATCTTCATTTTTGAAGTCGCGGGCCTGTGTATCGGCCATCTTGGCCATTTGCATCACGAACCGAATGCCGAACAATACGCCGCCATCGGGCGACTGGACGTGGTGATGGTGCCCGTTGACGGGGGTATGACCGTGGACCTTCAGACGATGATGCGTATCGTGGATCGCCTGCGTTCGTCCATCGTGATCCCGATGCATTGGTTTGGGGAATTGACCCTGAACCAGTTCCTTGCCGGGATGCGCGACACGTTCCAGGTGGTCGACGTGGGTGGCCCTGCGCTGGACGTGTCTCTTGATCGGCTGCCAGGCAGGCCCACGATTATGGTGTTGCGCCCGGCATGGCTGACGGTACAAGCGGACTAGCCACAGGCACGGAGCGACACCGGTTGCCATGTCAAACACCAAAAAGGCCGGGTCATGCTGAACTCGTTGACACCTGAACGCGCGGCCGGTCTGCGCCTTACCTTGCCTTCAGACCGCTTTGCCGCACCAGAGCCGGGGCATCTGCAGGAACCGCGCGGGCGGTATCAGGGCACAGCGGGGCTGCTGGCCCGCCCGCGCAGCGTCGAGGAAGTGGCCACATTGATCCGCGCTGCGGCGGCGGCCCGGGTACCCGTCATCCCCTATGGGGGCGGCACCGGGTTGGTCGGCGGCCAATTGGCGCCGGAGGGGCCCTTGCCGCTGGTGCTCAGTCTGGATCGCATGAACACCATCCGCGACGTGCTTGCAGACGAGAACGTTCTGGTGGCCGAGGCAGGCGCAATACTGGCAGACGTGCAAGGGGCAGCACGCGACGCAGGCCGACTGTTTCCTCTGTCAACGGCGGCAGAAGGGTCTGCACGCATTGGTGGCGTTCTGTCGACCAATGCCGGCGGAACAGGTGTTCTGCGCTATGGAAATGCGCGCGATCTGTGCCTTGGGATCGAGGCTGTGCTGCCGTCGGGCGAAATCTACCACGGGCTCAGCCGGCTGCGCAAAGACAACACTGGCTATGATCTGCGCAACCTTCTGATCGGGGCCGAAGGGACGCTGGGTGTCATCACTGCCGCGTCTTTGAAACTGTTTGCGCCACCTCAGCATCAGGGCACCGCCCTTTTGCAAGTGACATCTCCCCGTGCGGCGCTGTCATTGCTGGCCATGGCGCGTGATCAGATCGGAGAAAGCGTGACCGCGTTCGAATTGATCAACGGCCAGGGCTTTGAATTTCTGGCCGAGACGATGCCGCAAGTGCGCAACCCGTGGGCAGAGACGCCGGAGTGGTGTGTGCTGGTCGAACTGGGACTGTCAGGCGGCGTCTCGGCAGAGGCCGCGCTTGAACACCTGTTTGAAACCGCGCTCGAGGCGGGGTTGGTCGCCGATGGGATGATCGCCCAGAACGAGAGCCAGCGCACCGGTTTCTGGACCATCCGCGAGAGCATTCCAGAGGCCAACCGGCGCATCGGGGCGATATCCTCGCATGATATGTCGCTGCCTCTCGGGGTGCTCGCGGATTTCATTGAAGAGGGCAGGGTGCGGATTGCGGCCTTGGGTGATTTCCGGATCAATTGTTTCGGCCATGTGGGCGATGGGAACCTGCACTACAATGTGTTCCCGCTAAAGGGCAAAAGCCGGGCGGACTATGGAAACAAGAAGGAACAGGTCTATCAGGTGCTGCACGATCTGGTTCACGAAATGGGCGGATCGGTCAGCGCCGAACATGGCATCGGGCGGCTCAAGGTGGATGACCTTGAACGCTACGGGGATCCAGCCAAACTGGCTGCGATGCGCAGCATAAAGCGGGCATTGGACCCGCTGGGGATCATGAACCCGGGGACTGTTTTGAGGGTCTAGCGGGCGCCCATCTTTTTCAATTTTCGGTCTGACGGGTGATTGACAGTTTGACCGGATAGGGCGGGAGACGCGTTTCAAAAAACGTAAGTCTGCAAGCCGCGGGGCCATGGGCTGAGCACAGGTGTTGTACAGAATTATGGATGCGACGCGGGTTTGGGAAGTACTGAGACAGTTGGCGAGTGTCGGCAATGAGCCCAAAGTTGCCAAATTTCCGCAACGCAGCCAAAGTCCGCATCGCAAATGTGCAGAGAAAATCCAATGGCTATCCAGATACAAATTGACGATGATACCGCGCTAGCATTGTTCGACTTTCTATCCCGAACACTTGACGAACAGAACGGCGACACACTGCAAGACGCCACCGTGCACGACGGAGAGCTTTGGGCACTAAATGCGCTTCAAGGCGTCTTGGAAAGGGCACTAACTCAACCCTTTAAAAAAGCTACCGCGAGCGCGTCAAAGCCGCGCTTGAAGTACTTACACTCAAATCTGGTGCTTGGCCTTCGGCCGTTGATAAGTACTAAACTTGGAAATCTGAATTCTCAAAAGCTGCCACTCAACGGACCGGTTCAAATGGCAGCTCGCTCCCGCAAAGTAGACTTTCCATTCCCCTCATTCCCCCTCGAATTCACACAGTGCGTGCACGTCCATTCCCATCGCCTCCAGCCGTGCTCGCCCGCCAATATCCGGCAAGTCAATCACGAAGGCACAGGAAATGATTTCGCCGCCCAGCCGCTCGATCAGTTTGATCCCGGCCTCTGCCGTGCCGCCAGTGGCCAGCAGATCGTCTACCAGCAGTATCTTTTCGCCCGCCTGAATGGCGTCGTCGTGCAGTTCCACAATCGCTTCGCCATATTCCAGCGTGTAGGCTTGTGAGATGGTTGCACCGGGCAGCTTGCCCTTTTTGCGGATCGGCACAAAGCCCACGGAAAGCTGGTGCGCGATGGCCCCGCCAAGGATGAACCCGCGTGCCTCAAGCCCCACCACCTTGTCGATTTGCATGCCCGCATAGGGGTGAAGCATCTGGTCTATGGCCATCCGAAACCCGCGCGGATCTGCAAAAAGTGTGGTCACATCGCGGAACATGATCCCTTCGTGCGGGAAGTCGACGATGGTGCGGATGTAGTCGCGCACGGTTTTGTTGGTTGGCATGTTCGGGCTCCGTATCCTATCTCGGGTCTCATGTGACGGTAGGGGCTGTTCAATGGCAAGGAGATTGGGCCGGTGAAGCGACGCGATCTTTTGGCAGTGAGCGGTTTGGTGGCGTTGGCGGCAGGCTGGCAGGTGTTTGGCGTGCGCAACCCACGATTGGAGTTCCGCGACATCGTTGCCGCACCGGGGTGGCGGTTTGCGGCCGTCGGGGGCGTGTCCGCGGCTTCGGGCGCGGATTTGATGACCATAGGACTGGACACAGGCCCACCCGCCTTGCCGGGTGCCGATCTGGATGCTGTGGTCCACCGCGACCGTGAGGATGGCGTCGTCCCGGTTGCTGTCTTTTCAGATTTCTTTTGCCCTTACTGTCGTGGTTTGATCGGTCGCCTTGAGGCGCGCAGGCCCTCTCCCCGCATCGCGATCAGCTGGCATGAATTGCCGCTGCTGGGTCCGCAATCCGTCCTTGTGGCCCGCGCCGCCGAGGCTGCGGCCCTGCAGGGCGGGTATGCGGCGTTCTACGCGCAGATGCTGGCCGACGGGTTTCGCCCGTCGCCGGAGTGGATGGGCACGGTTGCCGAGGCGGCCGGGTTGGATGGCGCACGGGTGCGCCGCGACATGGACGGCGCGGCGGTGGCGGGCAGGCTGTTGGCTTCGGCCCGTGCGGCCCGCACCTTGGGGTTCATCGGCACGCCGGGCCTCGTTGTGGGCCGCGATGCGGTTCTGGGTGCGCTTGATGCCGATCAGATGGAGGATCTGATTGCCGGGAGGGCGCGGGACATCTGACTCACAGCATGCGCCCGGCGACGGCATCCAGCTTGCTCATCAGCGCCGGGTCTCGCGCTTCGGGTTGCGTAAGGATGGCGTATTCCAGTGCCCGGTCGCAGCCATGCGGGCAGGGTGCGCGGTCGGTGCCCAGCAGGCCGGGCAACTTGGCCACCATGCTGCGCGCCTTGTCTGCATTGCCCATCAGCGTGGCAATGATCTGGGTGACGTCGACTTCGCCGTGATCGGGGTGCCAGCTGTCATAGTCCGTGATCATCGCGACTGAGGCATAGCACAGCTCGGCCTCGCGGGCGAGTTTGGCCTCGGGCATGTTCGTCATGCCGATCACGTCGGCCCCCCAGCTTTCCCGGTACATTTTGGACTCGGCAAGAGTGGAGAACTGCGGGCCCTCCATCGCGAGGTAAGTTCCTGAGCCGTGGACATTAATCCCGGTTTCCGTGGCTGCAGTGATGCAGGCTGCGGACAAGCGCGGGCACGTGGGGTGCGCCACGCTCACATGGGCGACGCAACCGGTCCCGAAAAACGACTTTTCGCGCGCAAAAGTCCGGTCGATGAACTGATCCACCACGACGAAATCGCCGGGCGCCATCTCTTCGCGAAACGACCCGCAGGCCGAGACCGAGATCGCGTCCGTGACCCCCAGCCGTTTGAGGGCGTCAATGTTGGCACGGTAGGGGACGGTGGAGGGCGAATGCACATGCCCGCGCCCGTGGCGGGGCAGGAAGGCCATGGCGACCCCGTCCAGCGTGCCGGTCAGGATCTGGTCCGAGGGCACGCCCCAAGGGGTCTCGACATGCGTCCATTCCGCGCCCTCCAGCCCGTCAATGTCATAAATGCCGGAGCCGCCAATCACGGCGATTTTGGTGCTTGTCATTGGGACGCCCTCAAGAAAATGTCGCTCAGGGTGCGCGCCAAAAAGGCCGCTTGCACCCCGTGCACAACGCGTACACAACCCGTGCACCGCCTGTACACCCCCACCGCGCGCAACAGCGCGTGAAGAGGCAACGGCAGGTTATTCACGCCGGATAATGCCTGTGATCGCGGCAGCGCCGAGGGCAGTCACCAACCACCCCAACACGGTGAACACCCAGCGCGCCCACCACAGGTAATAACCCCAAGCGCCGCGCGTGGTGGATGGTGCCCACGCATCGGTCTGCCCAAAGTTGATGATCGGGATCACGACGTCCACGGCGTAGGCCCCTGCGGAAAAACTCTCCCAATCGCGCCCTTTGCCGGTTTTGTCAGACCATGCGGCGGCCGGGTTGTCGGCCTCCTGGATGCTTGGTTGGTTCCAGCTGGAGGATTCCAGAATGACGGCTGAATTCGGGGCAAACTGCCCCTTGTGATAGGCGACAAACGACGGGATGAAGCACAACAGGATCAGGACCATCAGCGCCTGCAACGCACGAAACGGGGCGTGCCCGTAACCGATCACCCTCTTGAACGCGGGATCAAACACGGTGCGATCCAGCCACACCCACGCGGTGTTCAATTTCCATTGCAGATCGTTGAGGCCTTGGGTCTCGTTGGGATCCATACGGCGGCGGCGCTGGTCGGCGCGCGCAAGCGCCTCGCCCTGTTCGAGCACGCTGCGCGCGTCGCTGTCATGTCCGACGGCGCGCAGGAACTTAGCGTATTGGGAATAGGGCTGGGGGCGAAAGTCGCCGCCAAAATCACTGCCCAACTTCAGCCAGTCCATGCGCGCAGGCACCGTGGCGACCTTGGCGGTGATGCGCGTGTAGGTGAAACCGTCAAGGTGCAGGTCATGCCCTTCGGGCCAGTTTTCCGGATCGTCATCCAGTTCTTCGACATGCGCCCCGTTCAGGCTGACGGCCCCTGTGCCCTCCTCTGACAGCTTCTTCCAGATAAACGCCCGATCGACCCGCATGGCTTTGCCGTTAAAGGCGTGGCCTTGGGTGTTCTGAAACTGCACCTTTTCACAGATGAGCCTGCCGCTGATCTTGCTGCCGGCCAGCATCATCTCCCCGGTCGAGGTGCATCCGGACAGACGCACAGACCCGTTTATTGTAGTCCCGCCCAGCGACAGGGTTGTGTTGGATGTGGTGGCCTCCAGCGTGATGTCTTCGCCGTAGACCCCGCCAAGGGTTGCGCCGTTGAACCTGAGTTCGCCGGTCGCGTGAAAGGGTGTTTCGATTTTGTCTTTTTCTGTATGAACTCTTGGATGCAGAAAAACACCCCCTGTGATTTGCACATTCACCGCGACCAAGGCATAAGGTTTTTGTGTTGTGATGTGAGCGCCTTCGCAAGCGAGTTGCCCAGTTATCGCCGCGCTGTTTAGATCGATGGTGGCAGATGCGGTGATGTTGTCCAGAAAGACACCGCCCTCAATCTTTGCGCTATGGGCGCTGAGGGCGTGTCCCTCTTTCGCCGTCAGCTTTGCGCCCACGCAGGACAGTTGCCCGCCGATTGTGGTACCACTGAGATGGATGGTGACAGAGGCGGTGATGTGTTCCAGAAAGACGTTGCCCTCAATCTTTGCGCCTTGGGCTAACCAGCCGTTGAGGGTGCTGCCGCTGAGGTCGACCAGCTTGAAGCTGGTTTGTTCGCTGAGCAATTGAGTTTCGAAATAACAGTTCTGAAGCCGGGTCGCGCCGTGGACAGTCGCAAATCCGAGATTCAACGTGCCGCTGATGTAGCCGCCGATCAGCCAAACGCCGCGTTCGTTTACGACACAGTTCTCGCACCCGCCCAGCAGCAGATAGCGCAGGATGTCGGCGCGGATGGTGCTGGTGTCGCTGGGTTCCTTTGGGACATCGAAGCCACGAATGCATTGTTCGCCCGCCTGACACTTTTCGATCAGGTCCAGTTCCGCCTCATTTGGCTCCAGTTCCAAAACCTCAGCGTAGGTCCGCAAAATCGCCATACTGCCCCCAAGCCTGATGCGCGTCCGCGTCAGCCTAGCCGATCTTGCCTTTTTGTTAACCCTGATCTGCCATGTGCACCGAAGAATACGGTGACATTTTAGGCGCACCCGTTACGTCACGCTCAGGGGCCGTACGCTGGCATGGCCATTCCCAAAGCGATCCTTTAAGGGCCACCACACAGCAGGACGACAAGAAGACAGGATTCCCATGGCCTTTTTCGATTTTTCGAACATGCGCACCACAACCCGTTTTGGAGATTTTTCCATAGCGCCGGGCGAGGTGAAGCTGACGCTGGGGCAAATCCGCACCGACCTTTTGTCGGGCCTCACGGTCGCGCTGGCGCTGGTGCCGGAGGCTGTGGCCTTTGCCTTTGTTGCCGGTGTCCATCCGCTTGTTGGTCTTTATGCGGCCTTTATGGTGGGTTTGATCACTGCGATTTTCGGGGGCCGTCCGGGCATGATTTCTGGGGCCACGGGCGCTTTGGCCGTTGTCATGGTCGCGCTGGTTGCTCAGCACGGGGTTGAGTATCTGTTTGCCACAGTGGTTCTGATGGGATTGCTGCAGGTCTTTGCCGGAGTCATGCAATGGGGCAAGTTCATCCGCCTTGTGCCGCACCCGGTTATGTTGGGCTTTGTCAATGGCTTGGCCATTGTGATCTTCCTTGCGCAGCTCACGCAATTCAAGGTGCCCGGCAGCGCCGAGGCCTCGGGTCATGGCATGGCGGGGGGCGAGTGGCTGAGTGGCATGCCGCTTTACATGATGCTGGGGCTGGTGGCGCTGACAATGGTGATCATCTGGTTGTCGCCGCGTGTGACGCGGTTCATTCCGGCGCCCCTGGCGGGCATCGGGATTGTGGCGGCCATCGTGATCGGCTTTGGCCTCGATGTGCCCCGGGTGGGCGATCTGGCAAGCATTGAGGGTGGGCTGCCGCAGTTCCACATCCCCGCGGTTCCCTTGAACCTTGAGACGCTGCAGATCATTCTGCCCTATGCGGTGATCCTGGCCGCGATTGGACTGATCGAGAGCCTTTTGACCCTGAACCTTGTCGGCGATCTGACCAAGCAGCGGGGCGGCGCGTCTCAGGAATGTATCGCCCAGGGCGTGGCCAACACGGCCACGGGCTTTTTTGGTGGCATGGGCGGGTGCGCGATGATCGGGCAGTCGATGATCAACGTGAAATCCGGCGGGCGTACGCGCATCGCTGGCATCTCTGCGGCGCTGTTCCTGCTGGCCTTTATCCTTGTGGGGTCTTCCGTGATCGAGCTTATTCCGCTGGCCGCGCTGGTGGGTGTGATGTTCATGGTGGTGATCGGGACGTTCGCCTGGAACTCGCTCAAAATCCTGCGCAAGGTGCCGCTGACGGATGCATTTGTGATCGTGCTGGTCACGGTCGTCACGGTGATGGAAGACCTCGCCGTTGCCGTGGTTGTCGGCGTGATCGTTTCCGCGCTGGCCTATGCATGGAACAATGCGCGTCGGATTCACGCCACGACCCGCGAGTCGATGACCGCGGCGGGGGCCAAGGTCTATGAAATCCACGGCCCCCTGTTCTTTGGCTCTGCCACCGGGTTTATCGAGTTGTTCAATGTCGAGACGGACCCGCGTGAGGTGATCGTCGATTTCGCCGACAGTCGTGTGGTGGACCAGTCCGCTCTGCAGGCCATTGAAGCTGTTGCCGGCAAATACGAAGCGGTGGGCAAACGCGTGCAGTTGCGCCATCTGACCCATGATTGCCACAAGTTGCTGACCAAGGCGGGCCACCTGATCGTGGACAGCGATGACGACCCTGATTACGAGATTGCAACTGACTACGGCGTGCGCACGGGGATTTTGGGCGACCACTGAGGCGGAACCATGGTGTGTTGCGCCTTTGGCGCCACAGGCACCAAGGCTGGTTACGTCTTCAGTACCTTTGCAAAGAAACCTGTGACATCATCGACCGATGAGAGTGGTGTGACCAAAGCGACGTACTGATCCGGTCTTGTCACAACGACCGCGCCTTCGGTCCGGTTGATGCCGCGCATTTCGAAAATGTCGCCTTGGTCCTGTGCCACACAAAACACTTTTTCGTAGTCCGTGAGACCAAGCCGCCCTTTTGCTGGCCTGAGACCGATTGGCAGGTGCGAAATATCCATCTCCCTGTGGCTGGTCTGAAACACAGCGCGCATGTCGATGACCGAGTCGATGTCACTGCCCGCAGGCGTGACCTTGTGCAACAGGCCCGTCAGCCGCGTGCACAAGATGGCGACCGGGCCATCCGGGCGGCCTGTGTCCGACGCGGGCGCAAAGATGATGATGCGCCAACGTCCGTCGGCCTTCAGAACATGTCCAAGATGCACCGGCTTGGCATCTGCAAGCCTTGTTACGGGGGCAGAGTGGAACCGCTTGCCAACGGGGTACCCGGTCGCGAGGTGTTCATGCGCAGGATTGGCGATGATCAGTGACGGGCCGTATTGCGTTTCAACGCCAGCGGTGTAGCGCCCGTGCTGTTTGAAATAGGCTTGGAAGCGGGCCGCATCCACGTCGGTTTGCGGTTTTTCGCTGAACAGGCGTGCCATGTCGCGATCAAAGTCGATCAGTTCGCGCGCTTTGGCGCGCCGCTCAAGCGCGTATGTATCCAGCAAAGCGGTCGGAGAGTGTCCGCGCAGAACGCTGGCCAGTTTCCAGCCGAGGTTGAAGGCGTCCGCCATCGAGACATTCATGCCTTGGCCCGCCTTGGGGCTATGTGTGTGACAGGCGTCACCAGCGATGAACATGCGCGGCTGCTTCGTTCCACGGTCTCCCTCGGCGACATCATCAAAAGCATCGCAGACCCGTTGACCAATCTCATAGGCTGACCACCACGCAACCTCGGCCACCTCAAAGTCGAACGGTGTCAGGATTTTGCGTGCCTGTTCGATCAACTGTGATGACGAAACACCCCGGTCGGCTGCACGTTCGTCAGGGCTCAGTTCGTCCAGTTCGATGTAAAGGCGCACCAGATACCCGCCCTCGCGCGGGATGATCAGCATACTGCCCTGATCCGCGGACTGGATGGCGCATTTCAGCCGGATGTCGGGAAAACTGGCTCTGCACAGAACGTCCATCACTCCCCAAAGCTGGCGCGCCGAGGTCCCCTTGAGAGTGAGGCCGAGTTCGGAGCGTACCGTGCTGCGCGCCCCGTCACAGCCGACGACATAACGCGCCCGTATGGTTTGCGTGTTTTCGGGGTGCTGTAGGCTGGCGATGGTGGCCGTGACCGGAAAGTCAGGCGCGTCCGTGCGGGCCAGTGCCACCAGTTCCATACCGTAGTCGGGCACCAGCCGGTTTGGCGATTTCGCCATCGTTTCGAGGAAAAAGTCGTGGATGCGCGCCTGACTCAGGATGACGTGCGGCATTTCCGACAGGTCGTCTTCCACATCCTGAATGCGATCTGTCCGCACAATGGAATTCTGCGCGCCCCCCGGTCTCCAGAAGCTGACTTCGTTGACGTGATAGCCTTCCTTGATCACGCGCTCTGCAAAACCGAAGGCCTCGAACATTTCTACCGACCGGCAGGCGACGCCGTCTGCCTGACCAAATTCCAACGGGCCGGGTTTGCGCTCGATGATGCGGACCGAGATATCCCCGACAACACTGAGCTGGGTGGCCAGCGTCAGCCCTGCGGGTCCGCACCCGACGATCAGGACGTCGACGGCATCCTTTGGCCCCGGGTCGCGGACGGCTGTGCGCGACGGGTCTCCCGCGCGAAAACCGTCAAGGTGATACTGCATGGCTAAACCTTTCGCGCCGAGCGACGCCTTTTGGGGAGTGTCATGGCTATTGGATAGGGCATTGTGCGCTGGCCACGCAAATCCGGCGCACCATCGCGTGCAGTCAGAGGTAACGTTTCTCTGCGTCGAGGCCGTCACGAAGCGGGGTGTCGGGTGTTGGAAACCGCGTCGGTTTCCAGCCGTTTTTTGCCTTCAAAAAACGCCCCGTCAGAGCGTTTCCAGCGCTGCGATATCATTGGCGAGCAAAGCAGGCACCGCCCGCTCAACGCGGTCAGCGGGCCAGTGCCACCATGCAAGCCGTGCCATGCGCGCACACTCCGCTTGCGAAAACCGCCGCCTGACCACCTGTCCGGGATTGCCGATCACAATCGAAAAATCCGGCACCTCTGCGCGCACCACTGCACCGGCACCGATGATCACGCCATTCCCGATCCGCGCTCCCGGGCACACGATCGCACCGTAACCCAGCCATACATCGTGTCCGACCACCGTGTCGCGCGTGTCAGGTTGGTAGGTTGCGATCTGCTCGGGATCAAAGATTGGAAAGGGGAAGGTCGTAAGCCCGTCTGTGGCATGGTTTGCGCCCGCCGTCAGAAAACGGGCCCCGTGGGCAATCTGACAAAACCGCCCGATGCGCAGACCACCGGGCCCCGGACCAAACAGGTAGGGGGCGAGATGCGATGCCCAGTCCTCGGGCGGGGCGAAATCCGATGCGTAACTGTAGGCACCGACGTCCCAGCCCGGATGGTCGATGACCTGATCCAGAAAGACGGTTCCGGGATGATCTGATCCATCCGGCAGCGTCACGGGATAGGCACGGGCGGCGTCAGGAAACATGTCATTCGCCCGGGCGCTTGAGGCTGAACTTGTCCCGGATCACACCATAGTCGCGATAGCCCAGCCGTGTCAGGGGCTGGTACTTCAACACGTCGAAAATGCCATCCACAAGGCAGTCATCGCGCATATGCACGCCCACGACTTCGCCAAAGACCACATAGTTCGAAGGCCCTTCGATCTGCACGATTTGCGTCAGCTTGCACTCAAGAGATGCCGGCGCCGCCCCCACACGGGCGCAGTTGATCTCGCCGCATTCGGCTTTTTCGATGTCCGCCAGTTCGAACTCGTCCGTGCTGGCCTCCCATGGGCCCGAGGTCTGATTCATCGCGTCCTTCATCGCGTATTCCACGATGTTCACGCAGAACACGCCGGTTTCGCGAATGTTGGAGACGGAGTCCTTCGTGCCGTCCCGGTCCTCCTTGGTTCCGGTCGACGAAAACATGACCTGTGGGGGGACGTAGGCCACGCCGTTGAAGAAGGAGTAAGGGGCCAGATTGTCCGATCCATCCGCGCCGCGTGTCGAAATCCATCCGATGGGCCGAGGTGTGACGATGGCGTTGAACGGGTTGTGCGGCAGGCCGTGGCCATCGGCGGGTCGGTAGAACATGGGCGTCTCCTGATCAGTGGTTTGCAAGCACCACTACCCCCATGCTAGGGCGACAGCCACCCCTGACGAGACCTGCGATCCGGCCAGACATGTTCAACTTGATGACAGAAACCCCGGACGACTGGTGGGAGGTCGAGGCGCTTTATGATCTGTGCTTTGCCCCAGGGCGCGAGGCATTGTCGTCTTATCGGTTGCGGGACGGGGTCGATCCGGTGGCCTCCCTAAGCCTTGTGGCGCGCGATGCGGATGGCACGCTGGGCGGTGCGATCCGGTACTGGCCGGTACGGATTGCTGCTGCGCATGCGCTTCTGCTTGGGCCTGTCGCTGTCCATCCAACCCATCAGGGTGAGGGGCTTGGCGCTGTTTTGATCGAGACCTCGATGGCAACGGCAGCGTCGATGGGATGGGAGCGGGTCCTTTTGATCGGCGATGCCCCCTATTACGGTCGGTTTGGCTTTACCCGGCTGGACGGCGTGATCATGCCCCCGCCGACCAATCCCGAGCGGGTGCTGGGCCATGCCTTGTGCCCCGGCGCGTGGGTCGGCATTGCCGGGGACGTGACCCGCAGCGATTGAAACGAGGGGCGCGCGTCCCAATCTATTGCACATGACAGAGATCATGCTTGCCCGCCCCGTTCTTGACCCGGAGAAGGAAATTGAACGCCTTGCCCGGCGCTATGCGTCGGCGGGCGGCTTTGGCATTCAACTGCTCAATACACTTGGTACGGGGGCCGATGGTTTGCTGGATCGTCTCCCCGGTCCGGTGCGTGCGCAACTGGATGGGGCGACGCGGCTGGCCCTGACGCAGGCCTTGCGTGCGGCCAGTGGATCGCGTCAGGTCGTACCGGATCAGGCCGAATGGCTGAACTTGGCCGTCAGCACGGCGATGGGTGCTGCGGGCGGTTTTGGCGGTTTGCCCACCGCCCTCGCCGAACTGCCGGTCACAACAACCCTCCTGTTGCGAGTGATTGAAGGTGTTGCCGTCGAACACGGGTTTGATCCTGCCGCAGACTCTGTGCGTTTTGACTGCGTGCAGGTCTTTGCCGCGGCAGGCCCGCTGGAACATGATGACGGGTCTGATCTGGCCTTTCTGTCGGCCCGCGTAGCGCTGACAGGGACGGCGATGCAGGCGATCATTGCTCGGGTCGCACCGCGTCTGGCGATCGTGATGGGCCAAAAGCTTGCTGCACAGGCGGTGCCCGTGCTGGGGGCTGTGGCGGGGGCGGCGACGAATTACGCCTATACCAACTATTACACGGACGTGGCGCACGTGCATTTCGGTCTGCGCCGCTTGGCGATTGAGGCCGATCAGCCCCATGACGTGATGGTGGCCCGCCTCAAGACTGAGGTGAAGGCGCTGAAGTAGGACCGCCCGAGATGGCGTCTTGCGCCACTGACGTCGCCTTGATGATCGCAAACAGCTTCTGGCCCTGTTTGAGCCCCAAGGATGTCACCGCGCGGCCTGTGACCCGAGCCAGCAGCGCGTCGCCCCCGGCATCGAGCGCGATGGCCGCGCCGGGCCCGTCTCCGGTCCGGATGGCGGTAATTGTGACCGGGAGAATGTTCTGCGCGCTGAGGCCGTGTGGCATCTCAAGCGACAACAGCACATCCTGCGCCAGCACGCGCAACCGTATCTGCGCGCCGACCGGGGCCTGCACGCCCAAAAGGTTGAGCGTACCGGCAGCGACCTGCAGAGTGGACAGTCCGTCCTGACCATGGTCTGTGACCTTGGCCTGCAGCACTGCGCCGGCTTCGCGCACCCCCAGCAGTGGGACGGCGGCGGGATCGGCCATCACTTCAAACAGGGGGCCGCTGCGCGCGACCTTGCCGCCCGAAAGCAGCACCATGTGATCGGCGAGCCGTGCGACCTCGTCCACGGCGTGACTGACATAAAGGATGGGCACGCCGGTGTCGGACTTGAGCCTGTCGAGATAGGGCAGGATGTCGGACTTGCGCGGTCCGTCGAGCGCGGCGAGCGGTTCGTCCATCAAGAGCAGCTGAGGATCAGACAGAAGCGCGCGCCCCAGTGCCACACGCTGTTTTTCGCCCCCCGACAGGGTGGCAGGACGACGGCGGAGCAGGTCTCCAATGCCCAGCAGTTCTATGATGTGGGGCCGCCCGCGCACCCGCGCCCCAAAGCGCCCCGCATAGTCGAGGTTTTCGGCCACCGTCAGGTGCGGGAACAGGCGCGCATCCTGAAAGACGTATCCGACCCGACGGTTGTGCGTGGCCAGATATGTTTTGTCGTCGTTGAAAATGGTGTCGTTGAGGCGGATCTGGGCGCTGTCGGGGCGCAGCAGCCCTGCGATGGCGTTCACGATGGTGGTCTTGCCCGCGCCCGAACGCCCGAACAATGCCGTAACGCCCGGGCCCGCCTCGAACGCGACATCAAGGGTGAAGTCGTCAAAGCGGTGCGTGAGGGTGACGTCGAGGCTCATGCGCCTGCAATCCGTTTTGCGACCCGCCGCGCAAGCCATTCCGACAAGACCACCGCGCCCAATGCGAGCACACAGGCCCAGAGCACAAGGGCGATGGCCGCATTTTCACCGCCCGGCACTTGCAGCAGGGCATAGATGGCGGATGGCATGGTCTGGGTTTGGCCGGGAATGTTGGCGACGAAAGTGATGGTGGCCCCGAACTCTCCGATCGCCTTCGCGAACCCCATGACGCCGCCTGCAAGGATGCCCGGCAGGATCAGCGGCAGGGTGATGGTGGCAAAGACGGCAAGGGGGGGTGCGCCAAGGGTCCGCGCGGCGGCTTCGATCCTGGGATCGACCGCCTCGATCGCGAGGCGGATGGCGCGCACCATGAGTGGAAAGCCCATGACGATGGCCGCAAGCACGGCACCCGTCCAGCGGAAGGCGAGAACGAGGCCAAAAGTCTTTTCGAGGAAGATGCCCGCCGGTCCGGTGCGTCCAAAGGCGATCAGCAGCAGGTACCCTGTGACCACCGGCGGCAGGACCAGCGGCAAATGCACGGCCGCGTTGAGCAGCGATTTGCCCCAAAAATCCCGCCGCGCCAGCAGCCAGGCGATCCATGTGGCAAGAGGAAGGGCAAGCAGCGTGGCCACGACGCCCACCAGCAGCGACAGCCGCAGGGCGTCCCAGCCTGCCGGATCGAGGCTCATTGCACGGCCGTGAAACCCGCAGCCTCGAACGTGGCGATGCGGGTGGCGAGGTGGTCAAGGAACGCGTCGCCCGCAGGCGTGAGCGCGAGACCGTGGTAGAGGATGTGCGGGTGCTGGTCGGCGGGGATGGTCCAGGCCACAGCCACCTGTGCGCTGGCTTGGGCGTCAGAAGCGTAGACAATGCCCAAGGGCACTTCGCCGCGCGCCACCAATGCGAGGGCTGCGCGGACGTTTTCGGTTTCGGCCAGATGTGGGCGCACCCTGTCCCAGGCGTCAATGGTCTTGAGCCACGCCGCCGCATAGATGCCCGCTGGCACCGACATGTGCTGGCCGATGGCCAGCCGCCCTGTGCCCAAGGCGGTGCGCAGGGTGGCTGCGTCCATCGTTTCGAATTGCGGCCCGCCCAACGGCGTGACCAGCACCAGCCTGTTGGACAGGAGTGCGCGCGGCGGAGTGGGTGCGTGGCCTTGCTCGAACAGCCAGTGCGCCCATGTTTCATTGGCCAAAATGACCACATCTGCTGGCGCGCCAAGACTGATCTGACGCGCCATCGTGCCGCTGCCACCATAGCTGACGGTGCTGTCCGGGGCGTATTCTGCCGCCAAAGCATCGAGCGGACCTTGCAAACTGGCCGCTGCAAAGATGCTGAGCGGCGTCGCAACCGCGCTCGACGGCAGACATGCAACGGCCAGCGCAACGGCCAAGCCTTTGATCCGGATATACGTTTTCATATCGGGGGCACTATTGGCCAAGGTCCGGGGCGGCTCAAGGCGTAAAAACCTGCCAAGACGCGTCCAAGTGTCATCAAAATGGTAACGTCAATGGCATATCTTGTTCGAACCTGAATGTATTCTGGTCTTTTGCCCAGATATAGCATATCATTACAAAAAGTATTGGAGGGTTGGGCAGTGACCGCCCCGATTATCAAGCAGCTTCCTTTGTCGTTTGGACAAGCCGATAAGACTGATGTGCGCACGCAATTTGCCGCACTGTGTTACCGCTTGAAAAACAAGAAGATACAGGTGCTCTTGGTCACATCCCGTGGGTCCGGTCGGTGGATTTTACCAAAAGGCTGGCCCATGGATGGCAAAACCCCCGCCGAAAGTGCTGCGCAAGAGGCGTGGGAAGAGGCGGGCGTGCACGGGAGAGCTGACTCTCGCCCCTTGGGTTTGTTTTCCTACAACAAGACGTTGGATGACGTTGATCACGGTTTGCCGTGTGTTGCGATGGTTTACGGCGTCAAGGTCAAATCGCTGGCCCGTGATTTCCCGGAATCCGGTCAGCGCAGCCGCAAATGGGTGAGCCGCAAGAAGGCGGCCGGCATGGTGGATGAGCCCGAACTGGCGCGCATTCTGCGCGATTTCGATCCACGCGCGCTGTACTGAGCGGCAAAGACGCCCATTGCGCACAGGGCGTGTCGGAATATGTTGACCCAACGATGATCAAATACACTTTGAAATGCGCCGAGGGGCATGACTTTGAGAGCTGGTTTGCCAGCGCGTCGGCCTTTGACAGCTTGCAGGCGTCCGGCCGTCTGGTCTGTGTGACCTGCGGGTCGTCTCGCGTTGAAAAGGCAATCATGGCGCCGCGTGTCAGCACGTCAAAGACCGAAGCCGTTGTGCCCTCGATCACCGACCCACAGACAACGACAGGACACATGGACATGGAAGCGACCTTGTCCAAGATGCGGGCAGAGGTGGAAAAGAACGCCACTTACGTGGGCCGCGATTTCGCCAAGAACGCCCGGGACATGCATCTGGGCGACGCCCCGGAGCGCCCGATCTGGGGTGAGGCCAACGCACGCGAAGCCAAGGCGCTTGTCGAAGACGGGGTTCCGGTGGCGCCGCTGCCCTTTGTTCCAACACGCAAGGTAAACTGACCACATGAACATCGTGATCACAGGGGCGACCCGCGGTATTGGTGCGGGGCTTGCTGCGCATTACAAGGCTGTCGGACACAGTGTCGTCGGCACGGGCCGGTCGGCGGGGGCGGATGTGACGCTGGATGTCACTCAACCTGGCGATCACAGTGCCTTGGCGCAGCGGTTGGCGGATGTGCCTGTCGATCTGCTGGTGTGCAATGCGGGTGTGTATCTGGACCGGGGAGACGCGCTGGAGACCGGTTATGCTGCCGATCTCTGGGCGCAGACCTTTGCCGCCAATGTCACGGGCGTGTTTTTGACTGTTCAGGCGTTGCTGCTCAACCTGCGCCGCGCCGCGCGGCCCAAGATTGCCATCATCTCGTCCCAGATGGCCTCGCACACCCGCGCGCCAGGGGGCAGTTACATTTATCGGTCTTCCAAGGCAGCTGTTTTGAACCTCGGGCGCAACCTTGCGACAGATTTGGCTGGTGAGGTGGCTGTGGGCATCTATCACCCCGGTTGGGTGCAGACGGACATGGGTGGGCCATCGGCGGCGATCACGGTCGATCAGTCCGTGGCCGGTCTGGTTCAGCGGTTCGAGGCACTGTCCCTTGACACATCGGGGTGTTTCGAGACCTGGGACGGGCAGGCGCACGCCTATTGATCCTGCGGGCACGCCGTTGGCGTGACGACATGTTTCAGGGGCTCTGCCCCGTCGCTGGCGCGACTCCCCGTGGTATTTTTGGCCAAGAGAAGAGGATGTGGGGCAGGCCTTGCCTTGCAACTGGGCGGGGGGGGCGATATGGCCCGGGCGAATTTGGACGTGGGGCGCGCTATGCCTGTACTTGTAATGAAATTTGGCGGCACGTCAGTTGCCACTCTGGACCGCATTCGCCGGGCTGCCAAGCGTGTGGGCGTTGAGGTGGCCAAAGGCTATGACGTGATCGTCATCGTGTCGGCGATGTCGGGCAAGACCAATGAGCTGGTCGGCTGGGTCAATGAAACCTCGCCCTTGTTTGATGCACGCGAATATGATGCCGTTGTATCATCTGGTGAGAATGTGACCGCCGGGCTTATGGCACTCACCTTGCAGGAAATGGACGTGCCTGCACGGTCTTGGCAGGGATGGCAGGTGCCGGTCCGCACCACCTCGGCCCATTCCAGTGCCCGGATCGAGGAGATCCCGACCGACAATATCATGACCAAATTTGGCGAAGGCATGCGCGTCGCCGTTGTCGCCGGGTTTCAGGGGGTCAGCCCCGAAGGCCGCATCACCACGTTGGGCCGGGGCGGGTCGGACACCACGGCTGTGGCCTTTGCCGCTGCTTTTGGCGCGGAGCGTTGCGATATCTATACCGATGTGGACGGCGTCTATACCACCGATCCGCGCATCACCAACAAGGCCCGCAAGCTGGATCGAATCTCGTTTGAAGAGATGCTGGAACTGGCCTCGCTTGGCGCCAAGGTGTTGCAGACCCGGTCTGTTGAGCTGGCCATGCGCTACAAGGTCCGTCTGCGTGTACTGAGCAGTTTTGAAGAGCAATCCGATACCGCCGGGACACTGGTGTGTGATGAGGAGGAAATCATGGAAAGCAATGTTGTGGCCGGTGTCGCCTATAGCCGGGATGAAGCCAAGATGACGCTGGTCAGCGTTGCGGACCGCCCCGGCATTGCCGCGGCGATCTTTGGTGCGCTGAGTGAGGGCGGTGTGCTGGTCGATATGATCGTGCAGAACATCAGTGAGGAGGGGCGCACCGACATGACCTTTTCCTGTCCCACCGATCAGGTCAAACGCGCGGAAAAGGCGATGGATGAGGCCAAGACTGCCGGCGTGATCAACTTTCACGAACTGATCGCCGACACGGATGTCGCCAAAGTCAGTGTTGTCGGCATCGGCATGCGCAGTCACACCGGTGTCGCCGCCAAGATGTTTGATTGCCTGAGTGCGGAGGGCATCAACATCAGGGTCATCACGACGTCGGAAATCAAGATTTCTGTTTTGATCGATCGAAAATACATGGAACTTGCCGTGCAGGCGCTGCACGATGCGTTTGAACTGGAAAAGGCCGCATAGCAATTGGGCGCGTACGGTGGCGTATGTCGCTGAACTGCGCAGTGCACTACCTATGGTAGAGAAAATTCATGTCTCGCCGCGCTTTGTCGTTTCGCTTTTTCAGGGTCTGTGATCTAAGCTGTTTTCCGAGACTTTGAGGGGCGTGGGCCAATGGCCGAACGGGTGGAAACAGAAAGCCGCAAGCTTTTGGGGCGATTGCGCGATGCCATGGCAGGGGATGACCCCGGGCAGGCGCGACTGGACAAGATCACCCATCTGATTGCGGACAGTATCGGCACCGAAGTGTGTTCCATCTACCTGTTCCGCGATGAAGAGACGCTGGAGCTGTGCGCCACCGAAGGGTTGAACCCCGAATCCGTACACCGGACCCGGATGCGGCTGGGCGAGGGGCTTGTCGGTCGCGTGGCCCGCCGTCGCGAGGTCGTCAACACGGCCAATGCGCCCGCTGCGCGCGGTTTCCGCTATATGCCCGAGACGGGCGAAGAGGTGTTTTCCAGTTTCCTTGGTGTGCCTGTGCAACGGCTTGGCGAGGCGCTTGGCGTTCTGGTGGTGCAGTCCAAGGACGCGCGCGAGTATTCCGCAGACGAGATTTACGCCCTTGAAGTGGTTGCCATGGTGCTGGCGGAGATGACGGAGCTGGGCGCGTTTGTCGGCGAAGGCAGCGCCATGGGAAAACGCCACAGCCAGCCTGCGATGCTGCGCGGCACGATCGCACAGGAAGGCGTGGCCGAGGGCCATATCTGGCTGCATGAGCCGCGCGTTGTGGTGACGAATCCGATTGCCGATGATCCGCACCGCGAATTGGAACGCCTGAAGGTCGCCGTTGAAGAACTGCGCGTCGGCGTCGACAAGATGCTTGCCCTTGCCTCGGCCGACAAGGAACAGGCCGAGGTGCTCGAGGCGTACCGGATGTTTGCCAATTCCAAGGGCTGGATGCGCCGGATGGAAGAGGATATCTCCAATGGCCTCAGCGCCGAAGCGGCGGTGGAAAAAGAGCAGTCTCTGGCCCGCGCCCGTATGGGGCAGGCCAGCGACAACTATCTGCGGGAGCGTTTGAGCGATCTGGACGATTTGTCCAACCGTTTGCTGCGTATTCTGACCGGGCAGGGCCAAGACACAGGCGCTGATATGCCGCCTGATCCGATCCTCGTGGCGCGCAATATCGGGCCTGCGGAACTGCTGGATTATGGCCGGGCACTCAAGGGCATCGTGCTGGAAGCGGGATCGGTGGGATCTCATGCGGCTATTGTGGCGCGTGCACTGGCAATTCCGTTGATCGTTCATGCGGATCGCGCCACGCTCGAGGCCCTGAACGGTGATCATGTGCTGGTGGACGGGGAGCAGGGGATTGTCCATCTTCGCCCGGACGATCAGGTGGTCACTGCCTTTCGCGACAAGATGGCGATGCAGGCGGCCGCTGCCGAACGCTATGTATCGATCCGGGACAAACCGGCTCAGACGCTCTGCGGTGAGGTGATTGCGCTGTCCATGAATGCCGGTCTGATGGCCGACTTGCCTTCGCTTGAAGGGTCGGGTGCCGAGGGTGTTGGCCTGTTTCGCACCGAGTTGCAGTTTCTTATTCGCAACCAGATGCCCAAACGGTCGGAATTGTCCGCGCTTTATGCGCGCGTTCTGGATGCGGCTGGCGGCAAGAAGGTGGTATTCCGCACGCTTGATATCGGGTCGGACAAGGTTCTGCCTTACATGAAGCCCAATGATGAGCCGAACCCGGCGCTGGGCTGGCGCGCGATCCGCGTTGGACTGGACAAGCCCGGCGTGATGCTGATGCAATTGCAGGCCCTGCTGCGCGCGGCCAAAGGGCGTCCCCTGACGGTGATGTTTCCGTTTGTGGCCCAGTTCGAGGAGTATACCCGCGCCCACGCCTTGATGGACAAGGCGATTGAGCGTGAGCGCGCGCTTGGCAATCTATTGCCCGAGAAGATCGAAGTGGGTGCGATGCTGGAAACGCCCAGCCTTGCTTTTGCACCGCAGAAATTCTTTGAAGAGGTTGGGTTTCTGTCCATTGGCGGTAACGACCTCAAGCAGTTCTTCTTTGCGGCGGACCGTGAAAATGAACGGGTGCGTCGGCGCTATGATACTCTGAACGTGTCCTTTCTGAGCTTTATCGAGCGGATCGTGGAACGCTGTGCGGTCACGGACACCCCCTTGTCGTTCTGTGGTGAAGACGCGGGACGCCCCGTTGAGGCATTGTGTCTTGCGGCCATTGGATTGCGCAACCTTTCCATGCGCCCGGCGTCTATCGGGCCGGTCAAATCCTTGTTGCGCCGGTCCAACCTCGAAGAGGTGCGCAAGGTGATCGCGGATGCGCGCCATCGCGGCGAAATGAATGTCCGTCCTGCGATTATGGAATACCTGCGCCAGCAAGGTTGAATTTCCCTTCGTTACAATTTGTTAAGTGTTCCTTAAGAGGTTGCACTTTAACCTCTGGTGCACGGTTTGCGTGGGCGGAATGGCTTCGGTTCTTCGCGCTTGTTGCGTGTCAGTCTTGCAATTTTGATACGTTCTGAAAGATTTACACACGGGAAGAGGCGCGAAATTTGTAAATTCGCGATAGTTGGGACTCCGTTATCCCGTACGCCGAAAACACTTGTCCACAGGCTCTTCTTTGACAAAAAAACCGCCCATGCCGAAACATGAGCGGTCGTATATGCAAGGTTACAGACTGGCGTTCAGCGCAGGCGCGCCTCGCTCTCGGCATCGAAAAACATCGCGCGCGCCGGGTCGAACGTGACCGTGACTTCGGTTCCTTCGTCCATCGCCATGTCGCCCCGGCTTTCGACCACCAGCCGTTCGCCTGTCGGTGTGGTGAGGTAGTCATAGGCGACACCGCCGAGCCGTTCGCGGATGTCGAGCTGGATTGGCGAGGCTTCGGCCCTGAGGTCCATGTCCTGCGGACGCACGCCGACAATGACGGGTGTTCCGGCCGCCGGCAACGCCACGGACGTCGGGATTACCACGTCAGACAGCGCGGGCACAGCCACCGCGCCGTCCTGCGCCACGCCATTGACAAAGTTCATTGCAGGCGAGCCGATGAACCCCGCGACGAATTTGTTGTCCGGGTCCTGATACAGGTGCATCGGGCTGCCCACCTGTTCGATGTGTCCTGCACGCAGCACCACGATCTTGTCGGCCAGCGTCATCGCTTCGACCTGATCGTGGGTGACGTAGATCATGGTGGTGCCGAGTTCCTTGTGCAGCCGCGCGATTTCGACCCGCATGTCCACCCGCAGTTCGGCGTCGAGGTTCGACAGGGGTTCGTCAAACAGGAACACTTCGGGGCCACGCACGATGGACCGGCCAATGGCGACACGCTGGCGTTGTCCGCCCGACAGGGCTTTGGGTTTGCGGTTCAGGTATTCGTCCAGCTTGAGGATCTTGCTGGCCTCGGAGACTTTGCGGTCAATCTCGTCCTTGGGAACATTGTTCATTTTGAGCCCAAAGCCCATGTTTTCCTTGACCGTCATGTGCGGGTAAAGCGCGTACGTCTGGAACACCATCGCCACCCCGCGCGCAGCCGGGTCCATGTGGGTCACATCCCGCGCACCGATGTTGATCTGACCGTCAGAGGTTTCTTCAAGCCCGGCGATCATGCGGAGAAGAGTGGACTTGCCACATCCCGAAGGCCCGACAAAGACGCAGAATTCGCCATCGTCGATCGTCAGGTCCACGCCATGGATCACCTGCGTGGCCCCATAGCGTTTTATGGCTTTGTTCAGTGTCACGCCGGTCATGTGTTTCTCCCCCTTGAATTCAGTGTCATTGGCTTGGGAACTGCCAGTTGGCAGCGGCCTGCGCGATGTCGCGCGCGGTTGTTTGCAGGTGCGGCGCAAGTGCGGTCAGATCGTTTAGCGATTTGCGCGCGGTGGATGTCGTCACGCTGAGCGCGCCGATCGAGCGACCGGTTTCGGACAGAATAGGGGCCGCGACACAGATAATGCCGGGTTCATGCTCTTCGCGGTCAAAGGCGATTCCCTCGTTGCGAATCGTATCCAGTTCCGCCGAAAGGCTGTCGGGCGAGGTGTGCGTGTGGGCCGTGTGGGCGAACCATGCTTGCTGCGACAGCGCCGTGTCGCGTGCGTCATCACTCAGAAAGGCGATCATGGCCTTGCCGACGCCCGTGCAATAGCCGGGGCCGACTTTGCCGGCCTGAGAAAACATTTCGATCGGGTCTGCAGCGTTTCGTTTGTCCACGTAGAGCACCTGTCCGCCGTCCAGTTGCGCGAGGTGGACTGTTTCACCTACGGCTTCACTCAGGGCATCGATATGCGGACGCGCGATGGGTGCGAGCGAGCTTTGGCGCCATGCCGCATGGGCCAGCGTAACAAGGCGCAAACCGGGCGCATAGGTCTGGCGGTCGACGTCGTAACGCAGCATTCCCAGATTGGTCAGCGTCTGGACCAACCGATAGAGCGTCGCCTTGGGGTGGGGGGACATGGTCAGCAGTTCGGAAAACCGCACAGGCCGTTCGGCCTGCGCCACCAGATCCAGCACCTCAAGTGCCTTTCCGATCGTTCCGTCCCCCGAACGGGGCGCTGCGCTGTTCATCTTGGTCCTCCCAAACCGTTCCGCAGGAATCTGTTGACCTGCCGAACATGTCACCGCATAGTTCCAATAGTTGGAATGCAGTTTCACTATGTGGAACTTCCATGAAGAGAGACTTTAAGTCAAAAGAAATCTGACTTTCCGTTTCCGGACCAATGAGACAAGGCCCGGCACGGGAGAAACGGAACTAAGGGAGGAAACCATGTTCCTGAATGTGAAAACCGCTGTGGCGGCTATTGCCCTGTCGGCTATGGCAGGCGGTGCGTTCGCGCGCGATCTGGTCATCAACTTTGATGACCTCAACCCAGGCCCTAAGAAGGGCTTTGACGATGCTGTGGCACTTTTCCAAAAGGAAAACCCCGACATCAACGTGATCGTCAACAACAACGACCGCGAAGCCCACAAAACGGCGATCCGCAACTTTTTGACGGCTGATGCGCCTGACGTGACAAGCTGGTACCCTGGCAACCGGATGGCCCCCTTTGTGGACGCGGGCCTGTTCCAGCCTGTCGATGATGTTTGGGAAGAAAACGGCTTCAAGGAAGACCTGGCCGCGATCATGCCCACGATGAGCCGTGACGGCAAAATCTGGGGTGTGCCTTACAGCTATTACCAGTGGGGCATCTACTACCGCAAAGATATCTTTGACCTGCTGGAGCTTGAAGAGCCCCAGACATGGGACGAGCTGCTCGCGGCTTGCGGCAAGATGAAAGCCAATGGCGTGACACCTTTCACCATCGGAACCAAGTTCCTTTGGACAGCCGCTGGCGTGTTCGACTACCTGAACCTGCGCACCAACGGCTATGACGTGCACAACGACCTGACTGCGGGCAAGATCAAATACACTGATCCGCGCATCAAGGCGACGTTCACCAACTGGGAAACGCTGATCAACGAGTGTGGGTTTGTGGACAACCACGCCTCAATGAGCTGGCAGGACGCCATCGCACCTTTCGCCAATGGTGATGCTGCGATGTATGTGATGGGCAACTTTTCGGTCGATGGCTACAAGAACGCAGGTTTGACCGAAGATCAGATCGACTTCATGCCGTTCCCAACGATCGATCCGTCGATCCCCGGAGCCGAAGAAGCGCCTGCGGACGCATTCTTTATCCCAACAAATGCCAAAAACGTCGAAGATGCCAAGAAGTTCCTCGCCTTCGTTGCGCGGCCCGATGTGCAGACACAGTGGAACAAGACCATTGGTCAGCTGCCCATCAACTCCAAGGCTGATATCTCGGATGACAAGTTCATTCAGGAAGGGTTTGCCCTGTTGAATGGAGCGGCCGGTCTGGCGCAATTCTACGACCGTGACGCACCGGCCGAGATGGCCAAGGCGGGCATGGAAGGCTTCCAGGAGTTCATGCTGGACACGTCCAAAATGGACGCAATCCTTGAGCGCCTCGATGCGGTTCAGGAAGAAGTCTACAAGTAAGCGACAGTCGGGGCGGGCGATCATGCCCGCCCCACATTTTCTCATCAACACGTTGTAAGTGCTAGATTTTAGCGTTTTCAAAGGGTTGATCTGCGCCCGACCGGGCGACCCCGACACCAGAGCAGGAGTCCGACATGACCCACGCCGTTGCCCCCAATTCCGCTGTTTCAGATGAACCCGGTTGGCTGAAGCGAAACAAGCTGGCTGTCGCGCCTTGGTTCTTTCTGATCCCTGCGCTGATCTTTTTCGCCATCTACGTTGTGATCCCGATTTTCCAGAGTCTGTGGCTGAGCCTTTATGAGTGGAACGGCCTCTACACGGCGGATGGCGAAAGCACCGCCACATGGGTCGGATTTCAGAACTACGCCAAGCTATGGGAGGATCCGAATTTCTGGACCTCGCTGCGCAATAACCTCGCGTGGCTGATCCTATACATGCTGGCGGTGCCGTTGGGCCTGTTCATCGCGCTCTACCTGAACCAGACGGTGACGGGCATGCGGTTTTACAAATCGATGTTCTTCTTCCCCTTCGTGATTTCCCAAGTCGTGGTCGGCCTCATCTTTGGCTGGTTCTACAACCCGGATTTCGGGGTCGTGGGCACGGTTTGGAAGGCAATTTTTTGCGAGGAGACGGTCAACATTCTTGGCAACGCGACGTTCACCTGCGCGCGACCTGTGCCTGACATCCTGTCGAGTCCGGAATGGGCGACCTATGGCATCATTGCCGCCGGTCTCTGGCCGCAGATTGCCTATTGCATGATCCTGTATCTCACAGGTCTCAACAACGTGTCCGCAGACCAGATTGAAGCCGCGCGTCTGGACGGCGCCAAAGGCTGGAAGATGCTGTGGTACGTGGTTGTCCCGCAACTCAAACCCGCCACCTTCATTGCCATCGTGGTTACGGTGATCGGCGCGTTGCGGTCTTTCGATATGATTGCGATCATGACCCAAGGGGGGCCGTTTGGATCGACCAACGTGCTGTCCCATTACATGTATGAAGTGGCCATTTCCGAATACGGCGAACGCTATGGCTATGGCTCCTCGGTTGCTACCGTTCTGTTCGGTATCATGTTGATCTTCATCAGCTATTTCCTTTGGCAGATGTACCAAGACGAAAAGGGGTTGCGCTGATGTTTCCGCGTCCGATTGAACAATCCTCCGCTGCCGTCCGCTACGGCTACCAGGCGTTCCTGCCTTTCGCTCTGATCCTCTGGCTGTTGCCGCTTCTGGCCATTTTCCTGACCTCGATCCGGTCGGCCAAGGACATCAACTCGGGCAACGTATTCGGCTGGCCGTCTGAATTTGCGCTGATCGAAAATTACACGGCTGTGTTCACGCAATCGGCGGCGGCGCAGTATATGTGGAACTCGGTGTTGATCACCGTGCCCACGGTCGCCATCTCGGTTGCTCTGGCCTGCCTGGCTGGCTATGCGCTGGCGATCTACAAATTCCGTGTGGCGCTGCCACTGTTTTTCCTGTTCGTTGCGGGCAATTTCATTCCGTTTCAGATTCTCATGGTGCCGGTGCGGGACATGTCTGTGCAGACTGGCCTCTATGACACCATTGCGGGCCAGTTCCTGTTCCACGCCGCCTTCCAGACGGGATTTT